>DATEHP010000147.1:0-16724 GCA_035279505.1 Candidatus Sulfotelmatobacter sp. | reverse complement strand
CGGGTGCTCCCTTCACTTTTGTGTACCGAAGATATACGCCCAGGTTCTACTTGCTGGATCCGGCCTGCATGCCATCGCTGGCCTCGCCGAGTTCGAGGGCGAATTTCTTGCCCTGGAAGCGAGCCCCAGAGAGGGTGGTAGTCCCGTCGCTATTTTGCTTCAGCAGTGCGGCGTCATTGGCAGAAGACTGGTTCAGGTCGACGACCTTTGCCGGAACCTTAGCGACCACTTTCTTCCCCTGCATGATACTGACTTCCACGTTGGGGCCGTTGCCATCCCACAGGAGCTTGTACTCGCCGGCTTTGAGACTGGTTCCATTGATACTGGTTGGATTGTTCAAGGTCAGGTTTGCCTTGCTGGCGGCAAACGCGCTGGAGGCCAGCGTCAAAGCCAACCCCACTACCAAACTCTTCGTAACGGTCGCGAACTTCATAGCAGCTCCTTTTTCTTCCCCGAAAGATCGGAATTAGTTAGGGGCGGCCCGGTTCACGAACAACGCGAGAAAACACTTGTGTTTCGCCGCGAATCGCCTACAATGCTGCCGCCGGGGTTGAGCGCAAAGGCCACAAAGCCTGCGCCTCCGCATGGGGGTTTTCTCACCTGGGCCGCCAAACCGAGTGTGAGAGAATCCCCAGACCCCGCAATTGATATTGAATCTACCTCGGCCAGATCACCCCTGCTGGCTGTCTACTCGCTTCCGGGAGTTACGTGCTTCCCGTCTTCGAAGTTCCCTTCGCTGAAGCTTTCCTGCTGCTTTCATTTGGACGATGTCTGAGTGCTTCGGATAGCAAAACTTTGAATGCATTCGATGAATGCTGCAAGGAACATAGGGGTGATGTTTTGTGAGGAAAATGGCGCGGGCCGCCGGAATGTGGCCCGCGAAAATGAAGATTGAACTGCGTCGATGAACTAGTCTGCGTCACCGTGCTGACGCTCAACTGACCAGATGTTTGCCTGATTTGTTTCGAACGGGTAGACATGGACCATCCAGTTAAAGATCACCGGGCGAAACGTTCCTCCCGCCGCATCACACGCGTCTTGCGTGGTGATTGATCCTCTTAGGCCGAACTTGGGATGCGGCTGAAACATCTCACTCCTCTTGTCGGCCGGAGGAGCGCAGAAATTCACATGCTCGTGCCATTGGGCCACACTCAGCGGAATCCGCTCGTCGAGCTGGTCTTCCGTGAGCCGCTTCGGCGCGGTGTACATTACCCCGATCAGTTTGTAGTCATCACCATGCTTCTCGTAAAGCAGAGACGTGGGATGTTCTGGATTGAAATGAAAGGCAGCTTCCATGCCATAGCCATAGTTGGTGAAGTGATACATCTTCTGCGGGATGTTCGGCAGAAAGATCTTGAAACCATCGGCGAGCGCGGCGTGATAGTCCTTGTATTTTTCCGAAGTTTTGCGCGCGGCTTCGACGACCTGTTGTGCGCGGGCGGCATCGCCGGGCTTAGGCTGGCGCAGAGCAGACATCTTCACGTGCGGGCCCATATCCATGTGGCCTTCCATCGAATGCATGACATGCGCGCTGGCCTGGCTGTCATCTTCATCGCTGGACATCGGCATGTCTTTCATGTCTGACATGTCGTGACGGGACATTCCTGACATGTTATTGTCCGGTGTGGATGGCTGACTTGATGGAGCATTTGTTGGCGCTGCGGTCTGCCCCCAAGCGACACTGCAGATCAGGATAGCGACGAGCAGAATAATTGGATGGCGCATGATCCCCTCAGACGATATTAACCCTGTCGAGGTGGAGATGTTCCGGGAGCGGCGCTGGTTTTACGATTGGTTACAGTAGTAATTCGTGCGTAGGTCAGCCTTTGCGTTTGTAGTGGATCGGCCAGTTCACCTGCCAGGTCTTTCCACCGTCGCGGGAGGCTTCCCAACTCCAGTCCATTTCGTTTGCGCTGATGTTCTTCCACACCATGCGTTGAAGAATCTTCGCGCCGTTGCGGACGGCTTCACGGTGCAGGACCATCTGCCCATCCTTAAACTCACCGGAGAAATCCAGATAGCCGCCTTCGTTATCGACCCACGTCTGCTTCCAATGGCCGGAGTTGGCCTCGAAGGTAGAGACGCTCGTGCCGCGCAGGTGCATCGAATCGCCGCCTGAGAAGTTCTCCTGTACCACGCAGCCGTCCATGATGCGTCTAATGGTGTTCGTGCCATGGCCGGTCTCGCCAGGCTTCTCTCCTGGCCAACTCAGTTCCCATTCGCCGACCCAGAAGTCGAACTGTTTCTGTTGCGGGGCAGCACATGGGTTTTGTGGAGTAGCGGAAGCTTGTTGAGCCCGCAGTGGTGGAAGGGTGACCACCGCGAGAGAGAACACCGCGAGCATTCGGATCATAAATCTCCTCAGCATCAGACGGGGTGCTCGGATAAAGGTTAGTCGATTGGCGGTGCAAAGACCTTTCTGGTACACCTTACTGCTTGACCCTGCAAACCATCATCTTCCTTTTCGTTGCCGGTGCCCTTGGCGGAGCCCTGAATTCCGTGGCTGGAGGCGGCAGCTTCATCGCATTTCCCGCGTTGTTATTCACCGGCGTGCCGCCCATTCCGGCGAATGCCACAAACACGATTGCGCTGTGGACTGGCGCCGCAGCCAGTGGAGGCGCGTATCGCAAGCGCCTGGATGTTCCGCGTCGTGTCTTCATCCCGCTGCTGACGGTAAGCCTGGCGGGCGGTGTTGCAGGCGCATTTCTGCTCCTGAAGACTCCCGCTCACACTTTCATGCGCGTGCTCCCATGGCTCACGCTGGGCGCGACTCTGTTATTTGCTTTCGGAAAAAAGATTGCGGGAGGAAGGAGATCCGTCATCGAGCACGAGACCACCAAGCTTGCGTTGGCCGGGGCCAGTTTTTTTCAGCTGTGTGTCGCCGTCTACGGCGGCTACTTCGGCGGCGGCATGGGAATCGTCATGTTAGCGATGTTGGCGGCCTTGGGCATGACCGACATCCATGCGATGAATGCGCTCAAGAGCGTGATGGGTTCAGTGATCAATGGAGTTGCCGTGGTGACGTTCATCATTGCCGGCGCCATCTACTGGAGACACGGCATCGTGATGATCCTGGGGGGGATCGCCGGTGGATACCTGGGTGCGCACTACGCACAGAAATTGCCGCAGGTGTGGATTCGATGGTTCGTGGTGCTGGTTGGGGCAGGAATGACCGTGTACTTCTTCTGGAAATCGTATTGAAGAGCAGGGATTAGGGGTCAGGGGCTAGGGATCGGCGCTCGCAAACTGAACGTGACAAGTATTTGCTGACCCCTGATCCCCGACCCCTGGCCCGTGCCTTACTGCAACGGGGCGGAAACGTGTTCGTGCACGATCAGCCACTTGCCATCTTCGTTTTCGAAAACCACGGTCCAGCGGAAATTTCCCATCTCCACTTTGCCTGCCTTGCTGGTCATCTCTTCGTGCACTGTGGCCGTGGCCCAGACCAGGTCGCCGTGAGAATGGGTTGCGGCATCGTCATTGACAGTGAACTTGGCACTTTTGTATCCGGCGAGCACGCCCTTCACGCCCTTCTCATATTCTTCCCAGCTGTTGTACTTCAGGGGGGCGATATCGAAAAAGGTATTGGGACCGGCGGCATAAAACTTGGCGGTATTCGCGGGATCTAAGGTTGACCAGCCGTCCCAGATCTTCTGCAGATAGGCTTTATCGGGAGCGGGGCCAGCAGAGGCCTTTTTCGCGGCCGGCTTTTTGGCTTGCGCGGCTGCTGACAAGGTGATTACAAACAGGCACAGGGAAACGCCAAGAAAACGCTTCAGCATTGAGGTTCCTCCGGGAATCCGGCGAAATTCTCGCACATTTCCTGGAGTAAGCACAAAGTTAGAAAGTTCCCTTGACGAGCGCCAGGGCGTCGAAACAGAAGTGCGCGAGAATAATCGGTGCGATTCTCCTCGTCCTCGAAAAGTAGATGGAGAAGACCGTAAAGGTGGCAGCGATCGCGATACTCCGCAAGACTCCCTGGTAGAAGTGGTAGCTCATTTGAAGAGAGACGCTGACTACGATTGCGAGCAGGCGGCTGCCGCCAAGGTCCATGACTTCCGACATCGTGTAAGCCCGAACGATGAGTTCCTCAAAGAACGGATTGATCAATACGAATGCTACAGAGAATAGGGAGATCCCAAAGCCGAGCACCGACTCGAGCGACTTCGCATGCAGGTAGTGTCCTGCGAAGGAACGATAAGCGGCCTGAAAGACAAGCACCGGCGGAATGGTAGCCAGATAGCCCACGATGAGCAGGCCGAATCCCTCGGGAAGGTCTTTCCAATCCGGGGTCCAACCGATGGTTCTCCAGCCCGACCCGCGCTCGGAGACCACATACCACAACACCAGCAATGACGTGGATTCTGCGAGTAAGGCGCCGACAAGACGCAACTCGAGTGCGCCCCGAGGTACGCTTCCGCCGAGCAGATAATAGAAAGACGCGAAAATGAAGTGAAGGAGACTGACGGACAGTACGACTCCGAGAGCGAACAGGCGCCGCCCACGGGGAATGAGCGAAACCATCGGGGGGGGTCGGTGCAACCTCGGCTTCCGTAGGAAGAAGAACTTCAGGCATTGTGTGCAGCATGCTATAGGAAAAGCAGGCGTTTGCAAGGGGCACGTTTGATGGTTCCAGTTTGACCGATTTCCACAGCGCACGATAAAATGATCAGGTTTGACTGTACTCGCCGACCCGTTCTGGGGACGCCTGCCTTGGCTGCTGAAGCGCCGGGGCGGAAAACACAGCAAGCAGAGGAAATCAGCTGGCCCGGGCAGCGCTGGTGTGCGCCTTAAGGGAGTTGTATTGTAAGTCCATTTTTCGAGTGCCGTTCACGGGCTGATTTCACACGACATTTGACGGAGGCAGACGTATGTACGCGGTTATCCGCGCCGGTGGGAAGCAGTACCGGGTGGCGCCCGGCGATGTGATTCGAGTCGAGAAACTGAACGGGACCGACGGTCAAGTTGAGTTTCCAGTGGTGGCGGTTTCCGGCGAAGAAGGACAAGTCGGCAACCAGCCGGATGCGCGGGTTGTCGGCGAAGTCGTGGGCGAAGGCCGCGGCGCAAAAATTCTCGTCTTCCATTACAAGCGCAAGAAGCAGTACAAGAAACTTCGGGGACACCGGCAGGCGTTTACGTCGGTCCGGATCGCCGAGATTGCATTCGGCGGACAGAGTTTCAAGGCTCCGGATCTGCCGAAGAAAGAAGCGAAGCCGAAGAAGGTGAAGGCGGCTGAGGCGGAAGATCACGAGGCTGCGCCGAAGGCGAAGGTCAAGAAGAAAGCCGCCCCCAAGAAGGCTGCGAAGAAAGCGGCGAAGAAGAAATAATTAAGCTGTGAGGGCGGAGCCGCCCTCGCGACAGCCGGCGAGACGCCGGCGCTACTGGAGAATTTATGGCGCATAAAAAAGGGCAAGGCACTTCACGAAACGGCCGCGATTCGAATTCGCAGCGGCTTGGATTCAAGGCATTTGGCGGGCAGGTCGTGCCGGGTGGAACCATCATTGTGCGGCAGCGTGGTACGCGCGTGAAGCCCGGGCTCAATGTCGGCCGGGGCAAAGACGACACCCTGTTTGCCAAGATCACGGGTAGGATCAAGTTCATGGACAAGGGATCCATGGGCAAGTTCGTGATGGTCGAGCCGGTAGAAGCGAAGTAGGGCTACTCGCGGGCAGGGAGTGCCCGCTCCATACTGCCTCGCCTTCGGGACGAGGCATTTTCTTTTGGTCGTTGGCCGAAAATCGTTGGCCAACCTGTCATCGAACTCGACGATTTTTTAAGCTAACGAGCAACGACGAACGACTGCAATGTTCATCGACGAAGCCAAAATTCGAGTCAAGGCCGGCGACGGCGGCAGCGGCTGCATGGCCTTCCGCCGGGAGAAGTTTGTGCCGCGAGGAGGGCCCTCCGGCGGTGATGGCGGCAAGGGCGGCGACGTCGTGATGGAATCGAGCGAGCGCCACAATACGCTCGTGCATTTTCGTTTCAACCCTGAGCACACGGCAGAACGTGGCCGGCATGGCGAAGGTTCGAACAGGACCGGGCGCGAGGGTGGAAACGTGGTTCTCAAGGTTCCTGTCGGAACGATCGTGTATGACGATGAGACGGGCGAGAAGGCTTTCGAGTTTACGAAGGCCGATCAGCGCTTCGTCATCGCGCGCGGAGGCCGCGGAGGGCGCGGGAATGCGCGCTTTGCCACCTCGGTGCACCAGGCTCCTCGGGAACACGAGGCCGGCAGACCGGGCGAAGAGCATACGTACCGGCTTGAATTGAAACTGCTCGCCGATGTTGGGCTGGTTGGTTATCCCAACGTTGGCAAGTCTACGCTTATCTCGCGCATTTCTTCGGCACGCCCGAAAATTGCCGATTATCCCTTCACTACCCTCGAACCGAATCTCGGCGTGGTCGCTGTCGGCGACGCCAGAGACGAGATCAGCTTTGTGGTGGCCGACATCCCAGGATTGATTGAGGGCGCGCATACCGGCGCCGGACTGGGCACGCAGTTCTTGCGGCACATCGAACGCACGCGGCTTCTGGTTCACCTGGTCGACGTTTCTGATTCCAGCGGTCGCGATGACGTAACCAAAGATGTCGAAGTGATTCTTGACGAATTGGCCAGCTTTGGCGCCCATCTCGAAGACAAGCCGATGATCATGGCCGCGTCAAAGATTGATGTCGTGAACAAGGACAAATTGGCGGCGCTCAAGAAGTATGCCAAGAAAAAGAAGCTGAAGCTCTACGAGATATCGGCGGTCACAGGGAAAGGCATCGAGGAGCTAAAGTACGCGGTCGCGGAAAGAGTCCAGGACCTGCGCGAGCAAGATCTGAAGAACGCAACGCAAGAAGCTTGATAGTTGTCAAAAGCTTCTCCTCTCTCAAAAATTACGGATGGATCCCCAGCGGGGGTCATCCTGAGCGGAGCCGTTCTTCAGGCGGAGTGAAGGATCTCGCCTCTAGAGTGCATGTGGGGGAGATCCCTCGCCCCGCTGGAAAAAACGCGGGGCTTCGGGATGACGCCTGTTTTCACGCTCGGTTGTGAGCACCCCCCGCTCATTACTAACTCTGTGGTGAAAATCTTTGGTCCGCGTCCGCAGCAGAAATGCAAAGGCGGCCTTTACAGGCCGCCTCTCCCAGAACGAACTTACCCACAAAACCCAGCGATCAGTTTACGCCCGTGGCAAAGGGCCATGTTGGAAGTGGTATTGCAGAATCCGTGCGGCCAGTGCCGGACTGACTGATTCGCCCTGCCGTTCAACAGTGCGGACGACTTCTCCGCGACAAACGACTTCGGTGCCGGCGAGGCCGGCGATTTCGGCGGGCAATACCAGGTTAATTTCCAACTGAGAATTGGGTTGCAACACGTCATCGCTCTGGAAGAGCAATCCAGAACGGCTGATGTTCTCGGTTTTGCCCACATGCCATTGTGTTTCGCCGAGTCGGCGATACCGCAAGGGCAGGTGAAGCTGGAATCGTTGCGCGCGAGCTGGCGGAGCGTGCCGGGTTCGCGTGGTGGGTTGAGGTTCAGCGGACTGCATGGACATAACGACCTCCGGGGGAGTTGGAGTTGCATCGAGCACTTCGCGCACCTTGCTCTTGAGGTCGCGAAGGTTAAAGGGTTTCTGGAGCAGGCGAACACCGGCATCCAGCGTGCCGTCTTGTCCAATCACGTTTTCGGTGTAACCGGACATATACAGCACTTTGACGTTGGGGCGAATTTCAGAAATGCGCTGCGCGAGCTCGCGTCCGTTCATGCCGGGCATGATGACGTCGGTCAACAGCAGGTGAATGACTCCTTCGTGCGCAACCGCGATTTGCATGGCGACGGCGCCGTCAGCGGCCTCGATCACTCTATAGCCCTGCTTCTCGAGATACTGCCGCGCGAGGTAGCGCAGATTGGCTTCGTCCTCCACCAACAAGATCGTTTCTGTGCCCGGTTCCACCTTCTGGAACTGAGCGGGAGGTATGAGGGTATGCACCGCTGGCTCTTCGATCGAGGGCACGCGCGGAAGATAGATTTTGAAGGTGGTGCCACGGCCCACTTCGCTGTAGACCCAGATATATCCGCCGCTCTGCTTGACGATGCCGTAGACCGTGGAGAGTCCCAAGCCTGTTCCCTTCGGGCCCTTTGTGGTGAAGAAGGGTTCAAAAATGTGCGACTGCGTGTCGGAATCCATGCCCGCGCCCGTGTCGCTGATCGAGACCATCACGTAGTCGCCCGCACGCGAAGGCGCGTGCAGGCGGGCATATTCCTCGTCGAGGGTAATGTTCGCGGTCTCGATCGTGAGCTTGCCGCCGGAGGGCATGGCATCGCGTGCGTTCACCGCGAGGTTCATGATGACCTGTTCGATCTGTCCGGCATCGGCGCGGACCGACCAGAGATTTTTCCCTGGGGTCATGACCAGGTCGATGTCCTCGCCGATCATGCGCGTGAGCATTTTCAGGTTCTCGGTCGCGATGTCGTTGAGGTTAATGATCCGGGGCGCCAGCATCTGCTTTCGACTGAATGCCAGTAACTGGCGAGTCAAGGACGAGGCGCGCTCCGAGGCGCTGGCAATTTCCTGGGCCGGGCCGCGCAGATGAGGCTCGCCGCCGAGACGCTCGAGAAGGAATTCTGAGTACCCGGAGATCACCATCAGCAGGTTGTTGAAGTCGTGGGCAATGCCTCCAGCAAGACGTCCGACGGCTTCCATCTTTTGCGACTGGCGGAGTTGCTGTTCCAGGGCGCGGCGCTCGGTCACGTCTTCGGCGAAGATCTCGAACACAACATCGTCCTTGCGACCGTTGGTGACAGCGCGGCCGGAAACCCGCACCCCAGTGGTTCCGGACTTCCGCTTCCATTCTGCGGTCAATCCATGAAAGGGAGCGGAGGAGCGCAGGTAATCGGCGAGGTCGAACCACTGCTCGCTGTCGGCATAAAGACTGAAAATGTGCTGGCCGATGACATCGTTAGGAGAACTCAGGCCGAGCAGTTCGAGGAATGCCGGATTGGCATCGAGGATCTTGCCGGTGGAATCGCAGCTGCAGATGCCATACGGCGCGTTCGTAACCAGAGAGCGGAAGTTCGCTTCGGAACGGCGTAAATTCTCCTGGGCTGCGCGCAAAGCGGCGTTCAGCCAACAGATCAGCATCGCCACAAAGAAGAACAGAGACAGGCGAAGGATGGCCGTCCGCAGCTGGTCAGGCGTGTGCTCGCCAACCAGCGTAAAGTAGGCACTCACAGTCAGAGCGAATGCGGTAGCAACAACTCCGGGCTTCCAGCCGCCGTACCAGGCACTTACCATCACCGCGACGCCGAAGAGGGCGAGGCGGCTTTCCGAGACATCGGCCAGGAGGACTGTCGGGATCAGCGCCAAGGCGGTGCTGAGCACAGCAACCCCATAGCGCAGGATTGGTGCGCGGGCGGGCGGAATGCGGAGTAAGGGGAGGGTTACTCGCATATAACGCTCATCCTAGTGCCTAATTGTAAAACAGGATAGTTACAGGAGTTCATCTGGTTGCGGCGAGAGGACAAGGGCAGGGAGTCCATTAGCCAGCAGGACGCGGGGCTACCCGTGCGTGACCCATAGTTATGGAGCTTGCAAGGAAAGGTCAGAATCTGCACACTAGATCGACTTGGTAGGATGTTAGCGCCGCCCAAACATGAATATTGGACTATTCGGAGGAACCTTTGATCCCGTACATCGTGGGCACGTGGCACTGGCACGAGCCGCGATGGAGCGTTGCAAACTACACCGCGTCTACTTCGTTCCGGCGAATAGTCCCCCGCACAAGCAGAAACAGCCCCTCACACCGTTCGTTCACCGATTTGCCATGCTGACCTTGGCCACCGCGAATGAGAAGGCGTTTGTACCCTCGCTGTTGGAAGCGCCTGAGGAGGGCGAGAGCAGGAAGAAAGACAGGCCGAACTACACGATTGATACGGTGCGGCGCCTGAAGCAGTCACTTAAGACCAGTGATCAGTTATTTCTGTTGATCGGAATGGACGCCTTTGCAGAGATTGCGAAGTGGCATCTGGCGGAATCGCTATTTCGGGAGTGCGAGTTCATCGTGGCGGGACGGCCGGGGTTTTCGCTGGCGGATGTGGCGAATGCTTTGCCGGAAAAGTTGCGCCCACGGCCGGAAGTGACGAAGCCTTTTCACAAACAGGTTGCGACCGGAGACCTGGTTTTGCCGGGGGTGAGCCTTCATTTGGTGGAGGACCTCCGTCAACCGGCGTCGGCAACCGCCATCCGACAGGCGGCGAGCTCGGGTAAGCCGTTGGGACGGTTTGTAGAGCCTGCGGTCGCGGAGTACATCAAGAAGATGGGTCTCTATAAATAGTCCGTAACTGGAGAGCGCGAACGCTTCCCACCAGTTATGATAGTTCCAGACTTTCCACCTCGCCTTAGGCGATAAGTCAAACAATCAAGGGCAGGCGTCCCCAACCGCTGAAGACTGTACTAAGGAGATTTCATGGCTCAAAACCATTACGTTACGAAAACCAAGCGTCGTAATAAGAGCGGCAAGCGGAAGGATCCGTCGGCGGCAACCATGGCGAAACTGCGTGAGCGTGCCGCCGCAGAATCCAAGAAGTCCGGCCAGTAAATGGTGACCAGGGCGATTGAGGAAGCTCGATTACAATTGAAATTCAGCCGCGGCTAAATGTCCGACGACCGATGAGCGAATGAAGAAGAGCGAAACGAAGAAACAAATCACTGCTGCCATTCAAGCCTGCCTCGAAAAAAAGGCCGAAGAACTCAGCATCCTCGAAATGGAAAAGGGGTCGGGCGCGTTTACCGACTACTTTGTGTTGTGCAGCGGGACCAACCCGCGGCAGGTACAGGCCATTGCCGATGAAGTCGAACTGCAACTGAAGAAGACGGGGCTCCGGCCGACGCACGTCGAGGGGTACAAGCAGGCCGAATGGGTGCTGATCGATTACGTCGATTTCGTTGTGCACGTATTCTCCGAGAAGGCGCGCAAGTTCTACGATCTGGAGCGGCTTTGGAAATCGGCGAAACGGCTGGAACCTTCCGACTTGAAGGCGGCGCCCCGCGCGCGAAAAGCTGCGACGAAAGCGGCTCCGAAAAAGAAGAAGAGAAGAGTGAAGGCCTGATTCGTTGCAGTTCTCGGTTCTCAGTTCTCGGTTCCCAGTTCTCGGTTCCCAGTTCTCAGTTTGTCGCATGGAAGTTCTTCTGCTTAGCCTGGGACGACAACTTCTTCGGGACGTTGCACTATGACCTCCAAGCCTCATTCTGAGCCCAGCTGGGGATCGCAATACCGGCTCGTGGCCTCCGAAAAGTGGAAAGCCAAATCGGCGACTATGGGCCAGCTTGCCACCGAAGCGCTGGTGGAATACTCGCAGCCGCAAGCCGGGATGAGAGTTCTGGATTTGGCCAGCGGCACAGGCGAGCCTGCGATTACGCTTGCCGGTCGCGTCGGGCCACAAGGGCAGGTGATCGCGCTCGATCTGAGCGCGGACCTGCTGGAAATTGCCGCAAAGCGCGCGCGGAATCGCGGGCTAACCAACTTCACTACACTGCCGAGCGATGCGCATTCGCTGCCGTTCCCAGAAAATAGTTTCGATTTGGCTACGTCCCGTTTCGGCGTGATGTTCTTTCGCGATCCAAAGCTGGCGTTTCGAGAGTTGCTGCGTGTGCTGCGTCCCGGAGCTCATGGTTGCTTCCTCGCATGGGGCAGTTTCGACCAACCTTATTGGCAGAGCATGATGGGCGTGGTCCACCGCCACGTTGGCGGGCCACTGCTTTCACCCGGCGATCCCAATCCCTTTCGCTACGCTGAGCAGGGCAGCCTGTCGGCCATTCTGCGGAGCGCAGGTTTTCGAGATGTGAAGGAAGAAAACCAGACGTTACCCTGGACGTGGCCGGGGCCGGCCGAAGAAGTGTGGGAGTACGCGCAATCGGTGAGCGTTCCGTTTCGTGCGATGCTGGAGCGGGTTCCTGCCGACCTCTGGCCGCAAATTCACGCCGAAGTGCACGCGGCTGTCAACCGCTTCTCTGACGGTCAGAAAATCGCCTTCGGGGCGTCCGTGGTGCTCGCCTCTGGAAGGAAATGAGGCTTCGTGAAGATCAAGATCGCATGGATCGGCAGGACCAAGGAACCTGCGATCGCTTCGCTAACGGAAGAGTATCTGAAGCGGATTTCACGCTACGCGCAAGTGGAGGGGGTCACGGTGCGCGACGAGGCCGACCTGCTGGCCAAATTCGGAAAGGACGCGAGGACCGCGACGAAGTCAACCTTGGCGCTGATGGACTCGCGGGGCAAGGAATTCTCCTCGGAGCAGTTCGCGAAGTTTCTGGGGGATTATCAGGACCGCAATCCGTTGCCGCTGGTATTCGCAATCGGAGGCGCGGACGGCTTTTCCGCGGAGACCCGGTCCGCCGCGGCAAGTGTGATCTCGCTGGGCAAGATGACGCTGGCACATGAGCTGGCGCGGGTGGTCTTGCTGGAACAGGTCTACCGGGCCTTTACGATCTTGAAGGGACATCCGTATCATTCGGGACATTGAGTGCAGGGGGCGTTTTAGTTTGCAATTCTGGCATCAGGTTCTCCTGGAGGATTCTGCTTATGAAAACTGTCGCCACCGCTTTGATTGCGTTGCTGTCGTTTCCCGTCTTCGGGCAGAATTCGAAGCCGGTCACGTTGCGAAGCATCTTGTTGGAGCAATTGCATACAACTCATGATCAGAAAGACTGGTTCGTGCCCGTTGATGTAGCTGTGGACGGTGTGACCGCCGAGCAGGCTAGCTGGACGGATGGCAAAGGGAATCATTCGGTGGGACAGCTGACCTATCATTTGCTGTTCTGGAATCAGCGGGAGCTGGAGAAGTTCAAGGGCGAGCCGGAAAAGAAGTTCAGCGGCAACAACGACGAAACCTTCAACGACTTTGACACCAAGAAGTGGAACGATACGGTCAAGCAACTCAACCAGGTGATGAGCGAACTAGAGAAATTCGTTGAGTCTGCGGATGAGCAGAAGCTGCAGAAATGGGCTCCGGAGATCGCTCGCATCGGCACGCATAATGCGTATCATGTCGGGCAGATTGTGTTTGTTCGCAAGGAGCAGGGCTCGTGGAATCCGGAGAAAGGTGTCAAGTAGGCGCCTTCCATCTCGGATCTCACTTCGCGGGGGTATTCTTACCGACTAGCACCTTCATTATTTCATGGGCAAGCTGGTCAGGGTCGAGACTGCCCATGTTGGTGAGCACCACGACTCCGGTGCGGTGCTCCGGGTCCACGATGAAAGAGGTGCTCGTCCCTTGCTGGCCGCCGTTGTGTCCAACGCCGCGAACGCCATCGTTGTCGACAATTCCCCAACCCAGGCCGTAGCTATCCTTCGATCCGTCGCCAGGCTTCAGAGGAGTCCACATCAGGTCGCGGCTGGTGCGCTTTATGAGCTTGTCATTGAGCATGGCCACTTCGAAGTGGGCCATGTCTTCTGCCGAGGAAAGCCATCCGCCGCCGGGGATTTTGTAGCTGGAGTCAAGGAAATCGGCGTTCTCAACCGTGCCCGATTTTGTCTTCTGGTAGAAACGCGTGCGGTAGGGAGTGATGGCGAATCGATCGTCGGCTTGGGTATGGTCCATCCCGGCTGGCTGTAAGACATTCTGGCGCATGTAGTCGAGGTAGCCCGAGCCGGACGCTCCCTCGATTACGCAACCCACCAACGTGTAGCCCTGGGTTGAATAGTGAAAGTGGGAACCGGGTTCTGCAATTAAAGCATCATTCTTGAAGAAGTCGAGGCCAGCCTGGATCGGGCTGTCGAAGTGCTTCGTATTGCCCACCTCCGGGTCTTCTTGCGAGTCCGATTTGTAGTGGCGAATGCCGCCGAGGTGTCCCATGACCTGGCGGGTCGTGATTGGAGCGGATTTGCGCGGGAAAGACGGGCAGTATTTCTGGACGGGACTATCGAGTTCCAGTTTTCCGTGTTCCCAGAGTTCCATGGCTCCGACTGCGGTGAGTGACTTCGAGATCGACGCCAGCCGGAAGAGCGTGTGCTCGCTGGCCGGGACATTGTTCTCCAGATCGGCGAAGCCAAAGCCTGCGGCCCATTCATACTTTCCGTCTTCGACGACTGCGACCGAGAGTCCGGGTACGTGGGTCGAGGCCATGAACCGGGAGACTGCCGCCTCAATCTGGCTACGATGTTCCGGAGAAAGTGCTTGGTCTTGACCTTGCGATACCGGTGCGCAAACGAACATAGCGCCCACCAGACACGTGAGGTAGACGCTTTGCCTACGGCGACTATTGATCCAGTTCACGGGGAGAGCCCTCTGGGTTTCATTCTTTACCACAGAGGGTACAGAGGGACACAGAGGAAAGCGACTTGCGACTATTGGGTGACGGTGGCCTGGTAGCTCACTGCCAGCCAGTGTCCAGTGCGGCGGACCCACACTCGGGTGTAGCGATACGGGCCGCTGAAGTCTTCTCCTAGTTGATGACCCTTTACGTCGGCGCGGGCAGTTACGACGGCCATGTCGCCATAGACGCGCACAACCATATCGGTGACGTTGATCGTATCGTATTTCAGCTGGCCGCTCTTGCGGGCTGAGACAGTGTCTTGCTTGGTCGTGACCTGGCCCAGAGGAGTAATAGCGACGTAGTCTTCAGCGAGGGTTCTCTGTGAAAATTCGACGTCGCGGCGCAGGCTAGCCTCGCGAGCTTGATGCTCCATATCGATGATTTCCCGGATAGATTCCTGGTCTCCGGTATCCATGGCAGGCTTGGGGCGAGCTGAGACGCGCTGCGCTGCCCAGACTGGCATAGGTACCAGAAGGCAGAACAGAAACGATATACACTTGTTGACTACCATGAGACCTCCGCGGTTTGCGAGGGGACAGAGATCCGCTGGACCGAGCTACGCAACTTTGGATGCAAGAGTTCCGTGGAAAAATTCTTGATTTGATAAATCATTTTCATAACTCACAGCCGGTGAACGTCGCATCCTTTTCGTTCCGAGTCCGCTTCCTACACATGACAGACGAAACCGAGCGGCAATTTGTTTGTCTTTGAGTCGTTGTGGGGCCCATTTTGTGTAACTTGTGCAAGCTCGCTTCCAGCCTGCAACCAACTAACTGGTTGAGAAATGAACACGAAGGCCCCGGTTGCTACCTCCAAGATGTCCACTCCCGGTGTGGAGTGTCCGGTAGTGGACAGGAGGTTTGGTCTCGATCGGTGGACAACTGAGAGCTCAATTGAGAGCTCAATTCCGGGCAGGGCCATGATCGATCTAGTAGAATCAAACGTCTAGAAAAGCATGGCGGACGTTCGTCGAGGTCTCATTATCGTCAACACGGGGCCTGGCAAGGGCAAGACTACCGCCGCCATGGGCACGGCGTTGCGTGCAGTGGGGCAGGGACTGCGAGTGCTGATGTTGCAGTTCCTGAAAGGCTCCTGGCACTACGGCGAGCTCGATGCGGTGCAGGCTTTCGGTGACAAGTTTGTCATGAAGCAGATGGGGCGCGGCTTCGTGAAGGTGGGAGCCGAGAAGCCCGATCCGGAAGATGTCCGCATGGTCGAAGAGGCGTGGGCTGAAGCCGAAACGTCGATTCAGTCGGGCGTATGGGATCTTGTGGTGCTGGACGAGATTAACTACGCCATCAGTTATGGCATGCTCGACCCGGCCAGGGTGGTGGAGAGTCTTCGAAAGAAGCCCGAGCTGGTGCACGTCATCTTGACGGGCCGTAACGCGCACCCGACAATCATCGAGATTGCTGATACGGTCACCGAGATGCGCCAGGTAAAGCATGCGTACGAGAAGGGCGTGATGGCACAGAGAGGAATCGAGTACTGATTTTGTAATTGAGTAATTTGGTAATTGAAAAAACGCTCGTCAGCCAGAGAGAGTTTGAAATTGCGAAATTACTAAATTACCGAATTACTCAATCTTATGGCTTGGTTTAAGCGGGAATCCGGGGAGCTGGATACTTCGGGCGAGAAGAAAGTTCGCACCGAAGGGTTGTGGGTGAAGTGTGAGAGCTGCCGGCAAATCATATGGAAGAAGGATCTGGAAGAGAACATGAACGTGTGTCCGAAGTGCGACAAGCACTTCCGGATTGATGCACGTACTCGGCTCGCGCAGTTGCTCGACGACAACCAGTACACCACGTTCGACGGGGATATTTCGTCGACCGATCCGCTCAAATTCGTTGACCTGAAGCCTTATTCCTCGCGCTTGAAGCAGGCACAGAAGGACACCGGGCTGAAGGACGCGGTGATCAATGCGCAGGGCAAGCTGATGGGACGCCCGGTGATCGCCAGCGTGATGGAATATTCGTTTATCGGTGGGAGTATGGGGGCGGTGGTTGGCGAGGCCATTACGCGCGCGGTAGAACGGGCACTGGATTCACGCACACCTTTGATCATCGTCTCGGCGTCGGGCGGGGCGCGGATGATGGAAGGCGTGATCAGCCTGATGCAACTGGCCAAGATCTCAGCGGCCCTGGCTAGACTGGATAACGCGAAGGTCCCGTACATTTCCCTTCTGACCGACCCAACGACTGGAGGCGTGACAGCCTCGTTCGCAATGTTGGGAGATTTGAACATCGCAGAGCCTGGGGCATTGATCGGCTTTGCCGGACCGCGGGTGATCGAGCAGACCATCCGGCAGAAGCTTCCGCCAGGGTTCCAGCGCAGCGAGTTTCTTCTAGAGCATGGGATGCTGGATGCCGTGGTGCCGCGTAAACAGCTCAAACCTTATATCGGGCGGGCGCTGGATTTTATGGCGGC
>DATEHP010000146.1:0-6767 GCA_035279505.1 Candidatus Sulfotelmatobacter sp. | reverse complement strand
GTGGTGGCGGCGGTGCGTCCGCGGCAGCAGTTGCGGGTGCGCTTCGAGTTGCGCTACCCGCGGTTGCAGGTGGAGACGCGCGCCGAAGTCGTGTGGGCGACTTTCTCGGGCCAGTGCGGCATTCGTTTTCTCGACATGCCTCCTGTATTGAAGCAGCAGATCAACCAATGGATTTTTGGCAATCTTCTGGAAGGTATTTCGCTGCATGCCGAGCACTCCGGATCAATCTTCGCTCCCCGGCCTGAGAGCGAAGTGCGGGTCCATGCGCCAGGCAATGGCCGCCCCTCGATTGCGGCTGCGGAGGAAGACGACGGACTCTTGGTCTCGGCCAGCCCGGTAAAAGTGATTGCGCTGCCGGTTCGGCGGGAACCACCGGAACCTGTGATCGAAGAAGAAGGCGAGATTGGTGAGACGGAACCTGTTTCGGCCGATTTGGACTGGCTATCGCAGCCACTGACCGGGCGGACACTGGCGTGGACCGTCGACGGCTTGGTTGTCTTTGCGTCCCTGTTGTTGTTTACGCTCGTCTTCCTCTCGGTGACGCGGGAAGCTCCGAAATGGCCGCTGCCAATGGTCAGCGGCGCTGCTTTGACCATGGCCGGGTTGTATTGGGCATTCTTTCGTTACTTCGCGGGGGGAAGTCTGGGGACGAGGCTGGCGCGCATTGCCGAGTCCGAGAGCCAGGATCGTGAGATCAGGGAAGAGACGTTTCGCTAGCTGAGAAATTGCTTTCACTGCAAAGAACACGAGGGCAAACGAAGGAAATCCCTCGTGCTGCGTGGCGTTAGTTCGCTATAAATTGCTGGGCCAACCAGAGTTCCAGCGCCCTTTGCTGCTGTGCCGGGACCTTCACGAAGCGAACGCCGACGTTGCCGCTGTCATCCTGCCAGACGACTTCGGCTTGCGCCCTCAACTCCGACTTGGCTCCTGGAAGCTCGCAGGAGATCTGAAAATCGTCGGAATCAAGGGGTTGGTGGGTCGCGAGCCGCATTCCTCCCTGACTGACATTGACAAGGTGCGCGTCCAACTTTTTGTGCCCCTTTGGCTTGAGGGAAACGGGGATTTCAACCCCAATGCGGTGATAGCGCAGGCGTCCGTCGAGGATCATGCAGCGCGCCGCCGACAACGTGCGCACGGCCTGCTCGACCGAGATCGGCTTTTCGAACGCGAATAGAGCGCCCGTCTGATTCAGGATGGCCATGTCCTGATGCTTGCCCATGACCACGAGAGGAACGGTGTTGAACTGTCTCCCCGGCATCTGCATTTCGTGAAACAGCTGGGAAGTTCCATTCAGGTCGCAGTCGACGATGAGGGCGTCGATCTTGGAGTGGGAGAGCCGGTCCAGAGCTCGTTGAGGTTCGCACTCGACCGAAACGTCCATGTGAAGGCCGCCCAGGATGCACTCCAGAACGCTAATTTCCTGCCAGTCGCGCGAGACCACCATCGAGGAAAGAGTCATGGGTTTCACTGTAGCGTGGGCGTAATCGATACGTAGATAACCAACGTAATGGATGTGACGGTCGAGCGTTAGGCGCCGGGCGTCGGACGTCGGGAAGGTCTTGGGCCTTAAGGTGTTGGGCCTGAGGTCTTGGGGTCCGACACACCGACGCCTTAAAAACCCAAAACCCAAAACCCAAAACCCAAGACCCAAGACCCAAGACCCAAGACCTTCCGGCCGTTGGATTGCCTGATAACTCTGCCGATTGTGGAACATTCGGACCTCTGCAGCCGTAACCTTTATAGGAGAGGGCCGTCTTACACTAAAGGGGTGAGGCAGGGGTGCGTTTGCCTCACTTACTCGCGAAAAACGGTGACATGGGCCGCGATTTCTGCATCACAGTGGGAAAGGCCGGATTTCCTCTGTCATTAAAGCATAGGTTCCACCGTCTTTATTCTTAGGGCCAAGCTACAGGCGCGCTCGCAAGACATTTTTCGAGGGTTCTTTTATGCGGAGTGTTACAGATATTTTCGGACAGATTTTCCGCAATCTGTGGGCGCACAAATTGCGCTCGTTTCTCACCATGTTTGGCATCGCCTGGGGCGTGGGATCCCTACTCCTGCTGGTCGGGGTTGGGGAGGGCTTCCGCTCGGGCAACAAGCGGGAAATGGCCGAATTCGGCAAAGACATCATGTTCCTGTTCCCCGGTCGGGCGCCGGCGGTGCAAGGGAACATGTCTTCGGCGCGGTCTTATCTGCTCACGTACCAGGACTATCAGGACATACGGCACGCTCCGGAGGTGCGGAATGCCTGCCCCATCATTTCGCGCGGAGACTTGCACGAGGTCAGCGAGTTTTCCAACGGAAGCGGGGAAGTTCTCGGGACCGAGCCGCAGCTGAACGAGATCAGTTACCTGCCGCTGCAGGAAGGGCGCTGGCTTAACAATCTCGATGGCGCGCAGCGCCGCAACGTGGTCGTGCTGGGCAATCAATTGTCGAAGGTTCTATTCCCCGGACATCCCGCGCTGGGCGCATTCATCACGATCAACGGCTTGCGCTTCGAAGTGATCGGAAGCATGCCCCACCTGGGCCGCGGCGACAACATGTGGCTCAACAACCGGGCCTACATTCCCTATGAAGTAATGGCGGCGAACTTTCCGCTCAAGGGCGAGAATCATCAAAATTCCATTTCCTTCATTGAGTATCAGCCGCATGTGACGGCTGAGCACGTGATCGCTCGCAACGCCGTCCACAAGATTGTGGGACGCAACCACGGGTTCGATGCCAGCGATGAGAACGCGTTCGACGAGTGGGATTCGATCCAGGAATCGAAGATGGTGGGAACGATCTTCGACGTGATGAACATGTTTCTGGGAGCGGTGGGCCTGGTCACGCTGGCGCTGGGGGCGATCGGCGTCATCAACATTATGCTGGTCGCGGTGAGTGAGCGCACGCAGGAGATCGGGCTGCGCAAGGCATTGGGTGCGACGAACCGGAATATCCTGTTTCACTTCTTTCTCGAGGGCTTGCTTCTGACGTTGGGCAGCGGCATGCTCGGCCTGGCCTTTGCGGGCGGGCTGATGGGGTTGATGGGCGGAGTGCAGGGACCGCAGGGATTCGATCCGCCGAAGCTGGTGCCCATGTCGGCGATGCTCGCGATTGGGTGCCTGACGCTGGCTGGTGTGATTGCGGGCCTATATCCGGCGCGAAAAGCGGCGATGTTGCAGCCGGTGGAAGCGCTGCGACAGGAGGGCGGATGATCAGAGACCTGCTCCTGGAAGCCTATACGGCGATGCGTCATAACCGGCGCCGCACCGCGCTGACCATGCTCGGTATGGCCTGGGGCATCGCGACCGTTGTGATGCTGCTGGCTTATGGTGACGGCTTCGGGCAAGCCTGCGCGAACATATTCGCCAACTTCGGTACCAAGCTCGTAATCGTGGTGCCGGGGAAAACTTCGATGCAGGCCGGCGGTCAGAAGTCGGGCGTCGCGGTCCGCTTTACCCAGGAAGATGTCGACGCGCTCGCCACCAATCTTCCGCAAATCACACATATCACGGCAGAAGTGGGCAAGCAGACCAACGTGCAGTACGAGAATCGCGCGTTTACATTTCCGGTGAGCGGGAATAATCCCGATGTGTATGACATTCGTTCGCTCAAACTGGGTTTGGGACGCTTCTACAACATGGAAGACCAAGTGCAGCGCGGGCGCGTGGCGGTGATTGGTTCGGAAGCGAAGGAAAAGCTGTTTTCCGGACGAAGCGCGGTGGGCGAGCACATACGACTCGATGGCATCAGCTTCGAAGTGGTCGGCGTGCTGGCCGCCAAGATGCAGGAAGGGAACGACGACATCAACCGCGTGGTTTACGTCCCCTTCAGCACGATGAGCGATCTGAAGAGTACGCACTATCTGGACACGATCTGGTTCAATTATCAGACGCCGGAGTATCAAAAGATCGAGCCGGCAGTGCGGACGATCCTAGCCGGACAGCACAAGTTCAACGAATCGGACCGGGAAGCAGTGCGAGTGTTCAACCTGATGAATCAGCTGCACCAGTTTGAGATCATCACCCTGGGCCTGAAGATCTTGATGGGATTCATTGGGACGCTGACACTGGGCATTGGCGGCGTGGGACTGATGAACATCATGTTGGTTTCCGTGACGCAGCGGACGCGGGAAATCGGCGTGCAGAAGGCGCTCGGTGCGCGCCGGCGTTACATCTTGATGCAGTTCCTGGCCGAGGCTCTGACGATTACATTCATCGGCGGCGTGCTGGGAGTGGTTTTGGCCTACGTGGTTGCGCTGTCGGTGGGACGGCTTACCTTGTACAGCGCGTTTGCGAAGAATGGCGAGGCGGGCGACATACGTTTGATTATCCAGCCCGCGACGCTGATCGCGTCGACGGTGATTCTGGGCGCGGTGGGGCTGATCAGCGGGATGATTCCGGCATTTCGGGCGTCGCGGCTTGATCCGATCGAGTCGTTGCGGCACGAGTAAGCGAGCGCGAGTGAATCGCGAATTCTTCCTTCTCCAACTCAAATTCCGCAAGCATAGGCAAGAGCGCAATGGAGACGTTTCGCCAAACGGACTCGGTTTCGATTATCAGGGCGCTTACCTGCCATAAAATCTTCAGGCCAGAACGAAGCAAATGCTCTCTGTCCGACAACTGGTAACGATTGATCCGCCATGGACGACAAAGCGCCCACTTCGCCTTGGCAGGGTGCCGTCCGGCTTGGGAACAGCCAATCTTTTCGTCGCAATCAGCGTTGATGATCGTCTTCTCCTTCGTGTCGATTTGTACGGAGATTCATCCTGCGAGACCTTTACATTCCAGAACGCGCTCGTCTGGCGCGAACACGTGTTTGATCCGAAGAAGCAATCCGGATAGAGACGCAGGATCACGTCGGTCTACTGTTTCCCCTGTACAGAACAATCTTCACAGATTCTGGAAAAACTTATCTGGCCCGCGATGAGCAAAAAACAGTAATCAGATTCCGCCTTTTCCCGCAGAATCGCGTGGACCGATGACATACGACCACGGTCGACGGAGAGTAATCGCCAGCCTCTTCTTTAGCGTTGAGCTCCTCCGCTCAAACGATGCGTTTCGGCAGCAACTTAGTGTTTGGCAAGGAATGTGCTCATCAGATTCTTGTTGAAAGGTTAGCGCTCGCTTTCAGCTCGCGCACACGAAAAGTCCAAGGTGGCGACGCAATGGGAAAGCCAAAGGCGAAAATTTTGTGTGTCGACGACGACGCCGCTGGGCTCGAAGCCCGCAAGGAATTGCTGGAGATAAGTGGTTACGAAGTCCTGACAGCTCAGAGCGGTGAGCAAGGTCTGGGATTGTTTGTTTCCCATCCGATTGAAGCAGTGCTCTTAGACTACGAACTGCCCGGGATGAACGGGGATCGGGTGGCGAGCCACATGAAGCGTGTCAAGCCACACGTCCCCATCTTGATCCTTTCCGGCCACACTGAATTGCCCCTGAACGAGCTTAGTTGTGTGGATGCCTTCCTAAGCAAAGGGGAATCGTGGTCAACAGTCGTTTCCACACTGGATCGGTTGCTGAACTTGCGCTTCCCATTTTTTGTTCGATGGTGGGAAGACTGGAAGCATCAGCTCAGCGGATAGACCTTTCCACTCATCAACCTTGAATCGCACTATTTCCACGGCCAAAAAAGCGACAATCACGCCGAGTGCGATCTATACAATACCGCGTCTATGACGGCAGCGACTGTTCTGCCTAGCGCAACATCATGGAACCATTCCCAAGCATTCAGGATCGTTCAGCTGCCGGATTCCCCTATCGACATCCCGTACCGTTGTTCACGATGTCAGTCGTAGAGCTAACTCAAGGCCCTGCCAGACTGCTAACGCGACGACGGCGAGAGTCGTGATCGTTATTACGATTATCTTTATTCTGCTCGATGACGACTCTTGCTCTTGAAGTGGATCGTTCATGTCGTGTCCTCCCAGTGACGGGTGGCGAAGGAGGGCCGATTCAAGGCACCAGAACATTGAGGTTCTCGGTTGTGCCGAGCAGCACGAATGAAGAGGATTCTCTTCGTCTCACCTCAGTCGCACGCCAGATTCCCACCGTCTTAGACCTGGCACGTTGCGCGAGCGCAATAACCCTGTAATTTGTTTGTAAGGATGAGCACAGAATAACGGTCGAAAACAGGCATTACACAAGTGAGCGAAAGGAAAACCACTTTGCCTCAGGGAAGATAAGTGATATGGGGAATGTTACGCCAACCATCGCCAGCGCACTTCATAGATCCGTACCCGAAGGCTTCTGTTCTACTTCCCCGGGAACAGCTTAGACTGTCGACTACGAACGAAAATCAATCGAATGAAGGGACAGGGATGTCCAACGAAAACCAACCGAGACCGAGGCTGCCGGAGAGAGATGCCGAAATCCTTGCGCCAGGATCAAAGCTCAAGTTCATTTTGAACGAGAAGGACGAACTCACAATTTCGGGCAACCGACTAGGACTAAGAGCGTTAGCCGCCATCTGTTCTGGACTCAGCGAGGGAGCGGGAGGCGATCATTACCATTTGGACGAACACTTTTGGGGTACTGAGCCGGGCTCGATTCCAGTTGTCGTGTACCGATCCGACAGACTGTGAACGCCATCGTTCAGGCATAACTGATGAAACAGGCCATTACACGCTTTGAGCGGCAAAGTGGGGATTAATGAGATGGTCCGCCGCCGAGTAGGATAACTCGGCGGTTTCACTGGAGGATCATCATGATGGACATCGCATCAATCGGCATCGATCTGGGCAAGACCACTTTTCACCTGGTTGCACTGGGAGAGCGCAGCAAGGT
>DATEHP010000145.1:0-23478 GCA_035279505.1 Candidatus Sulfotelmatobacter sp. | reverse complement strand
AATGCCATGTCCAACGATCGCAGCTGCACTCATATCAAAGTCACCGGAGTCCGTTGCAATTCCCCCGCTCTCCGCGGAGAGCAATTCTGCTACTTCCACCAGAACGCCCACCGCGGCGTCCGTCGCCCTCCACAATCGCGCTTGCATCCGATCGCGATGATCGAAGACGAAGAGTCCATCCAGTACGCCCTGATGGAAGTCATCAACGCCCTCATGCGCAACACCATCGACATCAAGCGCGCCAGTCTGATCATTCGCGCCCTGCACATCGCCGTGAAAAACGCGAGCCGCGTCAAGTTCAGCATCCACGCCAAAGACACCGTCACGCAAATCCCCGACTACCCAGCCCCAACGCCCGAGCACGAAACGATCGCGCAGCAGTCCGAACTTCCTGCCGTGTCCGCCATCCCGTACAAACCCGTCGAATCCCACGACCGCCACTTCTGGGAGTATCAGGCAGAAGGCGGCCGCGTCCTGGCCCGCGAAGCCCAAGCTCGTGCCGTGAAAGATTGTGTAGGGACAGACGCCCTCGTCCGTCCCGCGAGCGCAGCGAGCGTGCCGGCAGACAGCCCCGCCACGCCCGCCGCCACCTCCCTGGCGCACACGTACCCGAACAAATCTCACTCCGAAGCCGCCGCAGCACCCAAACAGGCCCCGCTGACCAAAAAACCACCAGCCACGGCCACCGCCCCAGCTCCGAAGGAGCGAAAGATCGCAGCCCACCGCGCAAGCGGTAGGTAGAAAGAGAAAGAGGTGCTCAAGCCCCGAAGGGGCGACAGAAAATCCCGCGGCCCGATACATCCGGGCCGCCCGACAGCCGACGCGGCCGTCGCTACATGGTTTTTTATTTCGGTGAGTTTTGGGCGATGGTTGTGGACGGGAGTTCGTCGCCGCGGAAATAGCGCGGGTCTTTCGATCCGTCTTTCAGGTTCGCCGACTTCATTTCCGGCATCGCCGTGAAGGGCTTCGAATAATCGTTGGCGGCGTTCCAGAACAAGAATCCGACGCCGCCTTTTTGGTGCGCGGTTTCCACCTGAATCTTGATGTATTCGGGGGAATAGGTTTTCGTACGCCAGTGGAAGGCCTGCAGCCAGGGGCGGATGACGACGCCGCTGCCCTTGGTGATGAGTTCGAAGCGGTCCATGGATTCGCCGATGAAATGGGCGGGCTCGTCCCCAGGGTGGGCAATGTTGTCCATGCCGAAGAAGTGCGAGGGATAAATCATCGGGCTGAGGACGTCGCAGTAGCGAGCCATCTGGACGATGTCTTGTCCGGTGTGTGAGAGGTCAATCGGGCGTTGCCAGGCCATCACGCCGAAGACGTCGAGCGAAAGCAGGACGCCGGTGGGGTGAAGTTCGGAGTAGGCCTTCTTCAGGAATCCGGCGATGACATCGGAGCGCTGCGGGCCGCGAGGGAGATGGCAGGCTGCATTGCTGGCGTCCCTGCGGGACCTGGTGGAGTTTTTGGCGACGGTCCCACGGCCGTGAGCTGCGTTCTTCTGCTGCCCCTTCGGGGCTGGGGTCGGTGCGGAGCTAGCCGTTTGGGTCGCCGAAGAATTCGCGATGGTATCGCCTGGCTTGGTTTCAGTTGTGGTAGAGGTTCCGCCTTGCTTTGCTTCGGCGGGACGGCCGAGGTGGCCGTCTCCACATGTTCCATTTTCACCGGCGGCTTCGGTTTGCGGCTCGGGCTGGTCTTTTTGGAAGACGAAGGCGGCATCTTTCTGGTCGCCTTCGGCGGGGAAGCGGACGTAGTCGAACTGGATTTCGTCCACGCCGAGCTGAGCTACGTGCTTGGCGAGGGCAATGTTGTAATCCTGAACCTGGGGATTCGAAGGATCGGTCCAGACCAGCTTGCCGTTTTCACGCCATGCCGTTTTGTTCTTGCGGGACTGGACGGCGAGTTCGGGATGATTTACGACCAGGCGCTCGTCGCGGAAAATAGCGATGCGCGCGATGGCGTGCATGTTCTGCTGGTGCAGGAAATGGACGAGCTTGGGAACGTCGTGAACGTAGACGTTGTGCGCACCGAGCAGCGGATGGTCGTACGGGATCATCACCGCGCCGTCGGAGTCTTTGATATCGAATACGACGGCGTTGCCGCCGACTTCACGCCAATGCTTAATGACGCGAATCCCGTGCTCGCTGCCCGCCATGAATCCGGTGAGGTATATGGCGCGGACCTCGAAATCCTTGGCGACGGGAATTGTCTTTTCGCTGACCGGCGCGGAGAGAATGCCCGGGATGATGATGTTTTCGTTGGCTTTAAGAATGTTGCTCGAATCGGTCTTGTGGTTCAGGGCGCGGATCGCGTCGGCCAGTTCGGACGAAGTCAGGTAAGAAGTCTTGCTCAGGTAACGGCGGGCGATGGTGGGGATTGCTTCTCCACGCTTCGCGGTGTAGATTTCGGTGCCGGGCGCGGCAACGGGTTTGGGGTCGGGAATCGAGGCCTTGACGGTTGTGACGCTCGCCGATCGCAGTTTGCCGGCATTCTGGGTCGCTACAGCCGGTTTAGCCAGTTGCGGCGTCTGCGCTTCGGCGACAAAATCGTTAGCGGAATGTGGGCCGAGGCGCCAGGCAGCGGCGCCAAAAAGAAGACAGGAAATCCCCGTGACAACGCGAACAGACGAGAGACGCAAGCGATTCCTCCCCGTTACAAAGCGATAGTAGAGTCGGTGAACTGTTGCCGCTAGTTACGGGTGGAGTAACACGGTCGGGCATGGGAAGAGGGTTACCCGCTCGCTGGGTTCCGTCCTCTGGTCGGTTCTCAGGCGGTACATCTTCCTTCCATGATGGTGCAAAGTATTTACCTTATGTTTACAGACGCGGACCGGCGGGCGTCAGCGAATTGCCAGCAGGGGGGCCTAAGTCTCTATTCATAAAAGGCTTGCGCTTGGACCTGTTTTTACCGCGAGCGTGGCTAAGCGCTTGCTTATTTCAACCTTGCCGGATGCGCCAGAATTCTTGGGCGAATGGGGAACGTCCAAGAGACAGGCCGGGGGGCTAGGCCTAGAGAGTCCGGAAAGACATCTAATAAGAAGAGCCAAAGCGGCCGAAAGGGAATGTCCGGTTACGAGTGGACAACGATCTTATGAGAACGAATCTCGCAACAGTGCTCGATCCGAACCGTCGCAGCAACGATGCTGGTGAGTTTGACGCAGCCCTTCGCCGCCGGATTGTTGGTCAGGATCAGGCGGTTGAGAAGGTGGTTGAGATCTATCAGATGTTCCTGGCCGGGTTGAATGCGCCGGGACGTCCGGTGGGGAATCTCCTATTCCTGGGACCGACCGGGTCTGGCAAGACGCGGGTCGTCGAGGCGATGGCCGAAGCGCTGTTTGGGGATTCCCGGGCTTGCATCAAGATCGATTGCGCCGAGTTCCAGCATTCGCACGAGATTGCGAAGCTGATCGGATCGCCTCCGGGATATTTGGGCCACCGTGAGACCCATCCGCTGCTGACGCAGGAAGCCCTGAACCAGTGGTTCACCGAGAAGTTGAAGCTCTCGATCCTGCTGTTTGACGAGATCGAAAAGGCGTCGGACTCGCTGTGGCAACTGTTGCTGGGGATTCTGGACAAGGCGACGTTGACGCTGGGCGACAACCGCCGCGTCGACCTGTCGCAATGCATCATCATTATGACCTCGAACCTGGGTGCGTCGGAGATGACGAGCCTGGTGGATGGCGGGTTTGGATTCGCGCCGAAGGCGGTCGAAGTCGACGAGTCGTTCGACGACAAGATTCAGCGGACGGCGGTCGAAGCGGCGCGGCGGAAGTTTACGCCGGAGTTCATGAACCGCATCGACAAGACCGTGGTCTTCAAGACCCTACGCGATCAGCACCTGGCGCAGATCCTGGACATCGAACTGGGCATGGTGCAGCAGCGCGTTCTGATGGCGGCGGGCACGAACCAGTTCGTGTTCAATTGCACCGACCCGGTGAAAGAGTATTTGCTGAAGGAAGGGACCGATCCTCGGTATGGCGCGCGGCATCTGAAGCGGGCCATCGAGCGGAACCTGGTGTTCCCATTAGCGAATCTGGTAGCCACGGGGCAAGTCAAGCTGGGAGATTTTGTGCGCGTCGATATGGCTTCGGAGAACAAGATGATCTTTGTGAAGGAAGCCGAGAATGCGATGGCTCCCGTCCTGCTCGAGCGGTATGGAACGGCGGCTGCGAATCAGCCGTCGGCGCGCGGGGCACGCGCAGCTGCCAATAGCCGCCGGGATTTCGGGGCTCCGTCACCGGGAGTGGCGGAGAGCAAGTAGCTTTCAGCTGTCAGCAATCGGCCTTTGCAAAACCAAGTTTTGTCTTCTCGCTAGACCGCATCTCGCGAGTCGTATCTCATAGGCGCCGGGTTTTCTGGCGCCCTTTTTTATCTGGAATCTTCGCTTGTGCTTTCCATGTAGGCTAGGATCGACGCGACGGCGAATGCAATTAGCGAAGAGGTCTTCGCGGCTATCATGTGCCGACGATGACAGTATGGAAAGTCGTATCGGAACACTACATAGCAGTACGCGAAGGCAGACAAAAAGACATACAAGGTGGTGCGACGCAGCCGAGGAGTTGGTCTGCTCCACCAGGGTTTCGGGTGCTTGAGCCGGTCATACTGCGCTTCGAAGCACTTTTGACACAGCGTTTCAAAGCCGGGAAGTTCAGAGTCGCAATAGGGACAACGAGACATGTTTCGGAAACACTACGGGAATTAGACCACCCGATCGGGAGATCTGCCGCTTACGGCCGTAACTGGGTAGGGGGCATAGCTCCGCTGCCTTTTCGGGCGCATACGGTTCGACCAGAAGTAGGGATGTTTCGGCTCCGTCATGACCTTCGCTTCGCTACGGTCATGACTCCGCTCAACATGACAATGTTTCGGCTGCAGTGACAGCGTTATCGCCTAGTGAGAGCGTTTTACGGCGACAGAAAGCATCGTAAAGGCGCCGAGGTTGTTGGATTTGTCGGCGAGGTCGAGGGCGGACTTGCCTTCGTAGTCGCGGGCGCTGGCGTCAGCGCCGTTCTCGAGCAGAAGAGGGATGGCGTCGGAGAAGTGCCCGGCGGCGGCGTGCATGAGTGCGGTGCGCCCCGCGACGTCTTTCTGGTTTATGTCGGCGTGATGCTCGATCAGGATCTTGACCGTCTGTTTCAGGCCCCGGTCTGAGGCCCTCATCAAAGCAGTCTGGCCCTCACGGTCGGCAGCATTGGGATCGGCTCCGGCCTCAAGAAGAATGGTTGTCACCGTGGGATCGAAGAATCCTGTGCTGACGAGAAGAGTTGACCCGCGATGGTCAGGGGCGTCAACTTTGGCTCCGGATTCGATGAGCAGTTTCATGATGTCGAAGTGCTTGGTGAAGGCGGCGTCCGACAGTGGAGGCCAGAGCTTGGTTTCCGACGGGTTCACCGGGGCTCCGGCACGGAGAAGGATCTCGACTATTTCTTTGTTCCCGGTGCGAATGGCGGTGACGAGGGCTTCGGATTCGCTGCCGTGTTTGCTGTCGATGCCGTCGGCCGCCAGGAATTCGCGCACTTCGTCGACACAACCTCGCTGCGCTGCACGGCTAATTGTGTCGGCCTGAGCGCAAACCTCTGCACGGGATGGTGGGACGCAGTGCTGTTCGCGACTGACCTGATTCGGAGCAAGTGAAGTTTCAGGGCGTTGTGTGAGTTCAAGGTCGCGAATGCTCTCAACGATCAACTCTGCGGCCGCACCATTTAGTTGCCGGGGACCGTAGCCGAATGCCCGGTAGGTGCCATTCGCTATGCAGGTGACGTGATAGTCGGAGCGCAATCGCAGGGCTCCCACAAAAGTCACCAGCTTGATGGCATCGGGCGTCCCTTTCAAATTCTCGCCTTTACTGATTTGCGGCCATTTTGCCTGGTAAAGATCTGCGGTCTCTCTCGAGTGATATGCGGGAACGCCAAGACTAATCGCGACGGGCCAGCGATATCCGTCGCTGATGAATGCTCCCTCGCAGTTGCCGCTGATCCACCATCCTTCCGTCGTGCTGACGAACTCGCCTCGGATTGCGACTCTTTTTCCCTTCCAGTTGGACAGATTCTGAAACAGGGCACATATCGGGATTACTTCCAACGAAGCGGCGTCAGGCAGCGCTTCGACCTTGAGATTCTCGAAGGAATCGAAATCCAGCTCGGCAGGGATATCCCCGGTGCTAGCTAGGCGGAGACGGCCCGAGAAGGTGGCGGACGCACTGATGGCTTTGCCTTGGCCGCGGAGACGGTCGGTTTCTGCAGCGGCATTCTGGATTTGCCGAAGCTGCGCCGGAGCAACAGCAGCAGAAGGATGGAGCAAGAGAGCCGTAGGCCAGGCTCGTTGAGTGCCGCTTAATGCGGACGTGTAGTGGTTATCGCAGTCGGCGGCGCCGAGGATGGTGACGTCCTTGGAGATGATCAGGTCGCCAGTAACAACAAGTTGTTGGCCGTCGGAGTTTTCCAGGTGAGAAAAGAGATCGCAAACCGATTCCTGGGCGCGGACGTTCGGGGCGAGCATCATTCCAGCGGCGGTCACAAGGAAGGCGAGCGTTCGGTTCATCGGCACCTGGGCTGCAAGTTTAGCGCACCGGAACACGTCTTTTCGGGAGTTTCTTTTGCGCGATCCCGGAGCAGGAGAGGAAACCAGGCAGGGGAATTCCGTGGGGATCGCAGAGGGCTGCGGCCGCTCGGCTTCGCCGTCGCGGGACAGCCGAGGCGCCTGTCTCTATATCACACTACTCTCTCTACATCACGCTATATGTTGGATTATCATGCGGGGCATGAATTGCTACTCACCCTGCACGCGAATGTTTGTACTGGTACTGATCGTTTTCTTAAGCATATCGCCCTGTTTGGAAGCTCGCGTCGAGCCGACCCATGGGTTCGACATTTTTTCCCAGGACGAAGAGGTTCAACTGGGGAAGCAGAATGCGGCGGAAGTCATGAAGCAGCTGCCGGTGCTGCCGGATTCGGATCCCGTGACGCAGTACGTGCAGAAGCTGGGAGGGCGGCTGGCGGCACGCGCTCCGGGATATCAGTGGCCATACAACTTCCACGTGGTGAACGTGAAGGAGATCAATGCGTTCGCGCTGCCGGGCGGATCGATCTTCGTCAATCTGGGCACGATTCAGGTGGCGGATAATGAGGCGCAGCTGGCGGGTGTGATGGCGCACGAGATTTCGCACGTAGTGCAGCGACATGGGACGCGGGCGGCGTCGAAGCAAATGGGAGCGCAGCTTCCCCTTTCGATCCTGGGCGGATTGTTGGGAAACAGCACGCTCGCGAAAGCCGCGGAGATGGGGATTTCCTTTGGCGTGGGGTCGTACTTCCTTAAGAATTCGCGGCAGGCGGAATCTGAAGCCGACTTGCTGGGCACCGACATCATGTATGACTCGGGGTATGAGCCTCAGCAGATGGCCGTGTTTTTCGAGAAGCTGGAAAAACAGATGGGGCCGGGATCGAACTCGATGATCAATCAGTTTATGAGCGATCATCCGAATCCGGGGAATCGCGCAGAAGCGGTGACGCGCGAGGTAAAGACTCTGATGGCGCGAACCTATCTGGGGGACAGCGGCGAGTTCAAAGAGATCAAGAGGCGGGTGGCGGGGATGAAGCCGCTGAGTTCGGCAGAAGTCGCGGCGATGCAAAAGCAGGGCGGGTCGTCCCGGAGTGATGTAACACCGAGTGCGAATCTGAAGGTGTTCACACATAACGAGTATCAGATTTCTTATCCAGAAAACTGGCAAGTGTTTGGTGACCAGAGCTCGAGCGTGACAATCGCGCCGCCAAGCGGAGTGTCGCAGAACGCGGTGGCGTACGGAGTGATGATCGCCAATTATCAGCCGGAAGAAGCGGGGGAGAGCCTCGATACGGCGACTCATGAATTGATCGCGGGCTTGCGGCAGTCGAATCCGGATTTGAAGGAGATTGGGCGCGATGAGACGATCCGGACGAAGAGCGTAACCGGCAAATCGGCGGAGTTGATTGGGAGTTCGCCGATCAAGGATGTGCAGGGCAAAGCGCTCGAGGAGAGGGACTGGCTGGTGGCGATTGCGCGCCGTGATGGGACCGTGTTGTACCTGGTGTTTATTTCTCCGGACAAGGATTTCCCGTCGCTGCGGCCGGCGTTTGAGGGGATGTTAAGGACGTTGCAGATGAAGTGAGGCGACAATCGCGCCGGTGCTCGACTTTGCCTTCGCGGGGCGGACGAATGCGTCCGCCCCTACGCGAACTGTCCACCGCTTCGGCTACACTCAGGGCGGCGGGGGCTCAGCACAGAGGATTCAGGGGTGACACAGGAGTGGACATGAACAACTGTGGGAAGATGGCCGCTCGGCTTTGCCTTCGCGGGACGGCCGAAGGCGGCCGTCGCCACATTGCCGGCGCGATTGCCAGGGTTACTTTGCCTGGTAGACCTTTTTGCCGGCCACCATTGTCCATAGGACTTTTGTGTCCTGCATTTCCTCGGGAGTCACTGTTAATACGTCCCGGTCGAGCAGGACAAGATCCGCTCGCTTTCCCGCGGCAATTGTGCCGATTGAATCCAGATTTAGCGCTTTGGCGGAGTTGCGCGTGTAGGCGTAGAACATGGCTTCGCGTGGCATCGCCTGGCTCGCGTCCAAGACGCCTTCTTTTCCTTTACGGGTTTCGGACTTGTAAATCGCGCGAAATATGTTCGCCGTCGATACGGGCCAATCGCTGGCGCCGGAGATAATTCCGCCGTTGTCGAGAATGGTCTCGGAATCCACGTAGGGTTTGAGAATTTCGATGGTGTCGTTGGCGCCTTCGGCCCAGTAGAGTTGGAGCGCGCTGATGACGCCGAGTTCACGGAAGCGGGGGAAATCTTCGGGGCGGATGAATTGCTCGTGCGTGAGCGTGTGCGGAAGGTGAGAGTCTCCGTTCGCGGCGCGGGCGGCTGCGATTCCGTCGAGCGCGGCCTTCACAGCGCCGTCTCCGATGGCGTGGACATGGATGATGAGTCCTTGTTTGTCAGCCGCGATGCAGAGTTGATTGAAGGTCTTCTGATCGAAAAGCAGTTCCCCGTTGCGTCCGGAATTCTTGTAGGGCTTGGTGAGGTGCGCGGTTTGCGAAGGAAATTCCGCCACTCCATCCGCGAAGATTTTGATTCCGGTGATGTGCAGGTGGGGAATGTTTCCGTAGGCCTGCTGCTGCTTATGCACAAACGCGAGTTCCGCCGGGGGATCTTTGGCCAGGACCCTGGGGAAGGCGACGACTTCTGAATTCAACTCGCCGCGCTCATTCAACATCTTGTAGGATTTCAGGGCTGACTCGGGGGCGCTAGGCTCGAGCCATGCGGTGATGCCGAGACTGTAGTTGTATGCGAGAGCAGCTTGCCCGGCCGCGAGGATTTCCTTGTCGGTGGGTGGCGGCATCAAGCGATCGACTTTGTCCTGTCCTGCATCCACCAGAAATCCGTTGGGTTGCAGGTCTTTGTCGTAACCAAAATAGCTGCGTTGGTCTGGTGTGAGCGTCTTCAGATAATCGCTTGTGATGCCGGCGCGCTCGAGCAGGGCGCGATTGGCCCAGGCGGTGTGGCCATCCATGCCTCGGAAGATCAGACACTGCTTGTCGTAAGGGCCCGCGCTGAAGTCCTGGTTCAGCGTGTCGGTGTGTGACCAGAATTTGAGCGGCAGGCCGAGAATTTCGAGGATCTCACTGTGCACGCCGCGTCCGGATTTCTTAGACTCTGCTACGAAGGTTTGCAGTTCCGCGAACGTATCGACCTTCTCGGTGGCATCGGCGTTGATGAGGTTGAGACCGCCGTCGATCGTATGGCTGTGAGAATCGATAAAACCGGGGAACAGGCTCTTGCCGTCGAGATCGGTGCGGGTAGCGTTGGGAGCGGCTTTTGCAACCTCGGGCAGTGTGCCCACAGCAAGAATCCTGTCACCGCGAATGGCGACCGCTTCGGCGTAGGGATTTTGGGGGTCAGCGGTGAAAATCTTCGCGTGGAAGAAGAGTTGATCTTGTGCTTGGAGAAGAGTGGTGGCGGCGAAGAGAAGCGCCAGGATTCGGCCCATTGATTACCCTTCCGACTGTGAGTTGTGACAGAAGGAACATACTATACGACGAGGTGTCACAGGATCTCCGCTAAGAACTCTTTGTGACCTCGAAAGCGTGCCTCAGCGGCGGCGAATGAGTTGACGGGACTTGCGACGCGCCTTCGATTGTGAGCGTGAGAACTGCTCTTTCGCCCCGCTGGGGCTGAGTCGTTTTCCAATTCCACCCACGGCTTGCGCCGTGGTCTGCATTCTTATGCCGCTTCGCGGCTACAACCGCGCCGATCTGGATCTCTGCGCCTTCCCAGTGTGGAAGCGAAAGTTCTTCATCACCGTAATGTCGGTGTCGAAGTAGAGCAATCTTATGTGTTGGATATTCGACCCTTGAGGGGCTGTCTTCTTAACAGGATGAAGGCCAGCGTTAGGACGCCGATCAGGATGAGGCCGCTCCAGAGATTAACCGGCGGATGAAGCGGATGGAGCCAGGTTTGCAGCAGCGAGACCGTCACAGCCAGGAATCCGAATACGGATCCCCAAATCCCGAGTGGCGAACGCAATGGAAGTGTCGCTAATTCCGCAGGCGAGCGTCTCCGGCGAAAGCTGATGTGAGCGGCAAGGGAGACGAGCCAGGACAGGATCATCCCGGTGAAAGCGGCGCCGAGCATATAGCGGAACGCGTTTTTTGGAGCGAAGAGCACGAGTGCGAGCGCAAACAGAATCCCGAAGGAAGAATGGAGGACAGCGTTCTGCGGAGATCCCTCGTGGTTGAGCCGGCCGAGGCTGGCCGGGGCCCATCCGGTGCGGGCCAGGGAGAAGACCATGCGCGATGCGACATAGAGCGTCGCATTCGCACCCGAGAGCGCCGCCGTGAGGACCACGAAGTTCATGAGTCCCGAGGCGTGGGGGATTCGCACCGTGCGAAAGGTGGTGACGAATGGACTCTCGCTGACTCCGGCGCGATTCCACGGCATGACCCCGAGAAGAATAACGATGGCGCCGACGTATACGAATGTAAGAGTGAGAAAGGTCATCCAGACAGCGCGAGGAATGTCTTTCGTTGAGCGCGACTCGCCCGTGGTGACCGCAACCATCTCGACGCCACCGAAACTGTAAATCGCGTAGGTGAGTGCGACCACAGGCGCCCAGAGACCGGTCGGAAAGAATCCGCCTTGTGCGCCGTATTGCGGTTCGGCCCGTCCGCTTGTGAGCAACGCAGTCCCGATCAGGATGAAGGCGATGATCGTCGCCAGCTTGATCATGGAGAGCCAGAACTCTACGCGCCCGTAAGAACCGACACTCCTGAGGTTGATCACGAGCAGAAGTGCGCCGAAGACGATGATCCAGAAATAAGGCGGCATGCCGGGGAACCAGACCGACATGTAAGTGGCGGCGGCAATCATTTCGGTGCCAATCGCCAGGGCGAGACCGACCCAGTAACCGGCGCGGGCAATAAATCCGGCGAAGGAGTTGAGGTAAAGCTCCCCATAAACGCCGAACGATCCGGCAGCGGGATGGGCGCAGGCGAGTTCGCCCAAGGCCATCGCCACTGTCCAGTTGACAAAAGCGGCTGCAAGAAAGCTGAGGATGGCAGCGGGACCAGCGATCTCCATGGCGGCGCCGGAGCCGAGAAGGAGTCCGGTACCGATCGAGCCACCGACGGCGACCATTGCCATCTGCGCGGCGGAGAGTTGGCGGCGGAGCCCTTCTTCGTGGAATTTCGGAGGGCCGGCGGACTCCGTGGGCATGGAGCAACATAGCATGAGTGGGATAGCGAGTACCTGGGTGGCGTGGACAGCAGATTCCTCCTTGGCGCTGGCGCGCCTCGTCGGAATGACAACGGGGTGGGAGGGTTCCGCCTCGCTTCGCTTCGGCGGGACGGGCGAGGCGCCCGTCGCCACGTGGTTCGTGGCGGGGACAGCAGATTCCTCCTTGGCGCCGCGGGCCTGCCGGCATGACAAAGATTTAGGGGTTGCCGCCGCGGAAATTGCCACTGGGCTTATGACCTTGGGAACTTGGGTGGCGTCGGCGGGGTCTGTCAACATGAAGTGGTGAGCGATTGCCGCTGCCGACAAGGGATGAGAAAGACATGAGGGCGAGCCATTTGTTTTTCCGGTTTGGTGTCTGGATGCTCGCCGTGGGTGTCACCGCCGGGCCTGGGTTTGAGCAGCCGAATGGCGGGCAGACTACCCCAGATGAGTCCGCGAATTCCAAAACCGACGGAAGCCTGTACAGCCTTTCCGGAACGGTGATCAATGCGGCTTCTGGAGAGCCAATCCGGCGCGCGGCGGTACAGCTCTCCGGTCCAAGCGCAGGTGTGGCGCTTACTGACGCCGGCGGGCACTTTGTGATCGAAGGGCTGGCGGAAGGCAGTGGCTTCCTGACGGTGGTCAAGCCCGGTTTCTACAATGGAGAGGCGTCGCAAACAACCGCAGTCCGAGTGGGCAAGGACGCTCCGGCTGTCGTTCTAAAGCTGACGCCGTGGGGTGTCATCAGCGGGCGCGTCACCACGAAAGATGAGCAGCCGCTCGAAGGATTTCAGATCCACACCTTCGTCAAGCAGAACGTGGCAGGGCGGCTGATCTGGACTGATCGGCCGAACCAGGCACAAACCAATGAAGATGGAGAATTTCGACTCGTCCTTCCGGCTGGGACCTATTATGTCGCGGTCGACCAGAGCGCGGGGACGATGTTGAGCCAGAAGGGTGTTCCGAACGCGCGGGAGCAGACTTTTGCAAAGGTCTTCTATCCCGGCGTTTCAGATCTGGCCTCCGCGACACCCATCGAAATCGCCCCGGGTCAGGACGCGGAGGCCAATTTCACATTGTCACCTGAGCTGATGTATCAAGTTTCCGGCACGTTGTCGGGCCCGTCGAATGAGGTGACTGGGCTGACGTTTGCGAGGAAGGCCGGGGACGACTTCGACTTCACCCAAAACGCGGACGTGCAGGATGGAAAGTTTCAGGTGAAGGTGCCTGCCGGCGCCTACCGCGTTGGTGGAATGACGGGAGAGGTCGAACTGACGACGCCCGGAGCGACCGTAGTGATCCATTCTGACGAAGCAGACCTGCAGGTTCCACTGCACCCGGCGGCAACCATTCCTGTCGAAATCAAGAAGGAACAAGGCGCAGGAGGCTCGGAGCGGAAAGTGCCGATAGAAGGAATCATTCCGGGCGTCATGCTGCAGCTCGTGCCGGTGTCGCAATCGAACCGGGGAAACAATTTCTGGCGAGGACAGGCCGGGGGAATTCCGAATGTCGCGCCGGGAACTTACAGGCTGGAGATCACCACGACCGGAGAATGGTGGGTGAAATCTGCGCAGAGCGGGGCGGTCGATCTTCTGAGTGACGATTTCACACTCACCGAGGGTGAACAGCCCGAGCCGATCGAGCTGACGCTGCGCGACGGTGCGGGGATGGTTAGCGGGACGATCAGCCCGGCGGGAGATTCGAGTCGAGTGCTGGTATTGCTGGTGCAACCGCATGGCACGAGAAATATCGTCCACGCAGCGAGAGCGATGCAGGGCAACTTCGCTATTCCAGGAATTCCGCCCGGAGATTATGTGATCGTGGCTCTGGACGGGGGCGATGGCGTGGAATACGCCGATCCAGAGATCTTGAATCCTTACCTTTCAGATGCCGAGCACGTCACGGTGCAGCCCCATGCGACAGTCTCGGTCAATCTTGGTCTTACTTCGGTGAAAAGGTAGTGTCCATGTCACGACGCTTCTTGTTTCTACTTGCGCTGCTGGCTGCCTCAACCCACCTTTTTGGTCAAATCGTCCCTGCGAAATTTCGCGTCTCGGGCAAAGTTGTTAATGCGGTGAACGGGCACGCGCTCGCGGGGGCTGAGGTGTGGTTTGGAAAGGCTGAAAATTTCGAGCCGACACAACAGAAGCTGCTCACCGCAGACGATGGAGCATTCACGTTTATGATTGCCGAGCCGGGGAAGTATCTCCTGGCCGGCCAGGCGAACGGTTTCAGGAGACAAGGTTTCGAACAACACGGAATATACGCGAGTGCGATTGTGGTGGGAGCAGGTCAGAGCACAGGGAATGTAGTGTTCCGGTTGCGGCCTGATGCCCGCGTCCTTGGCGTGGTCGAGGACGACGGGCACGAACCGGTTCAGGGTGCGACCATCTACCTGTTCCGCACGGACGCAAGTTTCGGACTAAGGCAAACTTCTCTTGCCGAGCAAACGGTTTCGGACGATCGCGGGCATTATCGCCTGGCTCACTTGGAGCCGGGCTGCTATTACCTGGTGGTTGCCGCGTCTCCGTGGTTCAGTGGCATGCTTCAAGGCGGAGATGCTGTGGGCAATTCTTCCCAGAAATCGGAATTCGACGTGGCGTTTCCGACGACCTTCTACCCGGGTGTCACCGATGCGGCTTCGGCGTCCCAGATTGCTCTGAATGAGGGTGAGGACTTCACCGCAGACTTCACTTTGAACGCCGTACCGGCATTACGGGTGCGGGTGAACCAAGTCAATGTCGAGCCGCAGCAGTTCATCGGGGCGACCCTGCAGCAGAGGATCTTTGGTACGGAGATCAATGAGTTCGGGCAGAGACAACTACAGGTGGACGGTTCACAGGAGATTCGGGGCGTGGCTCCTGGACGATACGTGTTGGACATTTTGTCTGCTGATGCCAGCAGTCGGGCGAAGCGCGCGATGCTGCTCGATCTGACAGCGGATGCCGAAGTGGATCCTGACAGCACGTCGGCAGTGGCGTCGATTCACGGCGAAGTTCAGATGGAAGGGGGTGCGGGGTGGCCGGCACAGGGCATAGTAAGGCTCTGGAACAGCCGGACGGACGAGGTGCTGCAGTCGCAGATTGGCGGGCGGGGGCAGATCCAATTCGATTCCGACTTCCTGACCCCAGGCACATATTCGGTGTACGCGATGAACGGTGAGAACTCCATCGTGTCGAGCCTGAAGGCGAAAGGTGCGCAGGTGGTGGGACAAACCGTACAGGTTACCGGCGGGACGCCGGTCGAGCTGGAAATATCGCTGTCGAACACGCTGGCGAAGATCAATGGCACGGCCCTGCGCGACGGCAAGCCGGTGGCGGGAGCGATGATCCTGTTAGTTCCGGAGGCGGCTGAGGTCAACCTGCCGAAGTTCCGGCGCGATCAAAGCGACAGTGATGGAACATTTACCCTGCGCGACGTTTTGCCTGGGCGGTACCGGATGCTGGCGATTGACGATGGTTGGGAACTCGAATGGGCGAATCTGTCGCTGCTGAAGCACCGTCTTGAGCATGCGCAGAAGATTGAAATCCAACCAAGCAAAACCTACCAGACGAACGTGAACGTTGAGTGATCTCAACGGTGCGCCGACCGATCCGGCCCGGTGAGAACACTTTCGGCGTCTGCAACTTTCCTCAGCGGCTAAAGCCGAGACCCTTGTGGCGGCCTCAGCGGCACGACTTTAAGTCGTGCCCTTCCCGATCGTGGTGATGGCGAGTGCTTTGCGATTGTTGTGTTGAGGGGATGGCACTCACGACGCGACTCGAAACCGCGCCTTTTCAAACCAGGCTCGCACCGTTATTTGGTCGTCCGTGATATCCGGGTGCTTGCCATTCCGACCGAAGAGGGGAATGCTTATGGCCGGCAGCGTGGCGCTGCGGGCGACAGCAGATTCCTCAACGGTTACGCCGTTTCGGAATGACAAGAATGTAAGGAACGGTTCTACGTGCTTCCGCAGCCTCGCTGGACTGCCCGTTCGACTCGGAGGGCTTTCGGGAATCGGCGAAGCGAGCTTCACTTTAGCCTCCAAACGCTTAAAAAGGGGTGACCTTCGTAATCGCGCCCTGGCGTTACCGCATTGCTGGGGTTAGAGGGCACTCCTAGAATCGGAGCAGGGTTTACTCCGCCCGATTTCGCATGCCTGAGATCACAAGACGACTGGACCGAGCCGAGGTCGGCAAGCGCATTGAGCGCGCGGAAAAGCTCCTGCAAAAAGGCAAGACCGCGGAAGCCCTCGAAGAATACCTGCTGGTCCTCAAAGACGATCACGAAAACGATGTAGTACGGCAACTCACGGCGGACCTGTGTCTGTCGCTGAGCCGAAACGCTGAAGCCGTGAAGCTATTAGGGGAATTGTTTGAGCGGCAAGTCACGGCTGGAGATGCGACGCGCGCGAGCCTGACTTATAAGAAGCTGGCGCGGCACGGCAGTCCGACCTGGCAACAGAAGTTTCGCTTTGGACAGTTGCTGGAGGGATCGAACAAGAAGTTGGCCGTAGGCACGTACGAAGCGGCGCTGCTCGATCTGACGAAGCTGGGGAAAAAGCAGGAGGCAGCGGAGGTTCTGGATCGGATCGTAGCGATCGAGCCGACGCAGGCGAATCTGCTGCGAGTAGCAGAGCTGGCTTCTGAGCTGGGAAATCGCAAAGTGGCGGCGGCATCGTTCCAGCGACTAGCCCTCGTCGCCGCGGCGGAAGGCGGCGATCCGGCACAGTGGTATGAGCGGGCCTATCAGGAAGATGCATCGGATCAATCCATAGCCCTGGCTTACGCGAAGAGCCTGTTGACGAAAGGCCAGGTAGGAGCGGCGATCTTTATTCTGGAACCCCAGATCAGTGCCGGACCAGTAGCGCAGGAATTCCGCGAGGCCTATGCCGATTCTCTGGTCGCAGCGGGAAGGTTTTCCGAGGCGGAGCCGCTGGTATGGACTTTGTTTGAGCAGAATCCGGCGCGCGTGCAGCAGGTTATCGGGCTGATCGGAAGTTTTTTGGACGGCGGGCAGGAAGATGAGGCAGTGGCATTGGCCCGCAAACTGGAGCAGTTCCAGCGGCGTCGCGGCGAGCGGCGGCAGTTCACCGCGATCATGGAAGACATCACCTCGTCACGGAAGCCGTCGTCGCAAATGCTTGAGTTTCTGAGCGAGCTCTACAACTCCTCAAACCGTGAGAGCGATTACTGCAGTACGCTGCTGAAGTTGTTCGATCTGTATTGCAGCACAACCGAGTTCGCGAAAGCGGCGGAGTGCCTGGACCGGGCGGCGGAAGTCGATCCTTATGAGCCCGGACATCTGAAGCGTCTCGACATGATCAAGGGCAAGGTCGAAGATGCCCGGTTCAAAGTGATCGCTTCGCGATTCAGTTCGGCCGCGAAGGCTCCCGAAGAGCCTGTGCAGGTGGACGAACGGACGCTGGGAGCATCTACCCTGCAGGATCTGATGCTGCAAGCCGAGATCCTGGTGCAGTACGGAATGCGCACCAAAGCCGTCGAGCGGCTGCAGAGAATTCAGGAACTGTTTCCGCGCGAGGAAGAGCGGAATGAGGATCTGCAGCGGCTGTATATGTCGGCCGGCGTGACGCCGAGGTATGCGGGATCGGCGCCTTTGCCTCCGGCTGCGACGCCATCGGCGCCGGCGGCGAGCTCCCTAGCTGCGCCTGCCGATCCAGTGCCTGATCCGGCCGCCGACGTGCGGACGTTTACCAGGGTCGCCGAGATTACGCGAAAGCTCTATCACCAGAGCACGGCTCCAGCGGTCCTCGGTACCGCGGTTAAGGAAATCGGAATGCAGTGGGAAGCTGCGCGCTGTATCGCGGTGATGGGAAAGGCGGGAATGCCCGCGACCGCGATGGATGAGTTTTGTCCCGACGGGACCAAACGTATGAGCCCTGCTGCCATCGGCGAGTTGGTTACATGTCTGCACTCGGCAGCGCAAGGACACGAGCCGTTGGAGATTCAGGATCCGGCCAAATCGAGCCTGTTGCAGAACGCTAAAAAGGCTCTCGGCGAGGTCGGTGCCGCGGCGACGATCCTCTCAATTCCTCTCATGGACGGGGAAGAAAGAGCCGGAATTCTGGTGTTGATGCACAATCGACCGCGGTCATGGCAACAGGCGGACACGGTGGTGCTTAAAACGCTCGCCGACCAGATGGTGATCGCGCTGAACAATGCAGGCCTGCGGCGGCTGGTGAAGAATCTTTCGGTGACGGACGAAAAGTCCGGACTCTTGAAGCGGGCTTCGTATCTGGATTTACTGATGGCGGAGAGCAAGCGCGCCGTTCAGAATTCGACACCCCTGACTGTCGTCCTGCTCCAGTTTGGCAAGAGTGGCGCCATGGTCAAAGAGCACGGCGACGTTGAGGTTCAAACTTTGATGGAACGCGCCGGGCAGATGTTTGCCGCCAATATCCGATCGAACGATTTGGCGTTCCGTTACGACACGACAACGATTGCAATCCTGCTGGGCGAAACGGCGGAAAAAGAAGCCATGCTGGCGATCGAGAAGCTGCGCAAGATCGTGGCGAATCTGCGTTGGAGCCCCAAGGATGGAGCTGAGCAGGGAGCCACAGCTTTATTTTCAGCGGGACTGGCGGAGGCGGTGGTCCGCAGCGAATTTGATCCCATCGACGTGGTCACCGAGGTCATCAACCGCGTGGAGCATGCACTGGGGCAAGCGATGAGCCAAGGACTGGGGCATGTGGTAGCCCTGGGGCCTACCGTGCTGGCCGCGGGTGCCGTGGCGTAGAAGAGCTGACTTCCGACCTTGGACCTTCCTTTCCTTCTTCCTCGTTTCCTCTCTCCGTGCCTTTGTGGTGAATTCTTCTTCCCACTGCTAGACTAACAAGTTTGGATAAATCACTCTGGCCGAGTCCGGTTGGGGTTCTGCGAGTCATTCATCATGTTAAAAGCCGGTGACATTGCGATCGTGAGCGGGGCCCGTACGCCTTTTGGGCGGTATTGCGGGAAATTGAAAGATTTTACAGCGCAGGAGCTGGGTGCAGTTGCGGGGAAGGGAGCGATCGAGCGGTCGGGCATCGATCCAAAGGAATTCGATCATGTGGTGTTCGGAAACGCGCAACAGACTTCAGGCGACGCACTGTACGGAGCGCGGCACGTGGGGTTGCGGGCGGGCATTCCGATCGAAACTCCAGCGCTGACGGTGAACCGGCTGTGCGGGTCGGGGATGCAGGCAATTGTGTCGGCGGCACAGATGATCCAGACCGATGAGGCGAAGATCGTGCTCGCCGGCGGAATGGAGGCCATGTCGCAAGCGCCGTTTGTGATCCGCGGTCGCGATGGGTTCACGCTGGCGCCGGGCGGCAAGCTGGAGGATTCGTTGATGGTGGCTCTGCTTGATTCCTATTGCGGGTCCTATATGGCAAACACTGCCGAACTGTATGGCTCACAGCAAGGGATCACGCGCGAGATGCAGGATGAATTTTCCCTGCGTTCGCAGAAGTGCGCGGATGATGCATACAAGGCGAGACGTCTGCAGGACGAACTCGTTCCGGTGCAGCTGCGAAATCATAAAGGCGAGGCGACGGGAGAGTCACTGACCGAGGATGATCACCGGCGTCCGCAGACCACGATGGAAGGACTCGCCAAGCTGAAGCCGGCGTTTGGCAAGAACGGGACGGTGACCGCAGGCAACGCGAGTGGGATTGTGGATGGCGCGGCGGCTGTGGTTGTGATGTCACTGGATCAGGTGCGAAAGCGCAACATGGAACCACTGGGGCGGCTGGTGAGCTGGGGCGTTGCGGGCGTGGATCCGAAGGTGATGGGGCGGGGTCCGGTGCCGGCGACGAAAATTGCGCTGCAGAAGGCCGGGCTGTCGCTGGATTACATCGACTTGATTGAAGTGAATGAGGCTTTCGCGGCGCAGTATCTGGCGGTTGAGAAGGAACTCGGGTTGGATCGTGAGAAAGTGAATGTCAATGGCGGAGCGATTGCGCTGGGACATCCGCTGGGGGCGACCGGGACGCGCCTGGTGATCACGCTGCTGTACGAGTTGCGGCGGCGTCGGAAAAAATACGGGTTGGCCACGGCTTGCATTGGCGGCGGGCAGGGGATTGCGATGGTGGTGGAGAGTATGAGCTAGGTCTTTGCCACGGATTTGCACGGATTGTCACGGATCAGAATAAGACCTTGTCATCCTGAGCGGCGGCTTTTGCCGCGGAGGGCGCATGCAGTGCTGGCGGCGGCAGTGCATTGGTCCTTCGCAGCTAAAGGCTGCGGCTCAGGATGACAGGCGCTGAATAAAATGATGCTTTGTCTTTCTGGAGTGCCCTACAGAGGTGCGTGGGACCGGCTATGAATCGAAGATCGTTTCTGCGGGTGGCGGCGATCGCGTCTTTCGTTTTCCTGTTTGGCCAATTTCTTTTAGCGCAATCTCCCGTCGTGATTCAAGTGGATGCGGCGCGACGCCTTGGTCCGTTGAATCCGGTCTGGAATTACTTTGGCTATGACGAGCCGAACTACACCTACGCACCGCACGGACGGGAGTTGATTGCGGAACTTGCGGCGAGCAATCGAGGACGAGTGCAGATTCGCACGCACAATCTGCTGACCACCGGAGATGGCGCGGCGGCGCTCAAATGGGGATCCACCAATGCGTACACGGAAGATTCCGCCGGGCATCCGATCTACGATTGGAGCGTCGTCGACAAAATCCTCGGTACCTACCTTGAATCTGGCGCAAAGCCTTTTGTCGAAATCGGGTTCATGCCTGAGGCGCTTTCGACGCACCCGGAACCGTATCGTCATCACTTTCCTCAGGGCGAGCTCTTCCTGGGATGGACTTATCCGCCTAAAGATTATGACAAGTGGCGGGAACTGGTTTATCAGCTCGTTCTGCATTGCGTCACTCGATATGGCACGAGCGAAGTGGCGACGTGGAATTGGGAAGTGTGGAATGAGCCGGACATCCCTTACTGGCATGGGACTCCGGAGGAATACGACAAGCTCTACGACTACGCGGTCGATGGCGTGCGGCGCGCGTTGCCGGAGGCAAAGGTCGGTGGGCCGGCGACGACTGGGCCCGGTTCGGCGAAAGCGGCCGCATTTCTGAAGCAGTTTCTGCAGCACTGCGCGAGTGGAACGAACTCCGCAACTGGTAAGACCGGGGCTCCGCTCGATTTCATCAGCTTTCATGCGAAGGGCGCTCCACAGGTGAAGGAAGGGCGCGTTCAGATGGGACTCGCGCATCAACTGCGTGACGTGGAGGAAGGGCTGAAGATCGTTTCGTCGTTTTCGCAGTTTGCGCGCCTACCGGTGATTCTGAGCGAATCCGACCCGGAGGGCTGTGCCGCCTGTTCGGCGAAGGATCATCCGCAGAACGCGTATCGGAATGGCACCTTGTACCCGGCGTATACCGCTGTAGCGATCCGGGAGATGCTGGATCTGAACGAGCGCTCGAAGACGGACCTCGCGGGAATTCTCACCTGGGCGTTTGAGTTTGAAGACCAGCCTTACTTTCTGGGGTATCGAACTCTGGCGACGAACGGGATCGACAAGCCCGTCATGAATCTGTTCCGCATGTTGGGATTGATGCCGGGAGAGCGGGTCGAGGTCAACAGTGGCGCAGCCGTAGGCCTCGACGAGATGTTGACGGCTGGAGTTCGGGCGAAGGCGGAGGTGGACGGCCTGGCAGCTCGTGGAGATCATGAAGTCACGGTGCTGGTGTGGAACTATCAGGACGGCGAGGCTGCGGTCGCGGAAAAGCCCGTGCAATTGAATGTGGCAGAATTGCCGACTAGTGCGCGAAGAATTCTGGTGAAGCACTATCGCATTGACCAGAGCCATAGCAATTCCTATACAGTGTGGAAGGCGATGGGGTCTCCGCAATCACCGAGTCGAGAGCAGTATGAAGCGCTGAAGGTGGCGGGGCAGTTGCAGTTGCTGGAATCGCCGCGATGGGTGGAGAGCAAGGACGGCACGGTAGGTTTGGAGTTTGCGATGCCGGAGGAGAGCGTTTCGCTGGTGGAGTTGAGCTGGTGATACGGTTGGATGATATTAAATTTGTCATTCTAAGCGGCGGGTTTGCGAAGGACACACAAAGGTTGCTGGCGGCGAGGAAGTGCATAGGTCCTTCGCCGCTAAAGGCTGCGGCTCAGCATGACATGGCTTTTTTTATTGAGGAAGCAATTATGGAGATTAAGAAAGTCGGAGTGCTTGGTTGCGGGTTGATGGGGTCGGGCATCGCTCAAGTGGCGGCGATGGCCGGTTTCGAAGTGACGGTGCTTGAAGTCGAGCAGAAGTTCCTTGACAAGGGATTTGCCGGGATTGAGAAATCCCTGGCGAAGTTCGCGGAGCGGCCGGTCGAGAAGGGTGGAATCACGGGGCAGCAGAAGGATGCTGCGCGGGCGAGGCTTCGCGGGACGACTAACAAATCCGATCTGGCGGACTGCGACATCGTCATTGAAGCGATCATCGAGAACGTGGAAGAGAAGAAGAAGATGTATGCGTCGATTGATGGCATTGTAAAGAAGGATGCGATCTTTGCTTCGAATACGTCTTCGATCTCGGTGACTGAGCTCTTGACCGCAGTGAAGCGGCCGGAGCGGTTCATCGGGCTGCACTTTTTTAATCCGGTGCCGCTGATGAAGCTGGTGGAAGTCGTGCGGACGATTGCCACTGCCGACGATGTATACGAGACCGCTTATGCGTTCGGCAAGAAGCTAGGCAAAGTGCCGGTGCGGACGTCGGACAAGACGGGATTCGTCGTGAACCGGCTGCTGGTGCCGTATCTGCTCGATGCCATCCGGGCTTATGAAGAGGGCGTAGGGTCGATTGAGGATATTGATAATGCGATGAAGTTGGGGTGCGGATATCCGATGGGGCCGTTTACGTTGCTGGATTTTGTCGGGCTCGATACCACTTACTACATCACGCATGTGATGTATGACGAGTTCAAGGAGCGGCGGTTTGCATCGCCTCCGCTGCTGAAGCGGATGGTGATGGCGGGGTGGTACGGGCGGAAGTCGGGGCGCGGATTTTATGATTATGCAGATCCGGAGAAGCCAAAGGCGCAGAAGCTGTAAATGAATTGTCATCCTGAGAGGAATTGTCACGAGTTGAAGTATCCCTACGATCTGGCGTGATGCCAGACCTTTACGGACTTTCTATGCGGCTGTGGAGAGAGTTCCTATTAAGGCCGCAAGTCGATTGAGATAGTAGGGATCCTTCGACTCCGCAATCCGATTTCGCTTTTGCGAATCGGATTGCTGCGCTCAGGATGACAAGTCTGCTGGCAAGAGTCATGGAAATCTGGATGATTTGCGTCGAGATAGTTGCACAAACGCGAGAGGATTCTCCATCGAAAATCGGTTTCATGAACATTACAACTTGGGCTGATGCGAAAGAAGCAGCAGAGGCGAAGGTTGAGAAGTACTTGCGGTCACTGGATTGGCACCTGGTTGCTGTCGAGAGATCGCACATCGTCAGCGAGGATGGCGAGTACGGAGAAGTCGAATGGGATCAGATTGAGAGAACCCGCGACAATCCGGATGGGATAATTCTTGGGACTTTTCACACGTACAAAACCATTTAAACCTATGAACTTCGAAAACATCATTCTTGAGAAGAGAAATGCGATTGCCTATGTTACCGTCAACCGGCCGAAGGTGCTCAATGCGCTCAACATGGCCACCATGGACGAGTTGCGAGCGGCGTTTCATGACATCAAGAACGATGCGGCGATTCGTGTAGTCATCTTTACCGGGTCTGGAGAGAAGGCGTTTATTGCCGGC
>DATEHP010000144.1:0-31013 GCA_035279505.1 Candidatus Sulfotelmatobacter sp. | reverse complement strand
TAGCGAGAAATTGTGAAGAAAGCCCCAAAGGGGCGAAAGAAACAACATGACCGCCGTATCCGATACTGAAAAAACGATGAGCTCCGCTGCCGATGTCCGCGAAATCACGGTCGCGCATAGCCCCGACTCCGATGACGCGTTCATGTTTTACGCCCTGGCCACGCACAAAATCCGCACCCCGGGCCTGCGTTTCACACATACGCTTTGCGACATCCAGACGCTCAACCAGAAAGCGAAAGAGGGCGTTTACGATGTCAGCGCGATTTCCTTCCACGCCTATCCCTATGTGCAGGACAAATACGCGTTGATGGCCTGCGGAGGCAGTGTCGGCGAGGGATACGGCCCGATGATCGTTTCCCCGCGCCCGTTCTCACAGAACGAAGTCAAGACCAAACGTATCGCGGTCCCGGGCACCCTGACCACCGCCTATCTCGCGCTCCACTTGTTCGCTCCCGGAGTCGAGACCGAGGTGGTCCCCTTCGACCAAATCATCCCGCAGGTTTTGGAAGGGAAGTACGAAGCGGGCTTGATCATTCACGAAGGCCAGCTGACCTACGACAAGTCGGGCCTGCATCGCATCGTCGATCTCGGCAAGTGGTGGCAGAAGGTCACGGGATTACCGCTTCCGCTGGGAGGCAATGCCATCCGCCGGGCATTGGGTCCGCAACTCATGCCTGCCGTCACGCAGGCTCTCCGCGATAGCATCCAGTATGGACTCGATCATCGCGAAGAAGCCCTCGCTTATGCGATGCAATTCGCCCGCGATCTCGACCCCGCCTCGGCCGATAAGTTTGTCGGCATGTACGTCAACGAGCGCACCCTCGATTACGGTGCAGACGGCCGCGAAGCCGTCCGCCGCCTGCTCGACATGGGCCACAAAGCCGGCATCATCGGTCCCGAAGCGCGCGTTGATTGGGTGTAACGAGCTGTGACCCGCGAGCTCCGAGCGATGCCATTACTGATCCTTCGCTCGCTTGGAAACGCCGGCTTTGAAAATCGCGGCTCGGCGAGACTGTTGTTCGCTCATAGCTCGCTGCTCATTGCTCGTAGCTTGCATGTCCCAAACCCTCCTCATCGACGCCGACGACACCCTCTGGGAGAACAACGTCTACTTCGAGCGCGCCATCAGCCGTTTCATTTCATTCCTAAACCATCATGAGTTCACCCCTGAGCAAGTGCGCGAGGTGCTCAACGATGTTGAACGCGAATGCATTGTCAAGCACGGATACGGCCTCCACAGCTTTGCCCACGCTCTCGTCGATACATTCGAACGCCTGAGCCCTGTACCGGTGACTCCCGATCTTCACGAACAAGTCCTCGGCTTCACGCGGATCATCGAGAACCACGACATCGAGTTCCTTCCCGAAGTCCCCGAGACATTGGAGTATCTCTCGCAAAAACATCGCCTGATTCTTATGACCAAGGGCGCCCAAGCCGAGCAGTCAGGAAAGGTAGAGCGTTCGGGAATGAACAGGTATTTCGTGGCGACAGAGATTGTGGCAGAGAAGAATGCCGAGGTCTACGCGCACGTTGCCGAGAAGTACGAATGCAACCACGCTTCCACCTGGATGATCGGCAACAGCCCGAAGTCCGACATCAATCCGGCCTTGGCCGCCGGCCTCCATGCGATCTTCGTCCCCCACGGCGACACCTGGATCCTCGAGCACGAAGAAGTAAACCCCGCCCCAGAAGGCCAAAAGCTCCTGATAGTAGGCCGCTTCGCCGAACTCCGCGAACACTTTTGATAATCATGTAGCGACAGCCGCCTCGGCTGTCCCGCGAAGGCGAAGCCGAGCGGCATCTTCCCCAAAGCCGGCAGCGCAATCTACTCGCGGTGCAGACCCGCAGCCGAGGCCAGTTGCTCAAATATGGACACAATCCGGATCCCAAACTCCCCCGCAATCCGCGACCAGTCAATCTGCCGAGGATTCCCCACAACAGCGTGTCCCCGCAGCGTCACGCGTAGCAAAGGATTCAACCGCTCCAGTTCCCGCTTCAACTCCCGCACAACCACCGGCTCGCAGGCAGCGTTATAAACGCTGTGCGTCACCCGCGGCGCCCGCAATGCTCGCAAAATCATCTCCGCCACATCCTGCACATGCACCAGCAGAATCCTTTCCGATTCCGCATAAGGAATCTCAATCTCCGCCGGTGTTGCTGTCCCGAGACGCTCGAAGATCTCGCTCCTCCAAGCCGACGTCGCCGATCGCGCTCCTGCCCCTACTACGCGCCCGATTCGAAGGCTCACGAATTCCAAACCGTGCGCCTGCCGGTATGCTTCTCCCAAGTGCTCGACATAGAGCTTCGCCGCGCCATACAAATCCTCAGGTGCGGCCCGATCCATCTCCGTCGCAACCTGCTCTGCCGGACAAGTCCCATAAACGCTAAGAGAACTTCCGAAGATGAATCGCCGCACGCCAAACTGCCTCGCCATTTCCAGCAGGTTGAGGCTGCCTCCGACATTGACCTGCGTAGCCCGGGCAGGCTCGCGTTGTGCCATCGTCGGTAGAATCGCCGCCAGATGTACGATCCCCGCAATCGGCCGGGCATGGAACAACGATCGCATCTGCTCCCGGTCCGTTATGTCAATGTCAATGTCCAAGCCCAGTGAAAAAATGGCCGGTACCGGTTGCCGCTTCAGGTTGATCCAATGCCACGACCGAATAACCTGAATGCTGTAAAAGTTTTCGCACGGCGCGCCCGATGAATCCGCGCGCGCCGGTTACCAGCACCGAATTGGAATCAGGCGTCTCCATCAGTCAGCAGGAATCATCCCCGTTACTTTCATCTCAGTTACTATCGCATCAAACTAACCAACACCTCTGCTCTCGCGCTCGCTATTCTCCGCATGCTACCCTCATTCTGCTCTGCGATCTGGCTCCCACTTCGTCGGTGGCGATTCAGACCAACAATTTAAGACGGTTGCTGCACACGGTCGAGGCGCTTTCCGAACTCGGGCCGGCCCTGACGGCCGAGCACGAATTCTCGGAAACCTCGCGACTCATGCTGTCTGCCGTCATGGAGGCAGCGGGTGCGCGCGAAGGCGCGCTGTTTTTATTTAGCGACAAGCCCGCCGTCCTGACATCCTCCAACGCCCTGGGATTCGCCCTCATGCCGGATCCCGCCTTCATTCCTCTTCTTCCAAAACATGTACACGCTCTCACCGCAGCGCGCGGACCGATCGTTCTGAATTCGTCGACCTACTCGGTCTTCTTGAGTTCGAACGGTAACGTTGCTCCGGAACTCTTCAAGTGTCTCGCCCCCTTGAAAGCAGGAGGGCGTCTTGCGGGCGTCATCGGCCTTGGCCGCCGTCCTGGCGAGGCGCTTTATGAAGACAGCGAACTCGACGCCCTTGAACTGCTCTGCAGCTACGTCGCACTCGCCGTTCAGAATCACGCCCTGACTCAGACGATCGCACAGCGTGTCTCCGAGAACTTGCGTCTGATGGCCTCGCTGCACGGCTTCTACGACAATGCGCTGGAAGCCTTTGCCACCGCCATTGACGTCAAGCATGTCAACATTCACGGACACTCCCTGCGCGTTGGCCGGTACGCCGCAGCCATCGGAGACGCCATGGGCATGGACCCCAACGAAGTTGCCTCCCTGCGTAGCGCTGGATATCTGCACGACATCGGTAAAGTCGCCGTCGACCGCCGCCTCTTCGGCAAAACGAGTGCGCTCGATCCGGATGAATTTCGCGAGATGGCCGATCACACCACAGTCGGCCACCAGATCGTCCGCAGCATCACGTTTCCTTGGCCGAGGATTCCTGAGACCGTCCGCTGGCACCACGAGCGGAGTGATGGATCTGGTTACCCCGACAAGCTCACACAGGAAGAAGTGCCCATGTCGGTGCGCATCATCGGCGTAGCCGATTCGTTCGACGCCATGACCAGCGCCCGTCCCTACCGCGGCGCATTGTCGGTCGGAAGCGCACTCAGCGATCTTGTGCGTCTGGCGCCGGAGAAGTTCGATCCCAATGTCGTCCAGGCGCTGCTGATTCAGGTTCGCCGCGATGCCGTGGGTAGCAGCCGCATACCGCTGCTCGAAGGTACGTCAGTCAACATCGCGGCCACCGACATCGACCACCTGGCTGCAACCCTTCAGTACAAAGTTTCCCGCGGCAAAGTCATCTCCCTCTAGTACCATCGCCCCGTGCCATGGTGTGGAACGGTCATGTGTCGAAGGGTTATTAGGGGACAGCCGCCTTCGGCTGTCCAGCGAAGCGCAGCGAGCGCGCTCAAACGCGAGCTCACTCCATGGAAGAAGTGCTGTGCACCGCTGTGGAAGAGCGGCGCTTCAGCGCCGCGTGAGCCGCGGATACCAACAGGGCTTCAGCCCCTGCCTGAAGTCCCTGTCCCACAATGACTTCCGCCATCCAGCGACCTTCTGGCGCCAGCAACTTTTTCTCCCAGCCGGGTTCATAATCAAAGACGGTTCATCTTCTCGGGGAGTCCCGATGCGACCCAGCCTGACTCGCGTAGCGGTGTTACTTCTGTGTCTCAGCCTTGCCTGTGCAGTCCCGCAATTACTCGCTGGGAAGAAAGACAGGCCCGCCGAGTCGGCTTCAAACGAACAGAAGCGCGCGGTGCACGCCCTGAATCGCCTTACCTTCGGCCCTCGTCCAGGTGACGTGCAACAGGTGATGGCCATGGGCGTTGACCGCTGGATCGACCTCCAACTTCATCCCGAAAAAATCGCCGACAACGACGTGGATGTCCACCTAGCATCCCTCCACACTTTGCGCATGAGCACGAAAGAAATCCTCGAGGATTTCCCCGACGGTCAAATGGTGAAGCAAGTCGCGGACGGAAAGCACGCCATGCCTTCCGATCCGGCGCGCCGTGCCGTATACCAGGTGCAGGTTGCGCGCCTCGATGAAAAGCAGGAAAGAAAAGAGAGGAGGGCATCTGCCCAGCCGCCTACTCTGGCCGAGCCTGCTGCGGCGGAAGGTACCAAGACCGCCGAAGAACTCGCCGCCGCAGCGGCCGCCTCCACAGATTCCGCGTCGCCAGATTCCAACGCGATGAATGGAATGACAACCAGCGACGGCAAGAATGAGATGTCATCAAATGCAGCCGCCGAGGCTGATGGAGTCAAGCCCAACCCGAGTCCCGCTGATGTGGCCGCCGCGCGCCGCCGCGAAGATCGCTTCTATGCCGATCTGAAAGTCCAGGGACTCATCGATCTCCCGCCGAACGAGCGCTACAAGAAAGTGCTCGCCATGTCGGCCGACGAGCAGGTCGCATTCGCCGACACACTCAGACGCGGCAAGGGACAGGAATTTCTCGAGGGCCTCGATCCCCGGCAAAAAGAAGTCCTGCAGGCCATGAACAATCCGCCGTCTGTCGTAGTCGAGGAACTCTCGCAGGGCAAACTGCTGCGTGCGGTATACAGCGAACGCCAACTCGAAGAGGTGATGACCGATTTCTGGTTCAATCACTTCAATGTTTTCATCGGCAAGGGCCCAGAGCGGTTGCTGGTCACCAACTATGAGCAGGCTGTGATCCGTCCGCATGCGCTCGGCAAATTCGAGGACCTGCTCGTCGCTACCGCAAAGAGTCCGGCCATGCAGTTCTATCTCGATAACTGGTTGAGCGTGGGCCCGAACTCCCCGCAGGCTGTGGGCGCGCCGCGACGGCCCGCTGTCCGATATGGTCCCTACGGCCGTCCGCGCGTTCGTCGGGGACCCAATCCCGGCGGGAAGAAAAAGAACAGCGGCCTGAACGAGAATTACGGCCGCGAGTTGCTCGAACTGCACACCCTCAGCGTAAACGGAGGTTACTCCCAACGCGATGTCACGGAGGTCGCCAAGGTCTTTACGGGCTGGACCATCGACAAGCCTTTTGATGGGATGAGCTTCCGTTACGATCCGCATATGCACGAGCCCGGACCGAAGTTTGTCCTGGGACATCGCATCAAGCCGAAGGGTGAAGGCGAGGGCAGGGAAGTGCTGCACATGCTCGCGACCAGCCCGCAGACCGCACACTTCATTTCGCTGAAGCTCGCGCAACGATTCGTCTCCGACGATCCGCCCCCCGCGTTGGTCGATCGCATGGCCAGGACATTTCAGAAGAAGAAGGGCGACATTCGCGAGGTGCTCTCGACGCTTTTCCACTCGCCTGAATTCTGGTCCGACGGAACCTATCGCGCCAAGGTGAAAACTCCCCTGGAGTTCGTCGCCTCGGCCGTTCGCGCAACCGGAGCCAGCGTAGACGACGCGCTGCCTCTCGTCCGCCAGTTGAACAACATGGGTATGCCTCTCTATGGAGCCCAGCCGCCCACCGGCTACTCCATGAAAGCCGAGACCTGGGTGAGTTCCGCGGCATTGCTCAACCGCATGAACTTTGCCTTGGCTCTTACCGCAAGCAAGGTCCGTGGCGTAAAGCTGGACGCGGTGCAACTCGCAGGGGGCCCAGTTCCTCCGCCGGATTCAACCGCCATGCTCTCCACACTGGAAGCCAAGCTACTCGAGTCTGATGTGTCGAAGCAAACCCACGACTCGATACTGGCACAACTGGAGACGCCCACAAAGGACGGCGATAAGAAAGACAAGCCCCCGCAGCTCAAGCCGTCAGACGTAAACACGATGGCGGGATTATTGTTAGGTTCGCCGGAATTTCAGAGAAGATAGCATTGATCAATGAGCGATGAGCAATGAGCCATCCAACCCGGGTTTGCTCACTGCTCATCGCTCGTAGCTCACCGCTAGGAGTTTCTTATGCCAACTCGTCGCATCTTCCTCCGCAACAGCGCCCTCGCCGTAGTCAGCACAGCGGCGGTCCCAAGTTTCCTGACTCGCGCCGCCTTCGGAGCCACCGAGAACGGCACTCGTCCCAAGCGCCTGGTCGTGATCTTCCAGCGCGGCGCGGCCGATGGACTCAACATCGTTGTTCCTCATGGTGAGCCCCAGTACTACGCCATGCGTCCCAGCATCAACATTCCCAGGAAATCGGTTCTCGATCTCAACGGCTTCTTCGGACTGCATCCGTCGCTCGCGCCCTTTCAGCCCTTGTGGCAGCAGCGTCATCTCGCCATCGTTCATGCCGCGGGATCGCCCGACTCCACCCGTTCGCACTTCGATGCCCAGGATTTCATGGAGTCCGGTACGCCCGGCATAAAGATCACCGAAGACGGTTGGCTCAACCGTTCCCTGCATAGCCTGCCGGCAGCTGCGAAGAACTCTCCGTTCCGCGCGATTGCCTTGGGTCCCTCGCTTCCCCGCATCCTGAGCGGCTCCGAGCCCGCGGTCGCCATGAACAATATCGACGATTTTTCACTCGGAGGGAAAAGTCCCAGGCCCTCGCGTGCTGCCACCGCGTTTGAAGCTATGTACGACCACTCGTCTGACAGCGTACTGCACACCACCGGCGAGGAGACTTTCGACGCCGTCAAGATGCTGAAGGCCGCCGATCCCGGCAAGTACTCGCCCGCGCCCGGTGCCAACTATCCCAAAGGACGTTTCGGCGACAGCCTCCGCCAGCTCGCGCAACTCATCAAGGCGAATCTTGGCGTACAAATCGCTTTCGCCGACATCGGTGGCTGGGATCACCACGTCAACGAAGGTGCAACGGAAGGCCAACTTGCCAACGTGCTCCGAGATTTCTCGCAATCGCTGGCCGCGTTCTGGACCGACCTCGGCGATCTCGGCGAAGAGACTGTCATCGTCACTATGTCGGAATTCGGACGCACCGCCCGCGAAAACGGCAACCGCGGCACCGATCACGGCCACGCCAACGTGATGTTCATCCTCGGCGGCCCCGTCAAGGGAGGCAAAGTCTACGGCCGTTGGCCCGGCCTCGATCAATCGCAACTGTATGAGGGCCGCGACCTGGCCCTGACCACCGACTTCCGCCAGGTAATCGGCGAAGCCGTATCGAAGCACGTGGGCAACCAGAATCTCGCACAGGTTTTCCCCGGCTACGACAACCAGCCCGCAAAATTCCTCAGGTTCCTCGGATAGTACCGTTTGTGTAGGGGCGGACGCCTCGTCCGCCCCGCGAGCGAAGCGAGCGTGGATGAAGCCGCATAGCGAACAGCTACTGGCTCATGGCTCATAGCTTACCGCTAGCTCCCGTTGCCTCGTGTAATCGACCCACCACTCCGCGGCGAGAAACGTGGTCGTGAATCCCAGCCAGAATGCGATTCCAAAGAACTCGTGAGGCGTCAACCTGCGCGTCGCGAAAAACGCTCCAACGATGGGCCGGGTGGTTGCTACTCCCAGGCCAACGCCGTAGGCGCGAATCATCCACTCGCGGTGCCGTGCCACTTCCTTTCGCCGGATGTGCCGGTAAGCCCGCATCAGACAATACAAAAACACAATCGCGAATAGCGTGGTAGCCGCCGTTTCATTCGGCCCGCCAATGTTCATCTTGTAGCTCATGATCAAGGCCGAGACGCCAATCACGAGTCCGCACCCGAATAGCACCCTTCCTGTCCAGCGATGAACTCGCAAATGTTTCTCCCGTATGCCGCGCACGAATTGAAATGGAGCCAGAACCAGGAACAGGCCTCCGGGCAAGATGTGAATTAAGGTCAGCACCAGATGTCTCGCGAAGCCGGCATCGAGAACCGCCGCAGGTGAAGACTTCGAGGAAAACAGATCAGGCCAGAGCAAGACCAGCGTGCGGCGTGCCACCGCTGCCACCCCGATCACAACCAGCACAATCACTCCGGTCCAGAAGACGCGAATTGCTCGCTTGGATACTGCCATAATGCCGCTCTCAAATATTGATTATACAATGTGTATGGATAAATATGAAACCGGACTTCGCTTCAGCGGAGGACAGCTTGGCCGCTCGTAAAATTCATCCGGCCTCGCCCGGTGCCTTCCGCCTCGGAAATCGTTGCCGGAGAGTTGTCACAAAAGCGGTGTCTGCCCTCGTGGAAATCATGTCCAACGGTGAAAACCCACGCCGCCACGCCAGCCACAACGTGATCGTTAACAGCACAACGGTGGTCGCCACGTTCGGCCACGAGTTCAGGCCCCACTGCCCCCGCCACGCCAACTGTAGTGACGAAGAGAATGGCGCCAGATAGGGAATCGGCCATTGATAGCCATCCGGTCCGCGCGATCCCGCCAAGTCTTCCAAGAGATGAAGATGAAAACTCAACAGCGCAAACCACGCGGTGCGGCACGGCTGCCTTGCTAGGACAAACGACACCACTGCGACCACCAACGCAAAGGCCAGCGTATGCAAGGAATGGTGATAAAGCGTGAACCACAGTAAGGGATGGGATGAATTCCGCGTGAGCAGTTCAGGAATGATGCCCAGACCGTCGACGTCCGGCACAACGCACGCCAACGTTACGATCGCGCGATCTTTGCGGTCCAGTTTTGCGAGGTTTGCGACCATCCAGCCCGTAAGGAAATGCGTAATAGGGCTCATGGATCGCGGCTAGATATCGATGAACACTTCCCCGTCCTCAACCTTGATCGGATACGTGTTCAACTTCTGATCAGGATGATCCACCGCAACTCCAGTCTTCGGATCCCATTTCCACGCATGCCACGGGCAAACGATCTTTCCGTCCTCCACCATGCCCTGTCCCAGCGAGCCGCCCTGGTGCAGGCACTCGTTGTCCATGGCGCTGAGCTTGCCCCAAATGTTGGCGATGCAGATCATTTTTCCGTTGCAGGGAAAGTTCCGCGCTTCGTTGGTGGTGGGTAGATGAGCCTGGGAAATGATCCGGGTGAACGCCATAGTTCAAGCTCAGAAGTTTCTTCCGAGAGCTCAGAGCTGACAGTTGATAGCTCTCAGCCAGCTATTTCGGCTGCAACGTCTGCGCGATCATGATCTGCCGTTTAAAATTCTCCACCATGTTCGGATCGAGCCGAACCTCGGTGGGCTTCTTCGCCAGCGTCATCGTGTCGATCTTGTCCTGTAGCTTCAACAGCGCGTAAAACAAATTCTCCGGACGCGGCGGGCACCCGGTCACGTAAACGTCTACCGGCACAATCTTATCCACGCCCTGCAGCACCGCGTAAGTATTAAACGGACCACCCACCGACGAGCAGGCGCCCATCGAGATCACCCACTTCGGGTCGGGCATCTGATCGTAAATACGCTTCACCACCGGCGCCATCTTCAGCGTAACGGTGCCGGCGACAATCATCAGATCGCTCTGCCGCGGGCTGGGACGAAACACCTCTGACCCAAAGCGCGCGATATCGAACCGCGACGTCGACGAAGCGATCATCTCAATCGCGCAGCACGCCAACCCAAACGTCATCGGCCAAACCGCCGACTTCCGCGCCCAGTTGAAGACGTAGTCCACCGTCGAAATCAGGAAATTCTTCTCAAACTTGTTTTGTAGCCACCCGCTCATGCAGAACCCTCGCAGTCGCTTACACAGGCAGAATAGGGAAGCCGCGAACCCCTGTCAAACGCGGAGAACCGACGTAGAACTTCCAACGAAGCAGGGAACCTTCGGCCTCCCCACGGTGTCATTCGGACCTATGGAACCAACAACCGGCCTCGTCAGTGGTAACAAACCAGGCCAGCAATTGTTCGCTATCTACGGACACAATGAGCAGTCACTGGTTCTGCCCTGGTTGCCGATCTTTCTTGGATTGATCGCATCAGCAATTGTCGCAATCGTTTTTTCCCCGGTCCCACGTGCCACGTTCGTCTCTGTTGCTGAGGCTCTGTTGCTCGCCCTCGCCTACGTTTTTGTAACTGTTGCCATCGGTGCAGGCGTGTTTTCAGTATGCAGCGTTATTGCCAGGCACAAGCGTGAAGCTCCGATCTGGAAGATTTTGCCTTTCTTCTGCTGCGTGGCCGCATGGATAGCGCCCTTGGTTGCTTTTTATGCTCGGGATTCGTTCTGGGCTGTGCTGACAGGGCTGGTGCTATCGATTCTCAGCTCCAGGCTGATCTATCGGTACCATCTGGCCAACCCTATGACTGAGATGTTCACGTCAAGCGCCCAGCCGCGCACAGTTCGCCCTCACTCCACACGCATTATTTCGCTGAGTCTCACGGCGGTCCTACTGGAGTTCGGAGCCCTATCGACGGTGGCATCAATGGCGCGCCCAGCGACGCTCCTGATTGGTTGCGCGGTGATCGTCATCTCTTTCTTCTACCATGCGACAAATCCGTCGCCCTTGAAACCACGATTCCCCAAAGCTCAACCCTCGTCGATCACACTAGGGCTCGCGATAATTTTGGTTGCCGCAAGTCTGACGCCATATCTGGAGGTCCCAATCGAGGGCGCGACTGATAGGGATGCCAGTTCTTCAGGTGGGCATTCGCTGCTAAAGTCGGGCAGCAGATCAGAAAAGGCAAGGCAATCCGCAGCTCTGTGGTTTCGGAGATTCTTGACCCACAACTCTCAATCAGGCGCTCACAGCAAACGGATCGCTGGAGCATCGGCCGATCACCCGTATCCCGCTCTGCAAGCCTTGTTCGGGGAAGGCAATACCGCAGGCGGATCAGAATCAACGGACCGGAACGCGAAGTCGCAGACCAGAAAGCCGACTGCACTCGTGGCGGGCGATTCGGAGCCGGGCGTAATTCTGCGGCCGAAGGTGACCGATCACGTTACCATAGTGCCGCCCTCGCCGATGCGACGCGTATTTGACGCGAAGCCAAGCTGGAGCACGACAGATCCGGTATCAATTCCGTTCTATGGCGCGTACTGGATCTTCAAAACCTCTGACAAAACCCTGCCCGCCGGGGCGATTGATGTGCGTGGCGATCCGGATTCAATCGTGTTCAAGACCACAGACTTCAGCTCAATCTCAATGGAGGCGCGCCAGAACTTCGGTTCGCCAATCCAACTTTCTTGCTGCGGCGCAATTGAACTTGTCATTTCCAACGCAGACCGCCGCCCAGGCACCGTTAGAGTGGAATTGATCTTGACGAACACAATATTGCCCGGCCAGCCTCGTCAGTCGCTCGGGAGCTTGCCTGTGAACTCGACACTGCACTGGTTTCCGGGTGACGACAGACCCCCGGTCACAGAAGTCCTGAGTTTTCGATTGCCGGCACAGCCGGCAATTCAGAGCTTTGATGAGGCGACAATCCGGTTCGAAATGGGATCACCCCGCGAGCGCTGGAGTGCAAAGATCGCAGTCCAGAGGTTTCGCTTGATTCCCCGTCTCTTCTGATGTGGCCCTACCGTTCCACCCGCCGCAGCACAACCGGAATAGTCGACGGTACCTCCCATGTCGCATCAATCGAGGGATCCGACCCGTCCGGCGCCGGCCCAATCGCCGGACGTCCCGGCTCCTCTTTCGGGGGCTTCGGCGACTCCCACGGCAAATTGACCGAGCGCTGCAACTCGATGCGATCTCCCTTGACCGCCCCTTTAAAATCGCTGCTTCCAGATTTGAACGCCACTCGATCGCCGTCGACGCTTCCCTCCACAATCGGCGCGGGGACATCGTCCCCTCCGAAAAATCCGGCGGCCCCTTCCACGGATCCCATCAGCTTGCTGCCCTCTTGCCGTAAGGTGAATACTGCGTTGACGCCGATCAGCATGGAAAGGAAGTCGTTCGCCGGCCCACCGGTCGGCAGCACTGGTCTCCACAGTCCCGTGATTCCCGCGCCGGATGGTATTTCTCGCTCCCACACCGCCACCTGCGGACGCAACTTCACCGGCTCGGCAACAATCGTCGCCGAAGCCGTGGCAACTCCGGGCGACGTTGCCTCCACCGTAATATTTCCGCCTGTCTTCGACGACTGCACCAGCGCCATACAGAATCCGGAGAAAGCCTTTCGCGACGTTCCTTTATCGGACGCATGATCCGTCGGATCGCCGTTCCCAACCCCAATCAACCTTCCTGCGCCGGACACTCGGAACGTCACTTCATTGTTGGTGATAGGAACCGTGCGCCCCTGCGCATCCTGCACTTCGACCGCGAACATGGCAACGTCCTCGCCGTCGGCCGAGACTCCCTCGCGATCCGCGCGCATTACCAACTTGGCGGCCGCGCCCGTTGTCTCTCGTTTGGCCGTCATCACCTGCTTGCCGCCTTTCCACCCCCGCGCCTCGATGGAACCCGGCGCATACTTCACGACCCACGCCGCGTGCGAATCCTTCTTGATATCTTTCGCGCCCAGGCTCTTGCCGTTCAGAAACAACTCGACGCGATCCAGGTTCGAGTAAGCCCAGACTGCGATCTCCTTGCCCTCCATCCCTTGCCAGTTCCAGTGCGGAAAAATGTGAAGCACGGGTTTCGCGGTCCACCACGACTGGTAGTAATAAAACGAATCCTTGGGAAAACCGCACGTGTCGAGGATGCCGTATTGCGAACTGATGTTCGGCCACGCGTATGGCGACGGCTCACCACGGTAATCGAAACCTGTCCAGATGAATCCGCCTGAGAGCCATGGCCTTGCATTGCAGAAACGCCACCAGCCCTCCGCCGATGCGCGCCCGGTAGTCGTATACGGATCGTACGAGCTCACGAATCCCTTAGCGCGATCAGTGATGTAAATACCGCGCGTACCCACGGCGCTCACGGTTTCCGTTCCCATCACCGGCTTGTCAGGATGCTTCTTGTGAAACTCCTCCGCCTGCGGGTCCATGTAGTTGTAACCCGCCACATCACACACCTCCAGCCCGCCCGTTCCAATGGCCCCCGCGGGAGCGATGGAAACCGGCCGTGATCCATCGTGCTCGTTCGCCACCGCCTTCATCGCCGTCAGAATGAGTCCGCCCCGTGCCGTGTTCGCCTGGCCCTCCTCGTTTCCCATCGACCACATAAAGACGCTGGGATGATTGCGATCGCGCCGCACCAGATTCTCAAACTGGCTCAGCCCCTCGGGATTCGACGACATCATGCGTGTCTCGTCAAAAATCAGCATGCCCATCTGGTCGCACGCATCCAGCAACTCCGGGGTCGGCGGATTGTGCGATGTGCGAATCGAGTTGCAACCCATCTCCTGCAACTTCCCGACGCGGTAATACTGCACGGCATCCGGCAGGGCAGCTCCCAGACCCGCATGGTCCTGGTGATTGCACGTGCCCTTCAGCTTGACGACCTTTCCATTCAGCAGCAGCCCCTTCTCGGCGTCAAACTCTGCTGTCCGAATTCCAAACGGCGTCTCATAGCGATCCACCACTTGTCCGTCCGCTTGAATCTCGGTGACGAGCTTGTAGAGATGTCTCTCTTCGAGCGACCACAGCAGCGGCCGTTTCACCACGATCTCCTGCCGGTAACTCTGATCGTCCCCGGCGGCAATCGATGCCGCGGGCGCAGTGTCCTTGCCCACCGCCTGCCCCGAAGGATCCAGAATGGTCGAGATGACCCGCGCATTGCCGCTTGCACTTCCGTGGTTGCTTACTTCGGTAAGGATGGAGAGGGAAGCTTCTCCTGACCGCACCTGAGACTTCACGAACGTGCCCCACTTCTTCACGTGCAGCGGGCTGGTCTTCACCAGCCACACATGCCGGTAGATTCCCGCACCCTCATAGAACCAGCCATCGCTCTCGGTAGCATCGACGCGCACCAGCAGTACGTTGCGCTGGCCGATATACGCAAAATCCGTCACGTCAAAGCTGAACGGATCGTACCCGCCGCTATGCCGCCCAATATAGAAGCCGTTCAACACGACCATGGTTTCGCGGTAAGCGCCGTCGAATTCAATCGTGATCCGTTTGCCCGCATCCTCCGCCGGGATATCGAAGACACGCCGGTACCACCCGACGCTGGTCGCGGGATACTTGCGCCCCAGCGGATAAAAGCCCTTGTTCAACAAGTCCGGGTCGTTCTGGAACGGCAACTCCACGGCCCAGTCGTGCGGCAGGTCGAGTGCTTTCCACTCGTTATCGTCGTACGCGATGGAGCAGGCTGGCATGAAATTTCCCGTTTTCTGAAAATTACCCACCGCCGGGCCGCCGAATCCGAAGTCTTTGCTCGGATCATCTGCGTGTCCAAAATGAAAGCGCCACCCGAAATCGAGCAGCAACCGCTCGCGCCCCGCGCCCGGAATTGGAGAGGTGGCCTTGTCATCAACAAGAGCATTGGATTCAGGCCGTGCTGCGTTGTTCGCGAGTTCAAAGGGAATTTGTTTAGCGGCGGCAACCGCTGCGGGTGCCAGCAGTCCGGCCTTCAGTACGTCGCGGCGGGTAGGCATGTTTCCTCCGGGTGAGAGCCCCGAAGATAGAAACTCCGATACCGAATCAGGCTTTGATTAGAGATGAAAGCGAGCGAAGTATACGCCCCGCCCTTCGCGCTTCACAACGACGCGAGTCACCAATAGGTCAGTCGTTAGCGCGCAGAAAGACCACTCCAATGCTCAGCCGCGAAGCGGCAGAAGAATACAGCCCATGGCGCAAGCCATAAGTAACACGCCGAAAATGACCAGAGCCCCGAAGGGGCGCAAGATCATTTTTCACATGCGATGAGGAACCCTCTCAATGCGCACCCCCCGCCGGCCCTCTCCCTACCGACTTCTTCAGCGCAAACACTATCGGAATGCACGCAAAACACACCAGCGCCATATACCGAAAATCATCCACGTACGACCACAGCCGCGACTGCGCGGTCAGAGCATGATCCAGCAGCCCGTATGCCTGCTGCGTTGCCGTGGTGGGCGACGCCCCCTGCGCTCCCAGATATTGTTGGATCCCCGCGACTGCCCCGCGCACCTCAGGTCGCCCCGGCGTGAGCGAAGCTACCAACTGGTTGCGATGCAGTTGCTCATGCCGCACCACGATGGTATTCACGATCGCGATTCCGATGCTTCCCCCGATATTGCGCATCAGGTTATACAGCCCGCTGGCATTCCCAATCTCTTCGTTCTTCAAAAACGCCATCGTGGTCGTCGACAGGGGTACGAACACACACCCCGAGCCAAACCCGCTCAACACAATCGGCCACAGCAGACTCCACTGCCCAATCGAAAGATCGATCTGACTGAACCAGAGACTCGTCACCGCAAACAGGCCAAATCCGAACGCAATCAGCAACCTGTTATCGATCTTCGCCGTCAGGTATCCGATCATCGGCATCGCAAGAATTGCGCCAACGCCTCGCGGGCTCACCGCCCATCCCGCCGCCAGCGCCGTATACCCCATCAGCTCCTGATAGAACAACGGCAACAATGTGATCAATCCATAGATCGCCGCGCCGAACAGCCCGATCAGCAGACATCCCATCGTGAAATTGCGGTGTCGGAACACCCGCAAATCCACGAGCGGCTTGTCATGCCGGAATTCTCGAATCAGAAACGCAACGAAGCTGACCAGCAGGACCGCCGCCGCCCACCGGATCCACGTCGCTCCGAACCAGTCATCCTCCTGCCCCTTGTCGAGAATGATCTGCAGGCACCCCAGCCACACTGCCAGCAGTCCGAGTCCCCAGCCGTCGAACTTCCCCGGGTGCGCGTTCTTGATGTACGGCGGATCCTCCACAAAGCGCGAGATCATAAACACTGCGAAGGCGCCCACGGGAATGTTGATGTAAAACGCCCATCGCCACGAATAGGTGTCAGTAAGCCATCCGCCCAACGTCGGCCCCAGGACCGGTGCGACCACCACGCCTAGCGCAAATACCGCCATCGCCATCCCGCGCTTTTGCGGAGGGAATGTTTCCAGCAAAATGGATTGTGACAGCGGCTGCAACGCCCCGCCGCCTGCGCCTTGCATAGCCCGCGCCAGCAGGATCATTCCCAGGCTCGTCGCCGCTCCGCAGGCAAACGACGACGCGGTAAACAAAAAGATACAGAACAGAAGGAATCGCTTGCGTCCAAACCGCAGCGAAAACCACGAACTCGCTGGCAGTATCACTGCATTTGCCACCAGGTAACTCGTGAGCACCCAGGTCGCTTCATCGTTGGTTGCCGACAGACTCCCGGCGATATAGGGGAGCGCGACCGCCGCGATGGAAGTGTCGAGCACCTCCATAAACGTCGCCAGCATCACCGCAAGCGCGATCAACCAGGGATTCACGGTGGGCGCGTTGTGTGTCGTTTGTGCTGGAGTCATTCTTTCCCACTCGAAGGCGAGAACAAGGTGGCTCTTACAGATGCTCTCCACGCCGTTGAGGTTTTTAAAAATATTTCTTGCTAGCATCCAAATGGAACCATGTGGGATGCAACATGGAACCATGTGGGGACAGCCGCCCGCGGCTTTCCGGCGGCCCAGGTGTATCGGGCCGCAGCGTTCGATCGCAAACTCCTGGCCACCACCACGGCCGGGAAGGGCACGGCTTTTAGCCGTGCCGCTGCGAGCTGAAGAGATTCGCGGCTTTAGCCGCTGTGGGCCTGCACCCTTTCCGCTTCCATAGCTCGTCTCGACGAAGGCGCCTTCAATTTTCTTACGAGCAAGTTTCTCAGCCTCCGTACTGCGGGGGAGATCTCCCGCACGCCGATACCGCCGAAGCCTAGAACCAGCCCCTGACGCGCCGGTCCCATATACGCACGGGAAAGTGGCCATAGCGCCAGGTTCTGACGAGCGCCATCCCATGCGATTTCTTCGTCGCGGAATTTATTTTGCAGCGTCACGGTAAGATGCATCCCGGCTGCGTCTCCGACGACCTCCCCCATGTCGCCGAGGCTGTCGGTCAGGTTTTCGAACAAGAGTTGTCTCAATCCCCCATAGTGGACCCGCATCCTCCGTAAGTGGCGGGCAAAGTGGCCTTCGTCGATGAAGTCGGCGAGCACTTGTTGATAGAAGGTCGGCTGGCCCAGGTCCATGACACGACGCATGGTGACAAAGCGGTCGATCAAGTCCGGTGGAACAACGATGTACCCGAGCCGCAGAGAAGGAAAAAGAACCTTGCTGAAAGTTCCGACGTATACGACTCGGGAATTTTTGTCGAGTCCTTGCAGAGAAGGGATCGGCAGGCTCTCATAACGGTATTCGCTGTCGTAGTCATCTTCGATGATCCACGCGCCCGAGTTGTGCGCCCACTCCACCAACTGCAAGCGCCGCGCCGCGCTCATCGTGACCCCGAGCGGGAACTGGTGCGATGGCGTAACAAACGCAGCCCGGGCCTTTCGACACTTCCTGACACCGGTCGGAACATCAAGACCCTGGCCATCCACCGGGATCGGTTCTGGACGGCATCCGTTCAAAGTGAAAATGTCTCGGGCCAGTCGATACGTGGGATTCTCGATCCATACCCGATCGCCCGGGCTGAGAAGAACGCGAGTTGTGATCTCGAGTGCCTGTTGGGAGCCGTTCACAATCAGGATCTGCTCAGGTTCGCAGCGCACCGCCCGCGCCGTTCCCAGATAATTCGCGATCGCGTGCCGCAGCGCCTTGTGGCCCATCAGATCGCCATAGGTGAGAGATTCAGCGTTGGCGCTTCGCGACCGCCGCGCAATCAACCATGACCAGGTATCCAATGGGAATTGATCAAAAGCCACCTGTCCAACGCGAAACGGTCCGCATAGGGCCATCCACGGCAAGTCTTCCTTTCGTGGAAGCAGCGAACAGCGATTCGAAACCAGACGAGGACCCACTCGCACTGCTGCACTCCTTTCACCCATCGGCCCGCTCGACGTCAACTGCTCGGGAAGGGAACCCGAAATTATGGTTCCGGCTCCAACCCGGCTCTGCAGATAGCCCTCGGCCAGCAATTGCGCATAAGCATTGAGTACAGGAAACCGGGAAACGCCCATCTCGCAGGCGAAGACGCGAGTGGAGGGAACTCGCTGCCCCGGACGCAGCCGGCCATCCAGGATGGCGGCGCGGAACGAGTTGTAGATTTGCCGGTGAAGAGGCTGGGAATCTCTGCGATCCACAACGATCATGGGCAGCAAACCGGAGGCCACACGCTTCATTTCCGCGGATCATAGTGGTCATGCCAAAGACGCGTCAAGTGGGTATTGAATGTGACCATTTTCGATGAGACTCTTTCTTAAGCAAGAAACCACGCCATCGGGGAGAGTTCTATGTCGCGGATTCGCCATTGCGTGGAGTGTCCCAAATGCTTCACGCGATATCTCATTTCGTTCAGTCCATACAGCAACGGTGCATACTTGCGCCCCGCGCTGAATGGTCGCTGGGATGAATACATTCTCTATTGTTCCTGCCGCCGGGGCGGTCAAGTCAGCCGCTTCAGAGCGAAAGAAGAGATGGCTTGCAAAATCTCGAATGCAGCCTTCGAGCGGGGCTATGGAACATCGGCTGAGATTCGACCTTTGGGCAAACCCAGGGAGCCCTGGTCCTTTGACGCGTCTCAGTATCTCAGCGACTGGAAATCTCAGGACCGACCGAAGAGCACATCCTGAGCAGATGGCTCAGCCGTGTGTTGCGAGCCGGGAAAACCATAGCTCCAGCCGCGGAGGAGTGTCGTTAAACCCCCGCAGCGGCTGCTCACCAGTTTGGAGTTGGATCCCCCAGTCTTTCCGGCCCCCAGTTGTATTGACCCGGAGAACGTGCCCCCGGATAGAGCACGCGATCTTACGCTTGGCATCCACATGGACATAACCATTCTCGCCGCGTTTCTTTCGATCTCTCGCACGGTAGCTTCGATGTGCAGCGCCGGCATCCTGCTTTTCCTTGTTGCGCTGTGGGCTGCGAAGAGCGATATCGAGCGGGCCAGCGGCTTAGACAAAATCGTAGCCTTGAGCAATTTGTGTTTCGCCGCCCCTTTGGCAGTCTTCGGCGCCCTACATCTCTCGGAGGTAGACTTCGTCCTGCCCATGGTGCCCTCGTATATGCCGTGGCGATTATTCTGGGGGTATTTCTTCGGCGTTGCGCTGCTGTCCGCGTCTTTAAGCATCGCCACAAAAATTCTGGTGCGCTGGTCCGGCCTGCTGTTCGGGATCGCGATGTTTCTTTTTGTGGCGATGTTGGACATTCCGGGATCTCTCGCCCACCCAAGTGACAGGTTTGGATGGACGTTGACCATCCGCGAAATGTCTTTCGGTGGTGGAGGCTGGATTCTTGCTGGAAACGCATGGCGCGAGCAAGGCTGCGGGCAAGCCGGAAGCAAGCTCATTCTCGTGGGCCGCGTCCTGGTCGCGATCGCCGCCATATTTTATGGGGTTGAGCACTTTCTGCACCCAGCGGGTGCCCCCGGAGTCCCGCTCGAAAAATTGATGCCCGCGTGGATTCCTGGACGCCTGCTCGTAGGCTATCTGACGGGTGTGATTCTCTTCGTTGCCGGGGCAGCCATCCTCCTGGCCAGGAAGACGCGGATGGCGGCAACTTATCTCGGTACCTGGATTGTGCTGCTGGTCTTGTTCATCTACGGGCCGATCCTGATCGCGTCGATGTTAGACCCGAGCACCGCGGTCAAAGTTGAGGGGATCAACTACTTCTTCGACACGCTGCTGTTCGCCGGAGTGATTCTCGCCCTCGCCAGCGCGTCGCCACGCACAGAATAAGAGTGCCGAGCCGCAAACCCCTGTTCTCAACAATTGGTAGCCCTGTGGGATACTTGCGAGACATAAACGTGCATTGCGAGGATTGCGACTTCATCGGGGCGTCTTTGACGCCGATTTTGGAAGAAGTAGGCTTCATTCGGGATACATAGCTATGACAGATTGGTGGGCCTTGATGTCACGCATCGGCGGCTGGCCGAAGTTGCTGCCGTATTCGCGATTGAAATGACTGATACTTTCGAATATGACCTCAAAGGCCGCAGTTGAAGCGTCAAGCCCATCGAGAGCATTCGTCCTCGCGCTTCCGCGCAGCCCAGTTGCTTTGATACGGGAGAGGGCTCGAGGACTACAATGCCTGACGAAATACGCTCAAGCTCCAGGAGAAACCATTGATCTCTACGACCCCGCCGGCAGCTCAGACTTCTCGCACATCGGTCAACCCAGTGGCGTGGATCGTGGCGCTCATGGCAACGATCATTGCAACTGTACTGATTTTGAGGATTCCGCTGCTTGCCCGTCCCTGGCCACAGAATTACGACCCGACCGGACGCTGGTGGCTGTCGGCGCTGCTGGCCGCGTTGCCCGTGATGGTGTTGCTTGGATCGCTGGCGCTGCTGCACATGAAGGCCCATTATTCTGCGCTGCTCGGTCTGGCTACATCGCTCATCTGCTCGATCTGGATTTTCGGTATGCCAGCCAGCCTGGCCGCCAAAACTGCTGTATTAGGTGCAGGCTACGGCTTGGTGCCGATCGGTTGGATCATCCTGAACGTCATCTTCATGTATCAACTCACCTGCGAGGCGGGACTCTTCAAAGTGCTGCAGGAGAGCCTGACGGGGATCACCCAAGACCGGCGCCTGCAGTTGCTGCTCATCGCCTTCAGCTTCGGCGCCTTCTTTGAAGGCGCGGCCGGCTTTGGTACTCCGGTAGCTGTGACCGCGGCTGTATTGATCGGTTTGGGGTTCAAGCCCCTCCAGGCGTCGGGGCTGTCACTGATCGCGAACACTGCACCGGTAGCGTATGGCGCGATTGGAACTCCATTGATCGCACTGCAGGGAGTCACTGGATTGGATCTTCTTCAGTTGAGCGCACAAGCGGGACGTATCCTGCCGTTCTTCGCGGTTCTGGTGCCGTTCTGGCTGGTGTGGGCATTCGCCGGCTTTGCAGGAATGATCGAAGTTTGGCCGGCCGTTTTAGTGGCAGGCGTATTTTTCGCCATCCCGCAATTTCTCATGTCGAACTTCCATGGGCCGTGGCTGGTGGACGTGGTCGCGGCCGTAGTTTCCATGACGGCTTTAATTGGATTTCTGTTGAAGTGGCATCCCAAGCGCATCTGGGGCTTCGAGCACGAGGGTGAACGCGCTGCGCGCGGCACCCACGGGCACAGCAGGGCGCTCGTGGCAAGAGCTTGGATACCCTGGCTGGTTTTGAGCGTTTTAGTTTTCGCGTGGGGGTTGCCAACCGTGAAGACTGCGCTCGACAAGCTATCGGCGCCTAAGTTTCCAGTCGCGGGATTGCACCTGATGATACAGCGCATGCCACCGGTGGTGCGCAAGCCGACACCGGAAGCCGCAGTGTATTCGCTGAACTGGCTGACTGCTACCGGGTCGGGCATTGTGGTGGCGGCTGTGATCTCGGGCCTGATTATGGGCTTCACGCCGTTGAGGATGGCACATGTGTACTGGAAGACAATCGTGCGGGTGCGCTTCTCGTTGCTCACGATCGCGGCCATGCTCTCCATTGGCTACCTCACGCGCTATTCGGGGTTGGACGCCGCTATGGGCCTTGCCTTTGCCCGCACGGGCGTGCTCTATCCGTTTTTTGGCACTATGCTCGGCTGGCTGGGCGTAGCATTGACCGGTTCGGATACCTCGTCGAACGTGCTCTTTGGGAGCCTGCAAAGGATTTCAGCCGAACAAATCGGAGTGTCCTCCACCCTGATGGCGGCTGCGAACAGTTGTGGCGGCGTGATGGGCAAGATGATTGATGCGCAAAGCATCGTCGTGGCTAGCACCGCAACCGAGTGGTACGGACACGAAGGCGAGATCTTGCGTTACGTGTTCTTCCACAGCGTTGCGCTGGCGGCTCTGGTGGGAATCATGGTGACGCTGCAGGCCCATGTATTTCCGTTCACACGTTTGGTGATACGCTAGGCTTCCTCAAATGTACGTACAAGGTGCTTCATGTGGAACATTTTGTACTGGAGGACCACCCGCCATTGCTTCGACTTGGCAAGACATCACCATAACGACGCGCTCTCGTTTTCCAAACCTTTACTGCTTGAAAAGAACGAAGGCGAGTTGCGCACACGACGGCCTCGTCCCAAACCGATGGCATCGACGCAATGCCTGTTCAAAGTTGATCCGAAAAACAATGGATCACAGCACCAATGAGTGAGGGAGAGTCGAAGCAATGCGAAACCCCGGTCACATGATTTACAAATAGTCGGCGAAAAATCCGATAGCATCATTGACCAGTTGGGAGCGTGAGGTTGCCGACACGGCGCTTACCGATGCTTGCGGAAGATTTCGAAGATCAGATTGAAGAATTGCACTAGCGTTATCCCGATGGTGACATAGACCGCAATCTCCAGTCGGCGACCCGCCTCTTGAGTCCCACGCAGCAGGTCGGCGACATCCTTCGTGGACTGTTGCAGAGTATCCGCCAACTGCTCAAAGTGCTGCAGCGAAGCCCTCATTTTGTCCGAGGTCCTCGACATGGTCAGCGCGGCTTCACCGAATTGCTGTCCGTTGCGCAGATCAAGTTCAGCCCGGCAGGCCGTCCACCACGGACTCCCGGGAGGACTGTCATACATCCGCTGCCGGATCTCCACATAAGAATGGTTGCGCAACACCTCCACTAGCGCTGACACTTTGTCGGAAACTTGGGCTTGCTCGCTGCCCTTAGTTTCCGAAGCTTTTTCGCCACCGACGATAACCGGCATACAAGGAGCGTATCAGCCGACTCTTGCCGAATTCAGGTGCCCGAAGTGCATACCCACCATTCCGTTTCCGCACAATCTGGCGATTGGTAACAACCTTACCCATGCCCTTCCAGACATACCTTTCTTCGTCCTTTCGTGTGTGAACGAGCGCTACGCGCTGCGGAGGATCGGGCATCACACCAACGACCGATTCGTGCAGCTGGTGAACAATCTTTATGTCGGCGGTGTCAAGAAATTTTGAGCGCACTTCGGTGTGCACTCAAGAGGAGCGCCAATCGTCAGTCTGGTCAATCGCGTTCAGCCCACGGTTTACTGCTGCCATTTGATTGATTGGTGACAAATCGTCATTTCACTTAATCAACTCGCCCGGGCGGCCCCTAGGGCAGCATGCCGATAGCCACTGTGTTGGTGCGCATGTGGGTCATGTAACCAACATCCCCCTTCTGTGCGTCCACTTTTGTGGCTTTCTGAGAGCCTAACTTTCTCGCAAGTTTGTCTCTGGCATCGCTGTTCGCCGGCCCGCCTTCCGTAAAGACGTAGGTTACCCGGTCCGCGTTTTTATTCACAAAGTGCGTGTAGAAATCCGCTACGTTGGCGTCTCCCATCCAGATGTCGACCAGAAAAATCGACGAAAACTTGTCGACATAAGCTTTGTCACCCAGCAGGCCCATCCCGGGCAAGTAACCGCCAGAGAAGAGAAACAGGATCTGCTGAGTCGGCGCGAACTTCTGGTCTCGTGCATTCACCAGTGCGTCATAGGCCTTTGGACCGTTCACGTGACGCGGGGGGAGCGAAACGAAGATGTGAAACCGGTCTTTCAAGGCATTCATGTAATTCCACATGTAAACGTCACTTTGAACCGGTTTGTCTTCATCTTTGTTCCGCTTAATTCCATCCATCTGGCTCGGCTTTACTGCGATGCCACCGAACACCACCAGCAATGGAAGATCCGGCTTATTCGCGACCCAGAGCTTCCCGTAGCCCGGTATATCGATATCGCTCATATTGCTTCTTCCTTTCCGGGGGGCGACACATTCTACGCCGATCGCTTGGACCTTCAGAATCGACCAAGTTCATGTACAGGCAGAGGGGCTAGCTCTAGCAAGAATGGCATGTCGGATGTTCTGGGACGTCCGCTCGTACCGCTACCGAATCGTTGCGGCCAGCCAGGTGGAATCGATCGGAATGCTGTACCCCGAGGGTTGAGGTTGCTGCGTCTTCTTCAATGCCTGCCAGTCCTCGTACTCGATTCTCTTGGCAGACGACATTTCAACCCGATATTGACCCTTCTTAAGACTCACGATCACGAAGTAGTACAAAATTCCTGCGTCAAGATGACCGTCGACCGCTACGGCGAACTCAAGCATTTTTCGCTCCGTCTTCCACTTTTCCGGGGGTTCCGGACCGCCGTAAGAGGGAATATCCATCCAATTTGGAGTTTCGGACTTAGCATCATCAAACCAATCGAAGTCCGGTGGGCGAGTCGCATTGAATCCGGACTCATTCGTGAGCGACCAAATCCTCATGCGCCTCCAGGTGACAGCTTTGTCCGTCACGTCCCGTCCGTTCTTCGTCACGGTAATGGAGCTATTGCCGTGCACCATGTAGTCGTCTTTTCCGAAAACCGAAAAGAAGTGGGTCAGATACCGCCGTCCCTGCCCTCTGGCGACGTGCGTACTCAGGTCGGTATTAGTGGGGCTGTATTCGAGAACAAAATCATCTGGTGAGAAATCGCCCATGCGTGTCACCTCTTACTTGCCTGGGGGATGGCGGCCATCAGTATACGGTGGCGCTCACTCCCGTACAAATCACTCAGCGATGTCGCGTCCTGTGCGCTCTAGCGCGCCCTGGCGTAGTGCCGGGCTACCTCCGAGGCGTACCGCATCCCAACCAACTCCTTGTGAGCAGCCAGCCATTCGCTCAATCGAGTCGATCCCGAAGCCGGCCCTTCTGGTGCTAGCAGGTCGCCCATCAGTCCGCGATACTCCTCCCACGTGAGTACCACGTCCCTCACCCACCATCCTGCCACTAGAGTTGCAAGATACGCCAAACCGGCCGGCACATGGACGCAGTGCACCGACCGCGCAGTCGAGCGCGCAATCAGCCTGACTAACTCCTCGAATGTGTAAATTTCCGGACCTACCGCATCAATCACGCCATTCCCGCGCGGGTCGACGGCCTCAGCTATCAGCCCCGCCATGTCTTCCACATAAATCGGCCGAATCCGATACCGCCCATCGTCCGGTATCCCGAAAACAGGAAACCGCCGCACGAACCACGCAATGTTATTGATGAGAATGTCTTCGTCGCCAAATATCACGGTTGGCCGCACAATTGTGTAGGCAAGTCCGGAATCGATTACGGCCTGCTCCAGTTCCGCCTTCCCCCGGTAGTACCCGAGCGGAGACTCCGCCGACGGATTCGCGATGCTCACATGTACGATTCGCTCCACTCCAGCAGCCTTCGCCGCCGCGATCAACGTCCGCGTATTCCGCACCGCCGTCTCGAACGTGGCCTCTCCCCGGGGAAAGCGAACCCAATAGGTATTGATCAGCGTAGAAGTGCCAAGGAGCGAGTCTCTGAGTTCCTCGGGACGATCAAAGTTGTAAGGAAAAGCCTGCACCGCCTCGCCAAAAGGATTCTCCCGCCCAGGATGCCCCGTGAGAGTGCGTAGCGAGTATCCGCGGTCGAGCAGAAGCCGCGCAACGTATTTTCCGGTGTAACTGAACGCGCCGGTAATCGTGACTGTCCCGCGCCCAGTCTTCTTGTCCTGCATCGGTCAACTCCTGTGCCGTAAATCTCGCCCAATGTCTTGTCATGCTGAGCGCGAAGTCGAAGCATCGCTGCGATCTTCTATGCGCCACGTGGAAAGTTCTGATCGTGTTTTGAAAGGGCGCAGCTTAAGCTGCGCCGTCCGACGTCCAAAAAGATTCGCGGGCTTTAGCCGCCGGGGCCCGCTCTACCCGCTCGCCGCCTCCACCAGTTCCAGCGCTGTTTTCCGCAGAGGCTTCATTAAGGGCAAAGATGAAATCCGCAGCAAGTTCACCAACAGGCCCAAACTTTTCTCCATCAACCGTTGCGTCCGCTCCTGTTCCGGCGACCGGTCATAAAGCCAGAACATGATCAGTGCCATCTGGTACAGCCAGAGCAAATAAGGAAGGCGTAGCCTGAGATCCGCTGGAATCTTCACATCCCCACCTTCGATCGCAACCCGCATCTGTTCGATCGCCGCGTCGCGAATCAGGCGCGATTCCTCACTGAAGGGCGAAAGCGGATCGGCCCCATCCGGGGCATGACGGAACAAGGCCGCGCAAAACTTGCGATTCGGCGCCAACAACTTCAGTCGCTGGTCGAGCACCGCTCGAATCCGCTCTTTCAGCTTCTTCTTCTCGGTGAGTGCTGCGCCCACCAGCGGCGTGCTCGTCTCCTGCATCTCGCGATAGAACGCCAGCACAATCGCGTCCTTCGACGAGAAGTAATAATAAGCACCGCCCAGAGCCACGCGGGCCTTGGCAGCAATGTCGCGCATGGTCGTTTCTTCGAATCCCTTTTCGCGAAACAGTTCCATCGCGGCTTCGTAAATCTTGCGTCGCGTATCTTCCGCGCGCGACGTGACTCTGGGCTTGATCGTAGTTGTGGTCATTGCACGAAGCATCCTGTAACCCGGTCTTGAAATGGCGTGGTTTCAGCCACGCCATTCAGGTTCGACAAAAAGAATGCGGGCTTTAGCCCCTGAGGGACAGCGAGTCCGCCTTCTCCGTTCATTGCCAGATCACTGCAAGTACTCCCGAACAACCGGCGTCGGAGACGTCTCCGCCGGCAAGGCACAAGGCTCAAGTTCAACCCGCCGCAATTCTCCGGCAATCGCTTCCGGATCTTCCGCGCTCAGCATCTTCGAAAGCCAATGCCGGTTCTTCGACAGAGCCGCGAACGCCTGCCGCGCCAGCGGCATCAGCAACGGATGCGTCAGCCGCGCCGCCCACTCGCGGTATTCCACCATGGCGTACATCACCATGATCCACGCTCGATCGTTCAAATACACGGCCCCCGCATCGCTAATCACCGCAAGATCCTCTTTCGTCGCGATGCGATCCAGGTCCGGAAACAGCCGCTTGGCCTTCTCCGACCCCTGCTCGACCAGCGCCAGCCCGATCCACGACCGTTGCACCAGGATCCAGTTCTTCAACCGGCAGCACAGTTCACACTTGGGATCGTAAAGCACATAGAGTTTTTCCATATTGCACCCCTTTCTCGAAGAGGTTCTCGAGTCCATGCCGTAACGTAAGACCTAAGACCTAAGACCCAAGACCCAGGACCGAACCTCTCACCGCGGAATCCCCATCTTCAACATGGCATCCGGTGCCACCGGCGGTGGCGGCATCACCGGCGGCCGCGGGACGCGCGCGCTCCGCCGGATGCGCGAAAAGACGTAGAGATTAAAGAAGTGCATCCCCCCGAGAATCAGCAGTACCATACCCATCTTGTCGCTCAGCAACTCGATCGCGGAGCGGGAGTTATTGATCACCTCAGCAGTCTTCAGTGCCAGCGACACAAATCCGATATTGATCAAATAAAACCCCACCACCAGCAGATGGTTTACCGAGTCGGCTAGCTCTCGATTGCCATGAAAGGCGTCGACCAGGAAGATGGCCCCGCGCTTGTACAAGGTGCGCGCCACCCAGATCGTCAGCGCGACGCTGATCAGCAAGTACGTCAGGTATGTGACCACGATGATGTTGTTGGCTGTATTCATAATCATCCTCCCCAAGGTGACTTGAACGTGTTCAAAATAACTGTAATCCCGCGTTAGAAGCCTGTCAACAGAAAAATTGAACGTGTTCAACATATGCTTTTCCAATAACTTGCACGTGAAGCCGCGCAGCGTACCTGGAATCCTGCGCTACAATGCGTGTCATTGTTTTCGGGCCTCGTACGTCTATCACCAACATTTGATCCTGTTGAAAAGAGGGAAGGGACATCCATGCGACATCGGATTGCGATCTTCGCGCTGACCATGCTCACTCTGCCGCTCTGCGCGCAGGTGCAGACCATGGGAGACGTTTCCTTCGCCGTGCCCGATGGATGGAAGTACCAGCAAGGCCGCGACGTCGGCGGCATGGCTTTAACGCAAGGGAAGAATTTCTGGGTGATCGCCGTCTACACGCCCATGCCGAGCAGCGGCGATGCCTCGACCGACTTGAAGACCGCATGGAAACGAATTGTGCTCGCTGGCCCCGACTATCAAGGTTTTCCCTTGCTCCCGTACTACGACGTCGCCCACACTGTCGGCTATCCGGGGAAGCGCGCAGACGCATCCAGCATGAATCGGACCAGTTACACACGGCTATACGTTCTCGAGGCTGGCAAGACCTTCATTCCCGTGGCTGCGGTGAGCAACGATGGCATGGTGCTGAACACGCTGGAATATCTCACGAACGCTGTTCTGGGGAGCGTGCGTCTGGCGCCGCTGAAAGCAGCGCCCATCCGGACCAATCTCACCGTGGCCGACATGGCAGGCGATTGGCAGAGCGGCGTCGCTAACAGCATCAGTTTTTACAACAGTTCGACCGGAGCCTATCAGAGCACTTCGAACAGCTACATTGGTGCCGCATACCATATCGCGCCCAATGGCGCGTTCACATACAAGATGAGCGGAGTGATCAACAACCGCTCCGCCAGCGACGAAGATTCGGGCAGCGTTGAACTAGGCGGCGAGTTCGTCACCTTCCGTGGCCATGCCCACATGGTCCGTTACCGCTTCCTGAATCTCCAGCAGGCGATCGACGGCTCGACCGTGCTCACATTCCTTCCGCCCGCACAGGATCCAGCCACCCTAAGCTTCATTCGCGACAGCGAACTGTGGGTCCGCAAAAAGTAAAGCGTTTTCGCCTAGGTGCCCCATCCTTGTCTCGCCCGTTTTGCGAGACAGGGTAGGGAGTTTGACCATGCCGATGGACGTCTTCTCTGCTCCTCTGCGCCTCAGCGGCATTTCTCGGCGAATCTCCACAATTAAGAACTCAACATCTGGACCCCGCCCTGGAAGTGTGTTCCGCCGGTCCCAGGGTGTCCTATGTGGTGAAACCTGATCACATCACGCTTTCGCCGGCCAGCTAATCTGTCCCCCGCGCTGGTGCGCTAGATTTCCGATATGGCCCGCCCGCGCCGCCGCCACTCCGGTCTCGACGGGTGCATTCGGTTCCTTCCGCGTCTTGACGCATTCGAAAAAGTTCTCCATGTGCGTGATCGTCCCATCGCGGAAGCTGCGTGCGGTGAGCACCGGGTTCTGATCTTTCTGCACGCCCTCGCGATACACCGTGAATCCCCCGCGATCGATTTTCAGCGTCGCATCCGTTCCGCGAAACTCCAGTCCTCCATCGTCGATCGATGAACACATCATCCCCTCGTACACCACATCAAACCCAGGATAGCGGAACGCCGCTTGAATCGTATCCGGACAGTCCCACTCATCAAACACATACTTATCGGCGACCATGCAAGCCTGCTTCGGCGTATCGGCTTTCATCGCCCAATGCACCACATCGATCCAGTGGGTGAACAGATCGGTCATCGCTCCGCCCCCAAAGTTCCAGAACCATCGCCAGTGTGCAAACTTCTCATCGCTGAAGGCCTGTTCCGGCGCCGACCCCAGCCACATCTTCCAGTCGAGCGCCTGCTGATCGACAGGCTTCGATACCCAGTTCCGCTGATAGTTCTGCCACCAATAGGTCCGCACCTGCACCACGCGCCCCAGGCTCCCCGCCTGAATCAAGTCGACCGCGTCGCGAAAATGGGTCCAACTGCGCTGCTGCATCCCGCATTGCAAAATCTGCTTGCCAGACCGTACCGCCTTCGTCAGTATGGCCCCCTCGTCAATCGTGTGGGTGACTGGCTTTTCGAGGAATACGTCTTTCCCCGCCTTCAGGGCGTCGACTGCCATGGGCAGATGCCAGTGATCGGGCGACGCGATGATCACCGCATCGAGGTTCTTGTCGAGAACTTCGCGGTAGTCGAGATGCGTCGTCGCCAGCCCGTTGGACCGCTCCTTAACCGCATCGCGATTGGGCCCATACACATCACTGACGGCCACAATTTCGTAGGGGCCGGCCTTATCGGCGGAATCGAGCAGGCCTTTCATGCGATGTCCGGCTCCAATCACGCCGATGCGAATTTTGTCGTTAGCTCCAAACACACGGGTGGAAGCGAGCGCGGTCATTCCGCTGGCAATGATGAAACTGCGGCGAGTAATCATGATGAACGGCCTCCATATGCCGAATGATGGTATCAAGTTTCGACCCAGGTGCAAGGTCATGGAACTTGGCTTCTTCCTCCCGGGTTGCCCCATCCTTGTCCCGCCGTCTTTTGGCGGGACAGGGTGGGGATTTTGACTTTGTCTTACCAGTCCGGTTCCCAACGGAAAACATTTCGGTGTATGCTCATGGACCATGCGAGTCAAAATCTGGAGTTCCTTCGCAATCGTGTCCCTTCTTGCTATGTCTACATTCACTCAAGCACAGCAATCCTCCGCCAAACCCGAAGACACCGAAGTCTGGCAGCCTGAACCGAAAGTGGTTACACCGGCCGCAGAGTGCGGCAAGCCGCCTTCCGACGCGATTGTTCTCTTCGACGGAAAGAATCTCGACGAGTGGGTCTCAGCCCAGGATCGCTCGCAACCTGCGAAATGGAACGTCGGCGATGGCATCGCCACCGTCGCCAAGAGCACGGGCAACATCGAGACCAAGCGTCTCTTCCACAACTACCAGTTTCACATGGAGTGGCGCACT
>DATEHP010000143.1:0-23026 GCA_035279505.1 Candidatus Sulfotelmatobacter sp. | reverse complement strand
GTCCCTGGCTGTAAATCAGAATTTACGTTCATTGTTCTGTGCTTGCAGTTTGAATCGTTGTACACTCCGTGTCGATTTTCGGACCAGAGAACGTTCCCCAATCCCAGAAAATTTCTTCCCCCTGACGTGCCCCGCGTCCTTGCGGGTATTTGAGTCGCGGTGGAGGACGGACATGACGAAATCGATTTCAGTGGCTCTCAGTACGCAGTCGACTCTTGGTTCGCGCTTCCTCACTAGTCTGGTCGTTTTCGCGCTGCTCAGCTTCACGCCGGCGCTCTCACAGACCACTTCCACCTGGAGCGGAGGCGCCGGAAACTGGTCGCCCTGTCCCAACCAAAGTGGCAACGCACTTTGGGACACGTGTAACGCCAATCCGCCTGCCTTCCCAAACGGAAATTACAACGCGGTCATCATGGGCGGACCCGTGAATGCCACAGGCGCGTCCGTGGTTAATCTGACGATTGGAACAGGGGACGTGCTCGACATTTTGGGTGTCGATTATGTCGATATCACCGGCCCCAGCGTGGTCAACAACGGCTCGATCATTCTGACCAGCGGCAACGGGTTTCAGTTCGAAGGCAACATCACCAGCACACTCAGCGGGAGCGGGAGTGTGCAGATGAACAATTCCGCCGTCCGATTCTGGGGCGGCAACGGTACCCCAACCTTGAACCTCCAGCAACCCATCACCGGACAAGGATCGATCCTCGGGCTAGCTCTGAACAATCAGAGCACCATTACGGCCGCTGGAGGAACGCTCAATATCCAGCCAGCTGGCGCGGGCCTGACCAACACCGGCACCATACGTGCACAATCCGGCAGCACGATCAACCTGATCGGTGCCGCCCCGTTCAACAACACCGGCGGTACGATCAGTGCTCTGAACGGCTCCTCGATTCTGGTTGAGGCAAACATCACCGGAGGCAGCATCACCACCGCCGGCACCGGAAACTATACGCTTGCTCCACCCGGAGCCGGAGCAGGCCTCATTAGCCTGACCAATGCGGGAACCTTCAACGTTCCCCCGGGCGCAGGTTTGAATTGGACCGGGACGATCACGAACACTGGCCTTTTCAATCTGCTCGGCCAAATCTTCACCAACGGAACGGTCACCCTGAAAGGCAGTGGAACCGTCCTGATGAATTCGGGCCAATTCAATGGGCTGAATGCGAACTCGCTGGTCAACCAGCAACTGATTCACGGCAGCGGCGGCTTCTTTGCGATTGCACTCACGAACCAGGCTACCATCAATGCCGACAGTTCCTCTGCCATGCTTTCCATTAGCGGGAGTCCAACCACCAATACAAGTACTCTCGAAGCCAGCGGCGGGGGGACACTCGAACTGGCATCGGTCACGAATAACACCGGCGGCAACATCGAGGCGCTCAATGGATCGACTGTCATCCTGGCCAGCGGCTTCAGTGGCTCTGGCGGCACGCTCTCGACCAGCGGGACTGGGACCATCCAAAGTCAAAACGGCCAGCTCGACGGCACACTCAACATACCCACCAACACAGGAACGCTTGCAGTAAACGGTTTCGACCTCTTCACGCAGGGCACGATCGCCAACAACGGCGCGATGTCGATCACGAGCGGTTGCATGATCATGAACCAGCCTACGACGCTCACCGGCACCGGCACTTTGACCATGAGTTCGACCGGATGCATTTTCGGGTCCGGGCTCTCGTTCACTAATAAGAGCACCATCGAAGGCGCCGGTACCATCGGTGACTCCAACCCGATGCCGATCACGAACGCGGGCACGATCATCGCCAATCAGTCCGGAGGCACGCTTTTCATCACGCCGAATACGACTGGCTTCACCAACATCGGCACGCTCATCGTGAACCCAGGCAGCACGCTCGACATTACGGGTAACCTGAACAATCTGAAGAAGGGAGTGCTGACCGGCGGAGCGTACTTGGTAGGCGGCGTTCTCGACCTGCAGAATTCCATCGTCACCCTTGCTGCACCTCTCACTTTGACAGGTTCCGGTGCTCAGGTCTTCGACGCCTTCCACGGCGTGAATGCTCTCGCTTCCCTCACCTCAAACGCCGGCAAAGGCGTGCTAAACCTACAGGCCGGACAATCTCTGGCCACGCCTGGCAACTTTGCGAACAAAGCGAAAGTCATCATTGGCGCAGCCAGTACTTTCACGGTGGGAGGCGCTTTCACGCAACCAAGCGGCACAACAACGGTGGACGGCACCCTCGCGGCGCACAACGGCTTGACTCTCACGAAAGGAACCATCCAGGGCAAGGGAACGATCTCGGCGCCTGTCACTTCCAACGCTGTCTTCGTGGGGGGCGACTCTTTAACTACGCCGGGGACTTTGACAATTACCGGAAGCTACACACAAAACGCGACCGGTACGCTCGATATTCCTATCAACGGCGTTACTGCTGGAACGCAATACGGCCAGCTTGTTATTTCGAACGGAGCCAGTCTCAGCGGCATTCTCACCATCAAGCGGAAGGCGGGATTTGTTCCAGCAATCGGAACCAATTTCACGATCCTGACAGGCAGTGTCGTCAGTGGGCAATTCACAACCGTCAATGGCGCATCAATTAACTCTGCTGAACATTTTGCCGTGAACTACTCGTCTACTGCAGTGACCCTGACGGTGGCCTCTGGCCCATAACTTCGAATGGTTGGATTCAATCTTGGATGGCGTGCGCGGGGTTCCCTGCCTGCTGCCGCCATCTACATCTTGTACTTCCCCAGATCCTCATCGTTCAGCCCCTCGAGCCATTTGCGAAGCTCATCGCTTGTCACGCGGTCCGACATATTAGCTGCCAGTTTCGAAGTCTTCAGAACCGTCTCTTCCACGAAGATTGGGCAATCGACTCGCAGCGCCAGCGCGAGTGCATCCGATGGCCGCGAATCGATACTGATCACCTCGCCGCTGCGCTCCAGCCATATCACTGCGTAAAACGTGTCTTCCTTCAATTCGGTGACCACCACCTTGTGCACCAGCGTCTCCAGGCCCGTCAGCACATTCTTGATGAGATCGTGGGTCATCGGTCGCGGTGTGCTGACCTTCTCCATCTCCAGCGCAATCGCGTTTGCTTCGTAAACTCCGACCCAGATCGGCAGTACCGTCTCGCCCCCAACATCCTTCAAGATCACGATGGGCATGTTGCTTACTGGATCCATCATCAGACCGCGAATTGTCATCTCCACTTCCATCGTGACCTCCAATTGCGCCTACATTACCAGTTCGCCGACCAGGCTATTAGGAAAACTTGCGGTGACCAGTACCGGAACGTAGCTTCCAACCTTGGGCTCCTGAGAACCTCCAACCGTGAAGTTCAGCGTCTTGTTCTGCGAGGTGCGGCCGATCCACTGCCCGCGCGCCGGATTCTTACCTTCAACCATCACTTCACATCGCTGCCCGACGTATTTTCTGTAGCGTGATATCTGAATCTCGCGTTGCTTAGCCATGAGAACCTCCAAACGGCGGGATTTCTCCTCCTCGGTTATGGCGTCGTCCAGACTCAAAGCGGGTGTGTTCGGACGCGGCGAATATTTAAACGAGAACACGGCGTCGTAGCCAATCTCATCGAGCAAGCTCAGAGTCTCGGCAAAGTCGGACTCCGTCTCTCCTGGAAAGCCCACAATCACATCGGTTGTGATGCTGATTTCCCGCTTTGCGGCCTTGATCCAGGCGATCCGCTCCAGGTATTCGTCGCGCGCGTACAACCGCTGCATGGCATCGAGTACGCGAGTAGATCCGCTCTGGACGGGAAGATGCACGTGATCGCAGAGGGTCGGCACAGCATCGATGGCTTCCACAATGTCGCGCCCAAAGTCGCGCGGATGCGAGGTTGTGAACCGTACTCGCCTGATTCCGGCAACCTCAGCCACCGCAGCCAGCAACTCCGCAAACGTTTTCTTTCCAAAAGGATCCCGGTAAGAATTCACGTTTTGCCCGAGTAGCTGAATCTCTGTATATCCCATATCCGCCATCTGCCGCGCTTCCGCCAGCACCGATTCCGAAGTCCGGCTGCGTTCCTTTCCACGCGTAAATGGCACTACGCAATAGGCGCAGAACTTGTCGCAGCCCTCAATAATGGTGATGTATCCGCGATGCCGGTTCGTCCGGGCGGTGAACTCGGTCTCGAAGCACTTGTCAGTCTGCCGGTCGTCCAAGCCAGTGATGCGTGCCAATCCAGTTATGGTTTTCTGATTTGCAGAATGTCCAGTGGGACGCCCCGGGTCTCGCTGAAGTTGTGAGACCCGGGAATCAGACGATTGATTCTCAGAACTCCCTGCTTCCAGCTGCACCAGCATACTGGGCAGGTTTCGATACGATGCCGATCCGCAGACCAGTGACACATGTGGAGCGCGCTCAAAAATCTTCTCGCCTTCCTGCTGCGCCACACAGCCCAGCACGCCGAATTTCTTACCCTGCGCCTGCAGCTTCTTGAAATCCGCCAGCCGATGGAAGACTTTCTGCTCTGCCTTGTCGCGAATCGAGCATGTGTTGTAGAGGATAAGATCGGCCTGTTCCACCGTCTCCACTTGCCGATATCCTTCCTGCACCAGCGTTCCCACAACCTTTTCCGAGTCGTGGACATTCATCTGGCAGCCGAAAGTCTCTAGGTAAAAAGTCTTCTGTGACGCTTGTTCGCGAACCCCAGACATATAGAGCAAGTATAACGATGGAAGCCTCTAGCTGCCAGCAACACCTGCCAGCAACACAATCACCTCCGCATTCAGCACCACGATGTATAATCCTGCGGCCGTCCCTCCCCCCGCTCCAGATTCCATTCGAAAAGGAATTCCCATGTCACGTCTCCTGATTTCTTTGCTTCTATTACCTGCCTGTCTCGGCCTGAGCAATTCTGCCTGGGGGGTTTGGGGAAAGTTCATTTCGACCGGTGCGGGCACCTCTATCGGTACACCATCGTGCGCCCAGGTTGCGACCAGCCACGTCGTATGCGCGATTCGCAGCGGAAAATACGCCGTCATGGTCAACGAATTCAATGGGACCTCCTGGGGCAAATGGGCCACCCTCGCCGGAGAGGTAAGTTCCGATCCCAGCTGCACCAGCGATGGAAACGGCAACGTGATCTGCGCAGTCACCGCCATCAGCGGCAAGTTGCAGTGGTCGCTCTTCAACGGCGCCACATGGACCAACCCCGCGCTCGTCACAGCGGCGCTATACTCCGCGCCCAGTTGCGCAAACTACACTGTCGGGCAGGTGCTCTGCGTCGCCCGCAACGCCACCGGCGGGCTGGCCTACACGGTCTATAACGGTGCAACCTGGAGTGCCATCAGGAATCTCGCCACCACTGCCATTTCTCACCCGAGTTGCACCACCGACAACAACAGCGGCGTGATCTGCTCTCTTTACACAAACGCCGGGGTAACCCTGGTAAACCGCTACGCGAACGGCGCATGGGAGGGCTTCCTCAATCTCAGCGGGATCGCCGGCGGTGAACCCGATTGCACCTCGATGAATCAAAACGGCAACGTCGTCTGCTTCGCCAAGGGTTACGCCTCAGGAGTCTATGGCGATCGCTTCTTCGGAGGAACCTGGGCCGCGACCCGCTGGGGTGGTTACGGTGCCATGGGCGGCTCTGTCAACGATAATGCTGGTTGTACGAGCCACACGGCCGGCCTGCTGGTCTGTGGCGCCACCGCAGTCACAGACAACGCATTCTACGCCAATGTCTGGGGTGGCGCCTCCTGGTCGGGATGGAGCAAAGTCGGCGGCAGCGGCACCGGTTCCCCCGCCTGCGCTCCGCTCGGCACAGGCCAGGTCGTCTGCGTAATGAAGACCCTGAACAATCTAGTAACTAGCATAGTCGGCCCATAGCTCTTACGTAGGGGCGGGCGTGCCCGGCGCCCCGACGCATTGGCTAAAGTGTACCGCCGCTAGGCAGGATCTCCAGCGTTTCCACGGTGGCGTTCGACGGCAAAACGACCGCGTTGACCACAGCCCTAGCCACCGTCTCGCTCGACATCATCTTCTTCCGCGGAGCCTGCGGCCACAGCGTGTTCCATATCTCGGTGTCGGTAGCTCCAGGGAAGAGTCCGATCACACGAATGCCTTTCGGACGAAGTTCCTCGCGCAGCGTGTTCGTAAGCCCGAGAGCACCATGTTTGGAGGCGTTATAAGCAGCGGACCCCGCGAAGACTCGCGTGGCGGCGATCGAAAGATTGTTCACAATCGTCCCACCCCGCGGAATCAAAGCGAGCGCGGCTTGGGTCATCAAGAATGTGCCGTCGATGTTTGTCGCGAGTACGTCCTTCCAGACGGGATACGGAAGTTTGTCCACGGTGAGATTCGTGTGAGCGATTCCCGCATTGTTGATGAGAATATCGATCCGGCGAAACTCGCGCCGGATCGAGCGGAAAAGATCATCCACAGAGTACGGGTCACGTACATCGCACGGATGGGTGAGAATTCGGATCTTCTTACGCGACAGTTCCCTGCTGATTCTGGCCAAGGCCTTTTCATCGCGGCTCGTCAAAATCAGATTGCAGCTCTCAGCAGCCAGCGCGCGTGCGATCGCGAGACCAATCCCGCGGCTGGCCCCGGTGATGAGAGCGGTTTGGCTGGCGAGTCGGCTCACTGGTGAACGTTTCGTCATCGCTCAACCGCAGCCCATCATACCGGAAGGATCGGTGTAGGGGCGCGCCGTAATTCGCACAAACAGAGAGAGTTCTTTCAGATGCTCTTCACTGGAGGCGTCGCTTCCTTACCCTGGACATTTGCCGCAACTTCACGAGAGCCATCTCGAGTCCCGATCGGGCGATATCAGAGAGGTCCAGATCAAACTCTTTGGCGAGAGTTCGAAACTCCCTGTCCATGCTGATGGGTATCCGAAACGTGTAAGGCAGCCCCCGTTCCTTTTCAGCGGCAGTCAAGAGCCTGGTGAGCGGGTCGGCGTCAAGATCAGCGGCCTTTTCAGCAGGCACGCCTTCCCTGCTCTCGGCGGGAACGCTCTGTTGCTCTTCCTCTAGTGGCGGCGCTACCTCCATCGCCGTCGGCAGATCGAGATCGGCGCCTTTTAGAATTGGACGTTCGCGGAGCTCGCTGAAGTCTGCGCCGAAGTTAATACCGCTGCCGCCCTCTCGCTTGTTGCTGCTAGCCATTTCAGAATCTCCTCCCTCAGAGATATGTATTCGCATGCCCCTTTACTCTCCGGCGCGAGTTCAAAGACGGTCAGCCCGGCATCACCTGTCCGCCGAATGTCCTCACGATGCACAACCTCGCTCTCCAAAACGCGAATTGGCAGTCCGACGAGGTTGAGCACGAGTTGAGACCGGGCACCCCTTGCCGAGTTGGTACGGGCATCGCGATTGTTAATAAACGCAAGAATGTCGAGGTCAGGTTTTGTATTTTCGCGAATTGCCAGGAGCCACTGCAGGAAACCGATGAGCGCTCGTAAGTCGTGCCCTGACGGCATAACCGGTATCAACACGGCATTGGACACCAACACCGCATTTCGGAGCACTTCCCCGTCTTTTTCTCCCGGGTCTCGCGGCGGACAATCAATGAGTACTACATCGTAGGGATCCACCGCCAATGCGGCTTTCAGAAAGTTCCGAACATTCGTCGACTGCAGTCCCAGAACTTCGTACGAACAGCCAGAACTGTCCCCAGTTCTCCTCCAGGAGAAGGCACTTGCCTGACTGCCGTCGGCATCAACCATCAAAGTGCGATAGCCTCGAGCCACGAACGCTCCAGCTAGATTTGTGGTCGTGGTAGTCTTGCCGCTTCCGCCCTTCTTGTTTGCAACCGCTATGATCGTCGCCATACCCGCACCATACTGCTCCCAAGGTTGTGGATTGGAGTAACTATTATGGTTCGGTCGTCAATCGCGTCTTACCCTCCCGCCGCCTTCGCGCTTCTACGTAACCACACTCACTCGCTGGAAGGTTGTCAGACAGCGTGTCTTACAAAGTGTCTTACATGCTGTCTGGCAGACATGCAGACAGACAGGCAACCAGTCATGCTGAGCGCCTCCCTCCCTCTGTGTATCGCGAGCCGTACTAACACCCCGCCTACTTCGTGCGTGCTCCCATCGTCCTAGTGTTCTCGGCCCCAACCTAACGCTGTCCATCTACGGGAGGCGATCCGCCTATACTCCTCCCGTCCACCGAGGGACGCCGACCCGCGTCCTTCACCGTCGCGCTCGGGTTGCTCTCCGTCCCGCCGAAATACAACTGCTGCCTCAGCCTAAGATCTCAAGTCGGATGAACCAATCAATCCCTTCCCTGAAGCGTGACGCAATCACGCTGCCCTGGATCTCAAGGCTCCCAGCACTGGCCCAGCCCTTCCAGGCTCGTTTCCCGGCGCGTTAAGGTTGCCCCGGATTAAGAGTATTCCGGCTGCGAGTCAAGAAGAGTTAAACCACTCTTAAACCTTAAAGTAGACGGGAGACGCGGCAAACAGGCAGCACAATATAACTAAGTGATGGTTTGTCAGCGATATACGGGGATTTCTTAAACGACCTAGCGGCGCCGCTTTCTATATATATAGTAGTTACTTTATAGTTAATACGCCAAGCCTGTTTACCACATGGTTAATGCCCTTCCTCCGAATTTCGCGATCACCGTCGACCACTATATGTTGTAGCCCGCAAACCTGCGAGATTCTTCAAGGGTCACTTGAATGACGGTGAAGGCGTATGTGAATGCGCCTTCAGCGGCCGTTGCATGTCAGGATCGGACCGGATGCGCGATTTATTCAGGAAAGGATAGAGCGATACATGAAGGAATCGTGAGCTTGAAGTACCACTTTAGGGTGTCGTTGTGAGTTTCAGCCGGCGCGTAAGCATCCTGCTCTCTTTGTCATCGGCATTGCTATAGAGCACAGCGATTCCGGCCCGCCGATCACGAAACAATTCGATATTCCGTTTTGACCAACCCACTGCCGTAGTGCTGAGTCTGCACATGCTCGAGCCGGACATCCTTCGGCAACGACCCAAACAACGGAATCCCTTCGCCGATCAGAACTGGCACGCGCGTGATAATCAGCCGCTGAATCAGCCCCTCTCGCAGAAACCGCTGAATGGTGACTCCGCCATCGACATAGATATGGCGAATGCCCCGGCCTTCAAGTTTAGAAACGATTTCGGGCGGAGAGCCCTGCATCTGCTCAACTGTTCCTGGAGGAACCTTCGACAAATCCAATTTCTGAGTGCTTAGAACGATGACTCTCTTGTCGCCGTAAGGCCACTCCGGAATGGCCAGCACGATCTCAAAGGTTTTCCGGCCGATGACAAGAGCATCGACACTGGCAAAGAATTCGTCGTAGCCGTGGGGCTCACCACCGCCTTCTGGGAGGAAGTCGAAGGAGCCGTTGGGGCGGGCGATAAAGCCGTCAACGCTGGTGCCGATGAAGACCGAAGCGATCATGGTGGGCATGATCGTCGCTTTCTCAGTTCCCGTCAATCTCCGGAGACCGGATCCTCAAAGTCCACGCTGGTAGCGGACTTCATTCACCGTTACGCCCCACACCGAGTCTGTTCGGCAGCAGCCGTCGGCTACCCACTGATCCGTTCGATAAAAACGCTCCGCTCGCGCGTTGCCCGCCAGCACCCACAAAAGAGCCTGCCGATATCCGAGTGCAAAGAGGTTAGCTCGTGCGGCTGACAGAAGCGCCATGCCGATGCCCTGGCCCCACCTATCCGGATCCACGTAAATCGCACAGAGTTCTCCGTGCTCCGGCAGATCCGCGTCACGCGATGGCATCGTTGTGGCAAAACCAAGAATCACACGTTCTTCACTCGCCACGACAGTTCGCGGCTTTAAGGGATCGAGATTCGCGAAATCGTACGTTTTTGCTCGATCTTCCGGACGAAGCTGATCGAGATAGTCATCAGGAAGGAGCGTACGGTATGCCACCTGCCATGAGCGGACGTGCACGCGAGCCACAGCCATCGCATCATCTGGTTCGGCCCGCCGGAGTTGCATGTCAAAGTATGGCACGAACTCATAAGGTTAGCGTCCTGGGCGCCGCTAAGTGCCCCCGGCCTATATTCCATTCGGCCGCTGGCGGATCAACGACAGGAATTCGCTGCGTGTCTCTTCCTCGTTCCGGAAGCACCCCAGCATCGAGCTGGTCACTGCCGCCGAGTGCTGCTTCTCGACGCCGCGCATCATCATGCAAAGATGTCGAGCCTCAATCACCACACCCACTCCCTGCGGTTCGATCACCTTCTGAATCGTCTCTGCGATCTGAGTGGTCAGGCGCTCCTGAATCTGCAGACGACGCGAGAACAGCTCGACGAGCCGTGGAATCTTGCTCAGTCCGATCACCCGCCCGTTCGGGATATACGCCACATGCACCTTCCCGAAAAACGGCAGCAGGTGATGCTCGCACAGGCTGAACATCTCGATGTCCTTGACGATAACCATCTCGTCGTAGGTGACCGTGAAGAGCGCGCCCTTCAGCAGGGCCTCAGGATCTTCCTGGTACCCCTTGGTCAGAAACTTCATCGCCTTGTGCACGCGCTCAGGTGTCGCTGCGAGGCCTTCGCGCCCCGGGTCTTCCCCAAGGCGAACAAGGAGCTCGCGCGTCAGTTCTTCGTAACTGGCACTGGTCAAAGTAGGTGTTTCTTTCGACTTCTCGGCTGGGATCGTCTTCATCAGGTTGTAGCCTTTATCGCGGCGCCCCGTGATTGCCCGTATATTCGAACGAGTTCATCATCGTCTCTTCCAGTCTCACCCGTTCCAGATGAGCGTTCCGGAAGGCCCGCTGCAATATCTCGAAGATCTCTATACATAGATTTTCCGTAGTCGGAACGGTTACAACAAATTCTTTCTTCGTATTCAAATTCTCCAGGTCGTAGCGGGCGAGCACTTCCCTTTCCACGCACTCGTCGAGGTCGACCAGATTGCAGACCATTCCGGTAGTCGCGTCAACCGGCCCGCTTACAGTGACTTCCAGCGCGTAGTTATGACCGTGCCCGTGCGGATTATTGCATTTCCCGTACGTCGCCAGGTTCTCTTCCGCAGACATTTCAGCGCTGTGGAGCCGGTGTGAGGCCGAGAAGAGGTACCGGCGTGTGAGGTGAGCTTTCATGGTTGGGTTCTAGCTGCTAGCTCCTGGCTGTGCCGTCATGCTTCTCCGTAGAAATCCACGAACAAATCCGGCGTCTCGTACACGCGCACCCGGTGCAGTTGCGCCCGCTGCAATTTCGGCTGCAGCCGCTGCCACACGGCAATCGCAATGTTTTCCGTGGTCGGAATCTTCGTCACAAACTCCGGCACTTCTTTGTTCAAAAACCGGTGATCCATGGCATCGAGCACTTCGCGGTTCATCATCTCCTTCAATTGTTTCAAATCCACCACGAACCCTGAGCGCGGATCGACTTCGCCCTTCACCGTAACCTCGAGCGTGTAATTGTGCCCGTGCCCGTTGGGATTGTTGCACTTTCCGAAGATCAGCCGGTTTTCTTCCGGAGTGAATTCGGGGCTGTGATAGTAGTGCGATGCAGAGAATTCGGCTTTGCGGGTGAGATATACCATAAGTCGTTCTGCTTCTCGGCCGGGTTTACACGCGGATCGGACGATTGCACGCTTCTCCTATTGGACGATCCGCTTCCGCATTAGGGTTCAGGGCTCAATTCCCTGGGAGGCTCGACGCGATACGCATCAATGGATTGCCACTTCAAAGAATTCACCGTTTCCTGCTCGGGACAGAACATCTTGTTCGGCTCGAACACGATAACTTTGTAAACGTACCGCTTTCGGTGTGGTGCATCGTATGCGAGTTCAAAAGCAATACCTTTCTTCTTGTCGATCCAGAACACGGGCGGACGCGAACCCAGTGCCGGCGATGGGGCTGTCAACAACACCCACGCGCGCATATCCTTGTACGATTTCTCAACCTTTTCCGGGGGATCGAATGTCGTGATGTCCTCGGCGGTGTGGAAACGCGTGGTGCCCGATTCGATCTGGAAAATCTTTCCCTTTTTGTTATAGCGAATCAAAACATCTCCGTGGCCCTCGGGATTCGAGCTGTCAACCCAATCGATCGTAGAGCCGCAGGGATCGTCCCACTCCTGATCGATATCTTTCTTAGGAAAGAGTTCGTGAGCGTGATCCGCCGAATCGCCGAGCTTCAGCGGGCCCACGCTGTGGCCGGCCTCGATCATCGCATTGCTGAAGTGCGGATCTTCTGAGATTTGGGCGTGGAGTGAGAACTGGCTAGACGTGATGGCGAACAGGATTGCCAAAATCAAGACGAGAGGCTTCATGAGGGTCTTATGGCTTTGGTCAGGTACTGTGATATTTGTCCGATAGTCTGTGCTTGCATAAGTGCGGCCCTTCCATGCGATAGTTCCCTTCCCCCGCACTCTCTTCGAGCGCAAAAGCAGGTAAGCGAACATAGGATTGCCAAAAAGTGATGCCAGGATACTCATGTCTGTCGTAAAGTTGGCACGGTTAGTTCTCATCACAATAAATACAAAGCCGCCCACGAAAGCCGCGTCCCACCACCAATTGGTTAGAACACCTGCAAGTCTCAGAGACAGTACGACCCACGGGAAGATCCAGAGAAGCAATACCTTCATCGCCAGCCACCCTGGTTTCGGAAACAGCAGCGCTAAGTTCTTCGTCCATCCTTCGCGAAGCTGTCCAAAATTCCGGTACATGCGCGTGCGAACTGCATCGGCAGCATAGCGAAAACGTATCTTCCGCCCCTCGGCCTTCACCCGCCGTGCCAACGCCACATCCTCAAGGATCTCTCCTGCCACCGCCGCATGCCCGCCGATCGCATCGTACGTTTCCCGCCGGATCAATATGAACTGTCCGTTGGCGGCCGCGATCGGAGATGCCGGATCACTGACCTTCGCCGGCGGAAACTGCCGAGCCAGTTCGGCGAACACAACCGGCAGGATCGCCATCTCCCAGAACGTGACCGCAATCTGTTCCGGCGAATACGAGAGCATCTCGGCTCTATGCTCCTTAGCTTCCGCGAGCGCACGCGCGAGTGATCCCGGCAAATGAACAGTATCCGCGTCAGTGAATAGCAGCCATTCGCCCCGCGCTTCCCGCGCAGCACAGGCGACGGCGTTGTTCTTGCCCGTCCATCCTGGCGGAAGAGCCCCGGCCTCGATCACCCGAGCCAAACCGAACGACGCCGCGATCTCCCCGGTGCGGTCCGTCGAATGGTCATTGACCACGATGATTTCGAACGCCACACCTGATTGCGAAGACAGCGACTCCAGGCACGCACCCAGACTTGCTTCCTCGTTGCGCGCAGGGACAATCACCGAAACTTCAGGCTTCCCGGATGTTTCCTTTACCGGCATAGTCGGCGGCATTCGCCACACCAAATCCCTGAACAAATCTCCGCAGTTTTTGTCATTCCGAAACGGCGTTAAGCCGTCGAGAAATCTGCTATCGCCCGCAGTGCCACGCTACCGGCCGCGCGGGAATCCTTTATTATATCCGGGTGCGACGTCTCATCTCCTCCTCGCGTCTCTCGTTAGTGTTGATTCTTGTGGCCGCACTTCCCGCGTGTTACAGCGGATCGCGGCCGCCGCGCATCGGCTCCAACGCTCCAGAATTTACTGTCCAGGACTCGGACCGCTCCGTAAAACTCAGCGACTTTCGCGGACAAGTTGTCGTGCTGAACTTCTGGGCCACCTGGTGTCCACCCTGCGTGGAAGAGATGCCCTCGCTGGTAGAAATGCAGCGGCGCATGAAGGCGAAAGGCATCACGGTCGTCGCCGTCAGCGTAGACGTCGACCAGTCCGCCTACCTCCAGTTTCTGAAAGAGCACAACGTCAATCTGCTCACCGTGCGCGACCCCGGCCAGAAAAGTAACGCGCTCTATGGTACGTTCAGATTTCCCGAGACCTACATCATCGACCGCGGCGGCGTGATGCGGCGTAAATTCGTTGGCGGAGTTGACTGGACTGCGCCCGACATCACGGAATTTCTCGGGAGGATGTAACCCGTCGCGCCCAATCTCACCCGGGGATGTGCGGCAAGATGGTATCGGGTTGACCAACGACTCCTTGCTACGTCTGTAATGGTTGAACCAGATTTTGCAGCATACCTTGCGCGGAAATCCGTTCCAGAGTTTCGGAAAGGAACCCTCATGTCACCTCTTCCTGCAAAGCCTCTCAAGAAACGGATAGTCCTGTCGCTCATCCTCGTCGGGATTCTAGGCACCGGCATTTTGGCCAAGGAGTCCACGAAAGCTCAGCCTTCTGCACGCCTGCAACGCGTGGAACAGATTGCCGTCGAATTGCCAGGCGATCGGGCCGACGAGCCACTACGTCTAAGCCTGCCTGAACTGATGAAGACCTTCAACGTGCCCGGGCTTAGCATCGCCGTCATCGAGAACTACAAGATCGTCGATGCCAGGGCTTACGGTGTCATCGCGCCCGGCTCATCCACTCCGGTGACGACGAAGACGCTCTTCCAGGCGGGCTCAATCAGTAAACCTGTCGCTGCAGCCGGCGCTCTGTCCCTGGTCGAGCAAGGCAAGTTATCTCTTGACGAGAACGTGAACAACAAGCTCACCACCTGGAAAGTTCCTGAAAACGAGTTTACGCAAACCGAAAAGGTCACCCTGCGCCGGCTCATGTCGCATACCGCGGGACTCACGGTGCACGGATTCCCCGGCTACGACGTGGACGCTCCGGTGCCCTCAATCGTCCAGGTTCTGAACGGCGAGAAGCCCGCCAACACCGATCCCATTCGCGTCGACATTGTTCCGGGAACCAAGTCCCGCTACTCAGGCGGCGGAGTTACCATTGAGCAGTTGATGATGATGGATGTGACGGGCAAGCAGTTCCCTGCCCTGATGCGCGCTCTCGTTCTCGACAAAATCGGGATGACCGACAGCAGCTATGAACAACCTCTGCCTGCCGCGCGCGCGGCCATGACGGCTGGCGGAGCCTATGCCGACGGGAAGCCCGTCCACGGAAAATGGCACGTGTATCCCGAGATGGCTGCGGCTGGACTCTGGACGACGCCGACCGACCTCGCCAAATTTGCTATCGAAATCGCCCTCTCCAAACAAGGAAAGGCCAATCACATCCTGTCCCAGAAGATGACCCAGGAAATGCTCACTCCCGTCAAGGACGAAGTCGGGCTTGGCCTTTTCATGGAGAAGGACAACCCAGGTCAGTTTGGTCATAACGGCGCGGATGAGGGCTTCCAGGCTCTGCTGACCATGAATGCCGATACCGGCAACGGAGTCGCCTTGATGGCGGACTCTGACAACGGCATCTCGGTCATGAATTACGTTCTGCGCCGGGTGGCGAAGGAATATGCCTGGACTTACAAAATGGAGCCGGATGTCGCAGGGGACCTGTTCCTGATCGCCAAACTTAAGGGCACAGCCAAGGCCCTGGCGCAATATGACACGCTGAAATCCAAGGAGGGAGCCTCGTCGACCCACGAGGCTATCCTCAACAGTTTGGGTTACCGGCTGCTCTATGGTGGAAAGGAGCAGGACGCGGTCGAGGTGTTCGAGAAGAATGTGCGCGAGTATCCCCAGTCGTCGAACGTGTATGACAGTCTCGGCGAGGCCTACATGAAAATAGGCAAGAAAGATCTCGCGATCCAGAACTACGAGAAATCCCTGCAAATGAATCCCAAGAACAACAACGCAGTCGAGCAACTAAAAAAGTTGAAGGGTGAGGCAATGAATCCGAAAGTCGTTGAGCAGGATGGATTCACAGTGATCGGAATAACGGCACGGACCACGAACGCGAAAGAAATGACGCCCGACGGCGTGATCGGCAAACAGTGGATGCGAATCTTTCAGGAGGGAGTGTTGGGCAAAATCCCGAACAAGGCCGATGCGCACATCGTCGCGGTCTATTCCGATTACACGAGCGACCACAATGGGGAATACACCTACCTGCTCGGGGCGCGCGTGACATCGGATGCGGAAGTGCCTGAGGGGATGGTATCGAAGAAAATTCCTGGCGGGAAGTTCGCCATGTTTACTTCTGACAAAGGCCCCGCACCCCAAGTCGTGCCCGCCACCTGGATGAAGATCAATTCCCTCCCTCAAAATGCGATTGGTGGAGATCGGCTCTATCGCGCGGACTATGAGATTTACGACGAGCGGGCGGGCGATCCGCAAAATCTGCAAATGGACGTCTACGTCGGCATCAGGTAAATGTGGGGACAGCCGCCTTCGGCCGTCCACCGACGCGAAGCGAGCCGCGGGCATTGGGCACGACGGGTTTTGTGTAGGGGCGGACGCCTTTCGTCCGCCCCGCGACCCTGAACGCAGTGAAGGGGAGCGTCCAGCCGCAACGGACTCGATATCCCTTATAATAGAAAGATTCACTAGTCCTTCTGGACGCCTCTGAGCGCGTGCCCTTTGGCTCCAGCGTGATTTCGGCCCAGATTCGATGTCCTCTAATCCGACGCAGACAGATAGCATCGTTGTTCGCGGCGCCCGCGTTCACAACCTCAAGAATGTCGATATTGAGGTTCCCCACAACACCCTAACGGTGGTGACGGGAGTGTCGGGATCGGGCAAGTCGTCGCTCGCCTTCGACACCATCTACGCAGAGGGCCAGCGAAGGTACGTCGAGTCGCTCTCCGCCTATGCGCGCCAGTTCCTGGAACGCATTGAAAAGCCCGACGCCGACACAATTGATGGCATTGCCCCGGCTGTCGCGATCCGCCAGAAGAACACGACCAGGAATCCCCGTTCCACTGTCGCCACCGCGACTGAGATCTACGACTACCTGCGCCTTCTGTTTGCGCGGGTGGGCCGCACCTACTGCATCAACTGCGGACGTGAGATCAAGAAGGACACGGTGGACGAGGTCGCAGACGCGATTCAGGCATTAGAGTCAGGCACCAGACTGCAGGTGCTCTTCCCGCTGCAGCGCCCCGGAATGCCCCTTCCCCAGCCTGCCGAAAAGGCAGCGCATTCGGCAAAATCGAAGAAGTCCTCGGCCAAGACGGCCAATGAACCGCTTTCCGACGCTCTGAAGACTCGCCTTTTCGATTTACGAAAGGCAGGATTCAATCGTTTGGTTCAGGGTGGTCAGATCTTTGAGTTCTCAACCCCGGAGTCCCTGCTCGACATCAATTTTGCGCAACCAGTGTTTATGTTGGTCGACCGCCTCGCGGTCTCGGCGGACTCCCGCACGCGTGTCGTGGATGCGATTGAAACCGCCTACCGCGAATCAGGAGAAGTCATCTTCGAAATTCCCGGCGACGATAATACAAGCGCGAAACAACTTCGCTTCGCCCAGCGCTTCGAGTGCAAGTTCTGCAATATCCGATACGAAGAGCCCGAGCCCCGCCTCTTCTCCTTCAACAATCCATACGGCGCGTGCCCCAAGTGCCAGGGATTTGGCAACACCATCGACTTCGATCTCGACCTCGTCATTCCCGACAAATTGAAGTCTCTGGGCGAAGGCGCAATTGAGCCCTGGACCAAGCCCAAGTACCGCCCCCTGTTCACCGACCTGAAGCGTTACGCCAAGGCGGCCGGAATTCCGCTCGATATGGCCTGGATCGATCTCGCCGAAGAGCACCGCAATCTCATTCTCAACGGCGAAGGTAAATTCCTCGGCGTGCGCGGTTTCTTCCATCATCTGGAGCGCAAGAAATATAAGCTCCACGTGCGCGTGTTCCTGAGTCGCTATCGCGGATATTCCACCTGCTCCGAGTGCAACGGAAGCCGCCTTCGCATGGAAGCGCGGCAAGTCAAGATTCAGGACCGCAACCTTTGCGAAGTCTGCTCGCTGACGGTCGAAGACACCATGAAATTCTTCGATCAGATCGAGTTGACCCCGGCCGAAGCGGAGATCGCCGACAGACTGCTGCAGGAAATTCGCGAGCGTCTGCGCTTCTTGAACGATGTCGGCCTCGAGTATCTGACGCTCGACCGGCTCTCCTCCACCTTGTCCGGTGGAGAAGCACAGCGAATTCAACTCGCGACGTCTCTCGGTTCGCGACTGGTCGGCACCCTCTACGTCCTCGATGAGCCCTCCATTGGCCTCCATCCGCGCGATACACATCGGCTGGTGAAGATTCTCCACGACCTGCGCGACCTGGGAAACACCATTCTGGTCGTCGAGCACGATCCCGACATCATGAAGGCTGCCGATCGCATTCTCGATCTCGGCCCCGGCGCTGGCGAGAATGGTGGCAAGCTCATCGCGGGCGGAACCTACGATGAGATCCTGCACAATCCCGCTTCCCTGACCGGACGCTACCTTTCCCAAGATCTCCGGATTCAACCCCCGCCCACGCGACGCAAGCCAGGACCGCAGCAGATCAAGGTAAAGGGAGTCCGCGCCAACAATCTGAAGAACGTCGACATCAATATTCCCCTCGGCATGCTGGTGGCGATCACCGGTGTCTCGGGCTCCGGCAAATCTACTTTGCTCCATCAGGTGATCTACAAGGCACTTGCGCAAGCCAAGCAGCAGTCGGGCAACGGCAATGGCGCAGCCGCGACCAGTTCAGCGACCTGGGAAAGTTTGGAGGGCGGCCAGTACGTCGACGAGGTCGTTCTCGTCGATCAGTCTCCGATAGGCCGCACGCCGCGTTCGAATCCCGTGACCTACATCAAAGCCTTCGACGCCATTCGCGACCTCTTCGCTTCCCTGCCCGAAGCCAAGAAGCGCGGCTTTAGCGCCGGACATTTCTCGTTCAACATTCCCGGCGGCCGTTGCGAGACCTGTCAGGGAGACGGCACCGTCACAGTCGAAATGCAGTTTCTGGCCGACGTCGAGTTGATCTGCGAAGAATGCAAAGGCACCCGCTATAAACCTCAAGTGCTCGACGTACGCTATCGCGGCAAGAACATCCACGAGGTGCTGAACCTCACGGTTAAAGAGGCGCTGAAGTTCTTTGCTGAGGCTCCCAAGGTCACCGAAAAGCTGCGGTCACTCGAAGAAGTCGGTCTCGGATACCTGCGGCTCGGTCAATCGGCAACCACGCTTTCCGGCGGCGAAGCCCAGCGCATGAAGCTGGCTGCCCATCTTCAGCCCGCCACGCGCGAAGCCGGCAGGTCCGGCAATGGTGAAAAGACAAAGCGGCGCCTGCTTTACATCTTCGACGAGCCCACGACCGGCCTGCATTTTGACGACGTCAGCAAACTCCTGGCCGCCTTTCGCCGTCTGATTGAAGCAGGGGGCTCGATTGTCGTTATCGAGCACAATCTGGAAGTCATCAAGACCGCCGACTGGGTTATCGATTTGGGCCCCGAGGGCGGCAATCGGGGCGGAAAAGTCGTCGGCGTTGGACCTCCCGAGGCGATTGCCAAGTTGCCCGGTTCGTATACGGGCAAATATCTGGCGCGGGTACTGAATGGCAACGGAGCATCAGGCTCGAATGGGCGTGGCTAGCCGAATCTTCGCGGTTGTCTTTCTCTGTGCCGCCTCGAGATTACTGGTGCTCTCGGGCGACGCTACCGGTCCGTCGCAAGTCTCCCAGGACTCCCCGTCGAGCCAGCAGACACACCGCAAACCTGGCCAGAACACTCGGCGAACCACGGTTTCCGAGGCAGAAGCACCCTCTCCGGAACTCACCAAGGCTGAAGCACTGATCCAGGCCAAGAACTATGCGGAAGCCGACGCTCTTCTGCGGAAGGCCGTCGAGACGGACCCCGGCAATTACATCGCCTGGTTTGATCTTGGATTCGTCGAGAATGCGCTTGGCAAAACCGACGACTCCATCGCCGCCTACCGCAAGTCCGTATCCGCCAAGCCTGACGTTTTCGAGTCGAACCTGAACCTGGGTCTGCAACTTGCCAAAGCCGGACAGCCGGATGCCGAGCAATTCCTGCATGCCGCTACGCAGCTGAAGCCGACAAGCCACGTTGCCGAAGGCCAGGCCCGGGCATGGATCTCCCTCGCCCATGTGCTCGAACCAACAAAGCCCGACGACGCAGTAGCCGCATATCACCAGGCAGCCGCGCTGCGGCCCAAAGATCCAGAACCGCACCTGGCCGCCGGGCTGTTGCTGGAAAAGCAGAAACAATTCTCCGACGCTGAAACCGAATACAAACAGGCGCTCACTATCGATCCCGCTTCTTCGGACGCAATCACGGGGCTCGCCAACATCTACATGCGCAGCCGCCGTTTCCCCGAGGCGGCCTCTGAATTGCGGAAGCTAGTCGCGGCGCATCCCGAACCTGTCGCCGCCCACGTTCAGTTAGGCCGCGTCCTCGCGGCCGATAGCAAGCCGGATGAGGCCATCGCCGAACTCGAAACCGCCGCGAAGCTGGCGCCAACCGATGTTTCGGTGCAACGCGATCTCGCCGATCTCTACACCACCGCCGGAAAACCTGAGAAGGCCGAAGCAGAATATCGTTCGCTCCTCACCGTCCATCCCGACGATGCCGAACTGCACCACGAACTCGGCCAAACCCTGCTGCGCCAGAAGAAGTTCGCAGACGCGCAAAAGGAGTTCATCGCCGCCGTAAAACTCAAGCCCGACCTGGGACCCGCTTACGGCGATCTGGCATTCGCGGCCAGCGAGAACAAAGACTATGCCTTAACACTAAAAGCCCTGGACGCGCGATCAAAACTCCTCAAGGAAATTCCTATTACTTATTTCCTCAGGGCGACAGCGTACGACCATTTGCGGGATGTCAAACAGGCAGTTGCAAACTATCACCACTTCCTCGAAGGGGCGAACGGGCAGTATCCTGATCAGGAGTGGCAGGCGAAACATCGGTTGATCGCTCTCGAACCGAAGAAGTAAGTAGTGGATATCGAATCATGCTTGGGGTGCATGCTTCAGTAGAGTGCGCGGCAGCCTCGCGACGGGACTCTGTGTCTCTGTCCGCGAATAGGACCGGCTCGGCGATGGAGCTCCAGTGGGTGCCCCATCCTTGTCGCGTTTTGTGCGACAGGGTGGGGATTTTGACTTTCTCACGACCGTTCGAAAATCTTGGCAAACCGAAGTCGACGCGCCCTTCTGGTTACCAGCCCCCTCAAGCCCCGGGCTCACGGCTTCGCTTGCTGCTATCGAACGTCTTCCTGCTAGCTATTGTCCTCGCCGGAATCACGGCAACCGCCCGAACAGAACCCACGGTAGAAGAGCTTAAGGCTCGTGTTTCCTCAGCGCACGTCGGCGACAAAGCCAAGATTTGTGTTGAAATCGCCGAGAAGCAATTGGTCGCAACCGACAAGCTATACGCCGCCGATGATATGGAGAAGGCCCAGGTCAGCTTGACCGATGTAGTCGCGTTTTCTGAACTGGCACGGGACTACTCCATTCAATCCCACAAGCATCAGAAGCAGATAGAAATCTCCATCCGGTCGATGACGCGAAAATTGAATGACTTGCTGCACGTAGTCGGCCATGAGGAACAGGGCCCGGTCAAAGAAGCGATCAAACACCTTGAGCGCGTGCGCGACGATCTGCTGCTGGCCATGTTTCCCAAAGGTGCAAAATGACAAAAACCGGTCTCTTTTTCGGGCTCCTTCTGCTTTTGTTTGTTCCAAACTCCCTGTTGGCGCAGCGCCATCGCGATCCCCTCACGCAAGCCGAGATCGGCCAGGTCCGCGACACCAGTTGGGAGCCCAAGCTGAGATTGCCACTCTACCTGCAGTTTGCGCGAACCCGCCTCGTCAAACTGGAGGAGATCAGGAACGACCCTAAAACCAAGGACCGGGCCAGGCAGACTCACGACCTGCTCGACGACTTCCAGCTTCTCTATGATGAGTTGAACGACAACATTGACACTTACGTCGAGCGCAAGAACGACATCCGCAAGCCCCTCAAGACAATCATTGATGCTGATACGGAGTTCCAGGCCAAGCTGCGCGCCTTGAAGGACGCGGCCGACGTTCGTCCTGCCGAATCACAGCAGTACGAATTTGTTCTCAATAATGCAATCGAAACGGTCGACAGTTCCGTAGACGATCATCGCAAGCTGCTCGAAGACCAGGAAGAGCTGGCCAAACACAAGAAGCTGGTCAAGGATCCGTCGAAAGGCACCGGTGTGAGCCCGGAATGATAAGGCGACCCCGGACTCCGGTCGTCAGCGCAGACCCTTGTGCCGCCATTGATGCAACCCACCGAACGGCACGGCATTCCTCTCGAACACTCTGCCGGAAAGCTGGTAATAGCCTCACCGCCGGTGTGGTCATGGTAGAACTCCAGATGTTCGGGAAAGAACGAGCCGAACTTCTCCAACTTGCAGTCGTTGTAGGCCCCGAACAAATCCGCGTCGAGCCCTTTCACGGTCGCCCTCAGTTCGGCGCGGGACATATCTTTTGGATCTTTCGTCGCCTGGACTGATGGTGCCCCAGATTCGTTCGCGTTCTTGGAACTGACCTGACCAAAGCCCACGGCCTCCATGAGCATCAATAGAACCGCCCAAAATGCCCAACCGCTCACCCTTCTCATTATTCCCTCCGTCCTAGACGATACGGAGATGCCAACGACGATGTTCCCGTCTGACGGATTTTGAGTGCTATCGCGATTTTTCGCCAGTCACCGAGTAAAATGCGGACTGCGACTGTGCTACCTCATGCGGGGAGTGCCAATGAATATTGCGTACATTCTGTTTACAACCGGGGTAGGACTTGTGATATTCGGCAGCTTCTTTTTCTACGCAATCCTAGGAGAAGTAAATGGCAGGCTGCCAGTTGATGAGCAGATCAGCATTTTCCGTGTGAACACCAAGGTATTCGCGGTCCTTCGCCAGCACGCTCAACTGTTTCCTTGCAGTCGAAAACGATCACAGATGCTGTGGATCATGGCGGCTGGACTCGCACTCGGCGGAATGGCTTTCGTTGCCCTTGCGCGATAAGCAGCATTGAAAGAAGCTGCAAACAATCGTTCGGAGACGTCGATGAGTGTAATTAGGATGTTTCAACAGTCAAGGTCGATCTGTTGCGCGGGGTCTAGCAGCCCCTCAAACGAATCGGCTATCGGCCGCGCATCGGTAGGCATTCCTATGAATGGCACGTCATATACCGTTGAATCACCCCTCGATGTATCAAAGGCATAGGCTTCGCCGCCACCATCCGTCCCGAAAAAGAAAAAGTTCGGAAAAAACTCGGCGACCTTATAGCCCATGTGGTTCTTCATCAGTTCCTCTGCT
>DATEHP010000142.1:0-16212 GCA_035279505.1 Candidatus Sulfotelmatobacter sp. | reverse complement strand
GTCCATCCATTCAAGGATGAGCTTCCTCATTGCCGGCAGCTCCACGTGAGCCGAGTCGAACAGCTCAATGCGGCAATCTGCGTCCTTCCCGTACTCGCGATAGAGCGGAAGCAGGTGATCGCGGACTTTCTCGACGCCAAGGACAGGGGTCAAAGGATCTCGTCGCCCATTCACGCTCAGACGCGGCCGGGGAACGATCAATTCGTTGATGTCTGCCGTCTGGAAATGCTTCAGCAGAGAAGGCACATAGTAATAAATGCCGTGCTCGCTGAGAGCCCGAGTTCGGATCAGTTCCTCGTAATCAGTGAGACAGCAAACGTCCAGGCACAAATGAATTCGCGGATCGAGAGCCGCGAGCCACCATGCTTTAGTCGCGCCCATTGACATTCCGAGGGCACCCAGATGTTGGCGATCGACCTCTGGACGACCGGCGAGATACTCAAGGGCCCGGAGTTCGTCGAACATCATCATTCCAAAGAGCACCTGCCCCTTCCACAACATGAGCTTGAATGCATCTTCCTCGCCCTTTTTCCCGTCACCTTCGTGTTTACGCTCTCCGAAGCACCAGCTATCAATGGCGAGCGTGACAAGACCCTTTTCAACACAGACGGGTGCATAGGCGGGCTGCGCATCAACACCCCGCAAGAGTTGTTCCTTCCCGAGACCGTACATTCCGCCGTGCCAATGGATGTAAAGGAGGCCGGGAGCAGGTGTCTGGCGTTTATCTGGGATCAACAGCAGGGCGGGAACAGGCTCTATGCCGTTTAAATCGAGGATGAGGCGTTCGAGGGTATAGCCCTCGTGCTTTTCGGTTTTCAGCAATTTTGGCTTCGCTGCCTGGTGCTGCCATGGCAGATCCCCAAGAAAGCTCCAAAGTTCCTTTCGGCGGCGCTCCTGAAACGAAGCAAATTCTTCACGCGACGTTTGCGAAGCTTCGTTAGAGTCGATCGACCTCGTGCCTGTTTTGCTCCAAACTGCTGCTGCCGCACAACTCTGTACGAACTGCCGTCTGGTTGGCGGTGCCATCAACTTCCCCGATGGGCTCTCGATTTAATCCTCGAGTCGAGCCCATTGGCGCGAATCTTACGTCTGCGAAATGGGCAAGTCAATGAAGGGTGGGGAATTGGCAGGAACTAGCAAGGATCGTTTGGCAGATACAGAATCGTTGTCAGGATCAGCTTCGGTGACGCAATTACCTACGTTACTTTCGATCGGCACGGCATCGCGACTAGCATTTCCTTAGAATCACTGGGCTGTTAGGGATGCCGCCGAATAGGAGCAAAATCAGGCGGGGAGAAGCTCTGTAAGTCAAGAGTGGCCTGCGAGAATCCTTCGCTCGACTGGAAACAGCCCAGTCAGCTTCCCGAGTACGGCCATATCTCCTTCGAGCTATATCGTCCGCATTCTGAGTGTTCTTGCCGGAGTAAGGGAATTAGGACGCATTCTTTCTTTCGCGTGAGGGCTGAGAAAGGCCGCCCGAACACAGGGCGGCTTATTTGTCGTTTCAGTACGGATCGTTCATTCCCCGCGTCCAGCGTGCCATTCCGCAAACCGGCTACTGCTGCAAGAACACAAACGATCGATTCTTGCTGCCTACAGCGATGTCGAGCTTCCCATCGTTGTTGAAGTCGCCAACCGCCAGTCCGAAAAAGTTAGGCACGATTGCCAAAACACCCGCCTGGATCTGGACCGGGTTGTGGAAGGTTCCATCGCCGTTGCCCAAAGAAAGCAGGACGACCTGATGAAAAGGCGATAGGTTGTCAAAGCTGCCCAGCGCGACGAAGTCGAGTTTGCCGTCGCCATTAAAGTCGCCAAGGATCACTTGCTTGACGAAGATGCCGTTCGGAACCTTGGTGCAGCCTTTCTCGGTGAAGGTCCCATCTCCTTTTCCGAGGTAGACGCAGCTGCCATCGGCGATCAGGTCGAGAATTCCGTCGCCGTTCACGTCGGCCGCGACGACGCCAACAAAGTCCAGCGAGGCTGGGCTGTCCGTGGCCGCCTGGAAGGTGCCATCACCGTTTCCGAGATACACCTGAAGGACATTGCCAGTTCCGAATACGTTACTCGGAACCGCGAGATCAAGTTTGCCGTCCCGGTTGAAGTCACCCATGGTCACGCCGGTCGAGATCGATCCCGTGAAGTTCGGTAAGGACGAAGAGGCGAAGCTCCCGTCGCCAGCGCCCAGGTAGACTTCGAGGAAGTTGTTGAAGAAGTTGTTGTCCACCGAAGCCAGGTCCAGTTTGCCGTCGCCGTTCAAATCGCCGAAAGCGCCGGGGATACCCTGAAAGCCTCCATTACCGGCGGGAAGAGTGAACGTGCCATCCCCTTGGCCGAGAAATATCGAGCCGCCGAAGAAGCCGCCGTTGTCGGTAGCAACTGCCAAGTCGGGTTTCCCATCCCCGTTGAAATCGGCGGAGAGTAGAAAATTGGCAGGAATGAGAGGAGTAGACGACGCAATTGGAGCTGCAAAGAGTCCGTTTCCCTTCCCCGCGAAGAGATCGACTTGGTCGCTGTTGAGGCCAATGGCCAAATCCGCGTTTCCATGACTAGTGAAGTTGCCGACTGCAACCGCACCCGCCTTCTTGACGTTGCCGTCAATCGTAAACGCCACCGTAGAGACCGGAACCCGGATGGGAAATAAAACCGCGTTGGACGTGCCGCCGCCTGGATTGACGACGGTCACATTTGCGGTTGCGGCTTTCGCAACATCGATGGCACTGATCGTGGCGTGAACCTGGCTTGTGGAAACAAATGTGGTTTTCCGCGGCGAGCCGTTCCAATGCACTACCGCACCGGAAACAAAATTCGTGCCGCGGACCGTGAGAATAAAGGTCTTGTGTCCTGGCCGAACACTTGTGGGAATTAAAGGTTGATACACCATTGGAAGCGGTTGAGACTGGGCGAGGAGCGCCGATGTGACCAAGCAGAGAAGCAGGCCGGCAAGCCCTACTGATTTCATATCTCTTCCTCCATTGACGGTGGAATCGGGAGTGGAAACGGCCAGATAGCTTCGGCGCGCAAGAATCTACGAGGATTTCTTGAAGATCACCTACCCGAGGGGCCCGGGGTCTTCATCGATTCGAAGTGGACGTCATCCCCGAAACATCGATGGACCCTATGAAGATTCCATACAGAAATTGGTTGCATGGGCCGTCATTATTGCATACGAGAAAGGGTACGACAGATCATTTTGCCCTTGTGGCGGCGCCTGATCGCCCGCGGATCAGAAACTCAAAGCGACTGCAGGAATGCCAGCAGTGCTTTCTTCTCCGCGGGTTTCAGTTTGAGGAAGCGCTCGGTTACTTCCTCCGCCTCGCCCTGATGACGGCGGATGGCTTCGCTGAATTCGACGGATGCGCCATCGTGCATTAGGCGCGAGCGTACGCGAAGTCCCCACAACGGTGCGGTTCTGATCTTATTGCGCGCGCAAAGAGTGTCACGCAATAAATCGGGATGCTTCTCTCCTTCGAGCACTGCGGTCTGGTAGCTCTCGCTGCATTCGTCTTCGGGTTTTCCTTTGGGGGGCCGCTGTGTCCCGGCCCGCGCTCCTTCCAGTTCGCGCATTCGCTTCTCGATTCGCTTGCGACCGAAGTGTTCGATCAGCGCGATCGAGATTCCGTCCCCGGTCCCTACGTTGTGCAGCAGGAAGTCGCTGTAAGGATGAATCGTCCGGTTCTCGAGCGCGTCAGGATGCAATCCCGGCCCACCGGGGGCCGCCGGACTCTTGCCTGTGACAATGGTGTCCACATGGCAGCTGGCGCAGCCGATCTTCGTGAAGAGTTGCGCTCCCTGCATGACCTCAGGAGTCGTTGCCGGGTCTCGGGCCGGCGCCTTGAGCGATCGCATGAAGCTGGCAAAGTGGTCGATGTCTTCCAGATTGTTGTCGGTGGGATCGGGCAGGCTGTTGGGTTCAGTGATCTTCGTGGTGTCGGTGTTCGGAATGATCGTCGTGACCGGAGGATTGCAGGCTGTCGTCACTTCCGTGGGCTGGAGGCGGCTCGTGATTCCCATCTCGTTCAAATAAGCATCAGCGGCAAATGCAAGCAAACTGGCGTGCTGATCTTTCCATCCGAATCGGCCGATCCGATCGGCCCCCTCACTCTCGGGCACGAGTACTTTGACCGCCTGCCCGCAAATCTTTCCGCGTGACGCTTTGCACTGATCCTTGCGGATCTTGAGCAGTGTCTCGTCGGGGATCGCTTCCACGTATCCGTCGCCGAGGGTATTTGTAGCCAGGCGGGTGGTGCGAACCGTCTCGGTTTCCGGTACACGTTCTTGAATCTCGGGGCAGATAGCGCGGTCATTCACCAGGTTCCGATCCTTGATGATCTCCGCTCCGTGATTAATCGGGATCTCCGGAGTCTGGAACTGGTGGTGGGCATCGAGATGTCCGACGCGCAATTCCGTTACCTGGCTGGCGGCTCCGCTGACCGGCGTCTGATGACACTCGCGGCAGGACTGGGCGTTGTAGAGCGGACCGAGTCCATCGGGGACGATGTGCTCGACCTCGTCGAAAAATTTCTCGTCCGCAATGCGACGCACTGGATCGGAAAATCCGTTGCTCTGGTCGTCGAATCCAGTCGCTGCTTCGGGCGGTTGGGTGGGTGACTGGGCTGCCAGGCCGAGCAGGATACTTCCTGCGATCAGGAACGATAGCAATGTGGGCTTCACGGGACACTCCCTCAGGCCAGAGGTCTTGACAACGACGAAGCTGCGATCCGCCCGATGCTATGCGAGGTCCCTACGCCGGAACAACAATACAGATAGAACGTGTGTGTGGTTGTCTTTCTGGGATGACAGTTTGAGGATTCTCGCTGCCGGGCCTGCCCATAATAGCTGGCGGTGATACTGATGGCAATAAATCAGATAGGACTTGTTGGTCAGAGAAGAGGGGGAATCTGTAGCGTAAGAAGGTGGGAGAAAAGGCCGGACAAAATTGAAAGGGCCGTGACATTGGTTATGCCCTAGCCGCTAGCTCCTGCGAGGGAGCCCACAGCGTGGAAGCATGTACCGTCACAGCCCCTTGATGCGATCACTGCTTTCGCAGTTCCGAACCCCAACTGAACCTCGCAGATCCGTCGGTTTTTTCAGGTCCGGTCGCCTTGCGGGTCGCCCCGCCCGGCTGATCACTCAGTCTACTTCGGGCCAGCTCATTCTATTGTGCTAACCCTTTCGACCGTCGACGCAAGCAAAGTTACCAGAGTAACTAGAAAAGTCAACGCAAACTATTGGTGCAATGACTATGGCCCGCGCTGTGCATAATCGAAAATGCAAATGGTTGTAATGGAAAAACTTAGTATCCGCTGATTTCTTCTGGTACGCCTTTTGCACAGAAAGATTCACAATGAAAACACCAACTGCAAAACGCTGAAAGGGAACCAAATAATAGTCTTGACGGTGAGGATTGATGAGGGCACAGTGCAGAGTAGACCTTGGAAAAATCGAAGTGACGTCAGAACTGGTGGCCTATGTGGACGGCGGATGCCTGGGAAACCCGGGTCCGGCGGGCATTGGGGTCGTGATCAGTGGTCTGGCGGAGGGCCCCGTCCGGATCGCGAAGTGGATTGGGCGCCAGGACAACAATGTTGCCGAGTACGCCGCTTTGATGGAAGCGCTGCAGTATGCGGTGGAGCGTAAAGCCCAGAAACTCCACGTTTATTCCGATTCTGAAGTTGTGGTGAGGCAGATGACCGGTGAGTACGTCTGCCGCAGTCCCCGCCTCTACTCTCTGCACTGGACCTGCCGTAAGCTGGCGCGCTCGCTGGCATTCTCTATTTCCCACGTGCGGCGAGAGGAAAACGCCGAGGCGAATGGACTGGCGCAGGCGGCGCTGCGGCGGAAGTAGGTATTCAGCACTCAGCATTCAGCCCTTCGTTCCGTTGAGACTTACCTGTATTCACGCTTTGCCACTTCTTCGTCCTCTGTGATGGGCTGAGTGCCGAATCCTGAATGCTGAGGGCTTCTCTTTACACTTTTGGCTTAATACCTCTGCCCAGAAGAAACCTTGACATGGTAGTTTCCGCGAGCGAGACTCCAAAGTAAGTATCCAAACAACTTATAGAGAGGGATGACTGGCGGACCTCGATCCGCCGGGGAGCATTTTGGAAGAGAACAGTCCAAGTCGTCGTCAGGGGGTGTCGGCAGCACTGGCGCAGGCCGCTATGGCAGCGTCGGTGCGTTTTCCGGTCGAAGATGGAGGACGTTCACTGGCCGAGATGGCGCAAAGCGATCTCGATGCGGCGCTCCAACTGCTCGCCGACCGCGCGCAATACATCACGGGCGCGAGCGGAGCGGCGATTGCTCTGCGGCGCGATGGCCGCCATGACATGTTGTGCCGCGCCAGCTCGGGGACGAATGCGCCGGAGTTGGGCGCGCTGCTCTCCACCGAGTTCGGGCTTTCAGGCGAGAGCGTTCGTACGCGCCAGCTCCTGCGCTGCGACGACGCTGAGCGTGACGCTCGGGTGAATCGTGAGGTGTGCCGGCAGATGGGAATTGCATCGGTGCTGGTCATGCCGGTCGTGAACGACGATCAGGTTCTTGGAGTCTTTGAACTTTTTTCGGGGAAAGCGCACGCGTTCGGGGAACGCGACCTCTCGGCGGTGCAGCGGCTGAGCGAGATGGTCGAAACGGCGGTCCGGCTAGCGCATGCCGTCGAAATACTTCCACAGCAATTAAGCGATCGGGAAAGTTTGGTAGCCGAAGCGGTACATCCGGAAGTCTTCGAAGGTCAGTTCCTGAGCGACCTCGTGATGGAAGAAGAGGTCAGACACCGTCGGGAAGATCAGGCTCCTGAGATGACGGCAGCGGCAGCGCTGGAATCCCCTTTAGTCGAAGCGGTTCTCCGCGTGGCTAACGCAACTCCGCAGGTGACTTTGCCGACGCCAACGGCGCAGCAGACATCGCCCGTTCAGGGCGCGCTGGTATCTCCCGCCAACCATGGTCCTGTCAGTCACGTTCCCATGAGTCATAGTCCGTCGAAGAAGCTTTTGTTCTGGTCGGCGGCTGCTGGTGACGGCGAAATGACGAAGGCTACCGATGCGGACCAGAGCCATGTGCCTCCGGTGCTGCGTGGGCTGCGGAAGTGCGACGCTTGCGGATTCCCGGTTTCCGCAGGGCGGGTACTCTGTGTGGAGTGTGAAGAAAAGAAGTGGCGGGGACAGCTGCGGCCGCAGGCTCCGAGCCGGAAGCCGCCTGCTGGAATTGCCATCGTTCAAGCTTCGAAATCCGGCGGGGGAGCCTTCACGGCGGCCGCTGCATCGATGGCTAAGTCTGCTGAGGTCCGGACTCAGCACGCCGCCGAGGATACATCCAAAGTGGCCATAGTCCCACCGGTGCGAGCTCCATTCCCAGTTGAGCAACCTGAAACGACAATAGCTGCACCTGCCACAGGGGGTGAGGTTGCGGTGCCTGCTCAGGCTCCTCAACTCATTCTGAGCGCTGGGCTTGAGCCTTCACGGTCGTGGTTCTCAGCTAACAAATACATTGTCCTGGTTCTGCTGGTCATCGGCGCCGGAGTGTCTGCCTTCCTGCTACTTCGCTAGGGCAATCTTCCACTCGTCACACTTCGACAAGAAGGTACTACAAGGCTGCCGAAACCCTTGACAATACAGGCAACTCTGCTAGAGTTCGGGGGGTAGGTTCGAAACCATCGACCATAGTGCGGGTGCCATGACCATGAAAAACGTGTACGAGGTATTACGGCAGAAAGAGATGGAATTGACGCGGTTGGAGAAAGAAGTGGAGGCACTGCGGCTGGTGGCTCCCCTGCTATCGGAGGAAAAGGAAAGCATGTCTGAGATAGGGAAGCCGGCTCTGGCGACCGCGGTAAACGGGCCCCCGTCGACCGCGCGGATTCCGGTTCCAACGAGTCCGTCGATTCCGGCACCGCAGCCAGTGCGCGCGGCGGGATGGGAAGACACGGCTAAGCGCTGGCCGTAAAGCCGCCACATCGATTTGCGTTTTCAAGCACTTGATCAGCCCGGGATGTCGTCCCGGGCTGAAGTGTTTCTGGGAGTACTCCGTCCCGGAATTCAGCTGTACAATTGGGCGGTTTTTGTCCAGGTACGCGAGAGACGCGGCTCGCTGGAGCGATCCGAAATCGATCTGGAACACGCGAGGAGGGTGTATGCCGGGGTTCTGCGTGAATTGTGGTACGCCGTTAACGGGGCAATTTTGCAATAACTGTGGAGCGAGAGCGGTCCTTCCGGGGAGTCCAGTGCAGGCTAGGCAGCCCGCGATACCTGCCCAACCCCAGGAGGGCTACCAGTCGGTGGTTGTGCCGAGCACTCCTTCAGTGCCTGCTTCGGCTATACCGGCACAGGGGTACCAGCAGGTGCAGGTGCCCGCCACGGGGGCGCCCAAGGGCTCGGGACTCGGAAAGGTGCTGCTGTGGGTGGGCGGAATCTTTCTGGTGCTGTTCATGATTGTGGCGGGAGCAGCTATATACGGTGCGTATTGGGTGAAGCACAAGGTGTCGAGCTACGCATCGGCGATCAGCGGCGGATCGAGCGATAACGTGAAGGTGGTGGCTTCCGGAGATAGCTGCCGAATGCTGTCAACGGCGGAATTGCAGAAGATCCTCGGAGTGAAAATCGAGAAGAGCGCGGAGATCGTCGACGACAATCAACCTGGCTGCGCATATTACACCGACGCGCAAGCTGTCAGCCAGTTGCAGCGGATGGCCCTGGAGCAGGCGAAAAAGCAGACCGACGAGGTGAACCGGCGGCCAGGACCAAAGCCGGACAGCCTTCCTGCATTGATGAAGAACGCGAATGAGCTCGAAGGGATCGTCAAGACCCTGGGAATGACCCAGCCGCCGACGGACGGTCGAGTGTTTTCGTTCACAGTGCAGCGCGGAGTGAGCGCGGATAGCTGGGCCGGGATGCGGGTGACGGAAGCAGCTGTGCCGGGCTTTGAGGAAGTTCCGGGAGTGGGAGATCACGCGATGATTGGAGCCTTTGGCCACGCATTTTATTTGCAGAAGGGTGATGCAGTCATCACCATGTCGACGATGTTTGTTCCGGATGCGCGCGTGAGGGGATCACAGATTGGGAAGACAATTTTGGGGAAGCTGTGATGACGAGGACGGTGGCGCTACGATCTACGCTCCCACAATTTCGCGAAGGGCGGCCAGGAGGCGGTCGACTTCTTCCGCGGTGTTGTAGTGGACGAGACCGATGCGGAGGAATCCTCCGGACTTTTCTACATCGAGATGCTCCGTGAGATTCAACGCGTAGTAGTTGCCGTCCCAGGTGAAAAATCCGCGCTCGCCTAGCTTCGTGGCGAGTTCCAGTGGAGTCTGATCTTCGATGCGGACAGCGAACGTGGTACAGCGATCGTTGAAGCGGTCGGCGTCGGTGATGCCGTAGATCTTCAGGCCGGGGATTGTCTTCAGGCCGCTCATCATTCTGTCCAGCAGCCCCCGTTCGTGCTCGTGAATGGCGGCATAGGCGGCTTCAATGGCGGCGCGCCGGGAAGTGTTCGGCGACTGAACTGGTGGAGCGTCCGGCAGTCGCTCGGCTTCGCTGGACAGCCGAAGGCGGCTATCCCCAGATTCAACGGCTCGGCGGCCTAGATCGGCAATGTAGTCCACGCAGGCTTCAATTCCGGCGATGCATTCGTGATTGAGCGTGCCCCACTCCCAGCAATTTGGAATTGCATTGGTGTTCGGGCGGACCTTGTAGGCACGAAACCGTTTCAGATGCTCGCGCTTGCCGTAGAGCACGCCCATATGCGGGCCGAAGAATTTGTAGGTGGAGCAGGCGAGGAAATCGCAGTCGAGCGCGGCGACATCGATCAATCCGTGGGGGCCGTAGTGGACCGCGTCGATGTAGCAGAGCGCGCCTGCGGCGTGCGCGAGTTTCGTGATCATGCGGACGGGATTGATGGTGCCGACCGCATTCGAGGCGTAGCCCACCGCGACCAGCCTGGTGTTGGAATTAATCTTCGATGCGAGGTCGGAAATGTCGAGCGTGCAATCCTCGTTATGGATATCGGTCCATCGGACGGTGACGCCGCGGTCTTCCGCCATCGCAAGCCAGGGAGAGACGTTGGCGTCGTGATCCAGGCGCGTGACGAGGATTTCGTCGCCCAGCTTGAGTTCGCGACCGATTGCGCGGGAGATGGCGAAAGTCAAGCTTGTCATGTTGGGGCCGAAGACAACCTCGTCGGCGCCGCAGTGGAGGAAATCGGCCATAGCGGCACGGGCGCGCGCGATCATTGCGTCGGTGTGGCGGCTCGTGGAGTAGGCCCCGCCGGTATTGGCGTTGTCATGACTGAGGTAGGCGGAGATGGCGTCGATTACGCGCTGCGGGACCTGCGTGCCACCGGGGCCGTCCAGGAAGGCGGCGGGATGTCCGTTCACCGTTTGTGAAAGGGATGGGAACTGGGAACGGATGTGAGTGAGGTCGAGTGCGGGCGGGGTAGTTGCTATGGCGGACATTGTAGTCTGACTATTTCTATCACGAGTTCGATTATTGCGAATTCGAAGTTTGCGTGACATGATGCGGCGTGGCTCGCTCCACCAAATTCATCCTTCTTGTTCTTCTCGTTCTCGCGTGCGGAGCTCTGCTCTTCGCCGGATTTACCTATCGAAAAATCAAACAAAGGCAGGCATCTGCCGCGCGCGTCCGGGCGGAACTGGACGTCGGCTATCAGGCGCAGGTGCGAGAGTATCAACGCGCTCTCCGAATCGGAGTGCTGCGTTCGGAAGTTGCTAGATATTTGGAATCGGAGAAGATTCTCTATCGTCAGACTCAACGCGAGATCGATGTTGATTTGGGCCGCGAACCGGGAGATGGGATGGTTTGCGATTACTGGACAGCGTACGCATCCATGGAATTCACTCGTCCTGAGAGCCAAAACGAGCCCTCTCCGATCGACATCCTCGCGAATGTTTCCCTCAAGAAAGTGGGCCATTGTTTATAGGCCTGCCTGTTTGCGTGCGAACATGCTTCTGTGCGGATTTGGTGTCAACTCCAGCGCTGGAGATCGGGATGATGTCTTTCAAAACCAGATTCAGATTCGCAGGCGTGTTGGCGGTAGTAGCTTTGGCGGCTCGATTCGTTGCCGCGCAGGATTCTGCGGCGGATCTCGTTCTGATGCACGGTCACATTCTCACCGTTGATGCCAAGGATTCGGTGGCGGAGGCCATTGCCGTCCGGCACGGCGTGATTGTGAAGGTCGGCAGTGATGCTGAAGTGCTCGCGTTTGCCGGTAAGACTCCGGGGCTTCGAGTCATCGACCTGCTGGGCCATACTGCCACGCCGGGACTTATCGATACCCACGCGCATATCGCCGAGGGAGGAGTGAAGGAGCTGTATGACGTCGGGCTCTCCGATGCTTCATCGGTGACGGAAATCGTCGCTCGTGTGAAGGCCAAGGTCGGAACGGTCAAGGCCGGCGAATGGGTGACTGGCTCTGGTTGGGACGAGGGGAAACTTGCCGAACATCGCTACGTCACGGCTACTGATCTCGATGCTGTGTCGCCGAACAATCCCGTCTGGCTGGTGCATACCACCGGTCATTACGGAGTGGCCAATTCACTTGCGCTCAAGATGGCGAACATCAGCTCCGCGGCAGCCGATCCTGTGGCTGGAACGATCGACCGCGATGCTCACGGCAATCCCACTGGCGTGCTCAAAGAAGAGCCGGCCATGGAGCCGGTGACGCGGCTCATTCCGCCGATAACGCCGGAGCAAATGCGCCAGGGCATTCTCCACATACTGGATGTCCTGCACAGCGAAGGCATGACAGGTGTCAAAGATCCGGACATTCAGCAAATCCATTGGGACGCTTACAAATCTCTTCTCGACGAGGGGAAACTCAAAGAGCGTGTCTGCGTGCTTTGGCACGCTGGGTCGACGATGGAATCGGCGCGCAAGACTCTGGCGGAGATCAACTCCGTTCCCCGTTTGCCTGCCACACTCGGCGGCGATCGCCTGCTCTCGTGTGGCGTGAAGATGTATATGGACGGATCTGGTGGAGCCCGCACAGGCTGGGTCTACGACGACTGGCTGCGGAACGGCTCGACTCCCGACACAACGACTTCAGGTGCGGGAAATCGCGGGTATCCGCAAATCGATCCTGCGGTCTATCAGGAGATGGTTCGCTTGTTTCACACGAATGGTGTGCCGGTTGGGACGCATGCAGTCGGGGACCGCGCGATGGATTGGGTGGTGGATACGTATGCGCTCGTCGAAAAGGAGCAGCCGAAGCCCGGTCTGCGGCACAGCATCATCCATGCCAATCTGCCGACCGCGCATGCTCTCGAGGTGATGGCGAACCTGCAAAAGAAATACGATGCCGGGTACCCGGAAATGCAGCCCGAGTTTCTGTGGTGGATCGGGGATATTTACGCGGGCAATTATGGTCCGAAACGCGGGCAGAGCCTGGAGCCGTTCAAGACGCTGTATGCACGAGGGATTCTCTGGTCGGGAGGGTCGGATTACTTCGTGACGCCGATTGCAGCCCGATATGGCCTTTGGGCTGCCATGGCGCGTCAGACTGCGAAGGGCACCTACGGCCTGCACCCTTTTGGACAGGCGGAGGCGATCGACGTCCGTACGGCTCTGCGCAGCTACACTGCCTGGGGCTCGCGACAGATGTTTCTGGAGAACAAGATAGGGTCGCTCGAACCGGGCAAGAGAGCCGATATCGCGATCTGGGATCGCGACCTTTACAACGTACCGACCGAACAGATCAAAGACATGAAGTGCGTGATGACCTTGCTTGACGGCGAAGTGGTGTATAGCGCGGCGGGATCGCCGCTGGCAATATCGACACACTAGGAGAATACGTTAGCGAGTTGTTGGGCCTTGTGGGTGTCACAGCACAGCACGCACAAAGTCCGCCAGCAGGCCGTAGGCGGTCGCGTAAAGGCCAGGATTTTCCTCCGTGATCGCAAGCCCAGGGAAGATGTCGGTTTCAAAGTAAATATAGGACGACGTGCCCGCCATCTTTGCCATCGGTTGCGTACTTAGGATCTTTTCTGGCTTCACGCTTGCTTTGACGCCGTCTTCGGTGCGGCGGGCGCGGCATACGAGCTTGAAGGGCCATCCGTCGCGCTTCGCATTTCGGACAGCTTGCAGCGTCAGCTCGCGGATGCCTTCGCGCTCGATCTGATCGAGGCGGATGGGCGTATCCATCAAAACCGTGATCAGGGCTGCGGTTTTTACCACTGCGTCCCAGCCGTCGATGTCGTAGGTGGCATCGGTTTCGGCGACGCCGAGTTCCTGTGCTTTCTTCAATGCTTCGTCGAAACTGAGGCCTTGTTCCATCTGGCTGAGGATGACGTTGGTAGTGGAATTCAGGATTCCGTGGAAACCTTGCAAGTGGATGGCGGGGAGTTGGTCGAAGAGAGAGAAAATGGGGACGCCGTCCATGACTGTGGATTCGAAGAGGAAGCGTTTGCCTTTACTTGCGGCCAGGTCGCGGAGTCCGCGGTAAGCGTGGACGATGGGGCCTTTGTTAGCAGTGATAGCGTGCGCTCCGTGATTCAAGGCGGCGCGGATGTGGTCGACGGCGGGCTGGCCGTTCTCGACGTTGAGGGATGTGGCTTCGAAGAGGACGTCGGCTTGGGCTTGCTTTAGCCAGAGATTGACGCTTCCTGGTGAGATTTCGCGGGCAAGAATTCCGGCGCCACATCTTTCGGGATCGATGCCATTTGGATCGGCGATCCAGCCCAGGCGGCGGGAGGCTATGCCGGTGACGCGGAAGGCGATGTCGTAGCGGTCGCGGAGTTCCGCGGAGCGGTCATCCAGCAAGCGGACCAACGTCCGGTTGACGTTTCCGTAGCCCAGGAAGCAGAGGTTGTAGGAGCGGATAGAGCCTCACACGGGGGCGAAAGCCCCATTTCTTTCTCGCCTGAACGCGGCACTGAAGCGCCGCTCTTTCCACGTTGGCATATCGACCCGGTGCTTGCCACGAACTTCTTCATTTTCACCTGGACGAAGCGGAAGCGCCGTCCGCTGCCTGCCAACCGCGGCCCGATACTGCTGGGCCGCTGGACAGCCGAGGCGGCTGTCCCTACATGGTTCTGGCTGATTTCAGCAGTTATCCCATTACCGTGGTGTGTTCGGGTTTGATTTTGTAGAGGACGCGGACTTCACCAGGCTGGCCGTAGGGGTATTTATCGACGCCAAGGTATTTCTTGGCCAGCTTGTTGATGCTCTCGTCGGCACCATCCTCGGTGATCTCGGTGACTCGACCGCGGATTTCCAGATAGCGATAGGGATTGTCAGGATCGACGAGGGCGAGCGCGACACGCGGATCGCGGCGCACGTTCTTATCCTTCTGGCGGCCACGGGCCGAGTTGAAGATGACATGCTCACCGTCGAAGTCGACCCAGACCGGAGTGACCTGCGGGCGGCCGTCGGGCATGAGCGTGGAAAGGCTAGCAAAAGCCCGTTTCTGGAAGAGATCCTTGTATTTTTCGGGAATGGCTTGCGGCATGAGAGCCTCCACATCGAGATCGAGCAGCGGAGTGTGCTCAGCTGGATTATAACTGCGGCAACGGCTATCGAGGTGGTTCATGCGCTTCCTGCGTTGTAAAAGTTTGTTTAGAATCAAATGCCCTGAACTCTGAATGACTGTGGGGCGTTTATTCGCCGGTCATGGGGAAAATCCAGAAACCCCTCGTAGCCAATCATTGCCTGACTGAATAGAAGGGAGCTGTTGATGATTTCATCTTCGATCCGTCGCGGTCTGTGCCACCTGCCTAAAATAATCGCTGTCGCACTGGTGATTGTGGTGCTGACGATTTCTCCGTCAGGCGCGTGGGCGGCGAACGACGCGGCACAGAAGTATCCGCCGACTATTGTGTTCATGACGGATTTCGGAGTGCTCGACGATTCCGTCGCGATCTGCCGCGGGGTGATGTACGGGATCATGCCTGGCGTGCGCATCGTGGATCTCACGCATCAGGTCACGCCTTTTTCGGTCTTTGATGGAGCGCGCTACCTTTTTGGAGCCACTCCGTACTATCCCAGTGGAACTGTCTTCGTCGTGGTGGTCGACCCGGGAGTTGGAAGTTCGCGAAAGGCCATCGTCGCCCATTCGAAGAAGGGCCAGTACTTTGTTTTGCCCGACAATGGCGCGATTGCGTTGGTGGAGCAGCGCGACGGGATTGACGCTGTTCGGGAAATCACCAACACGGAGTGGATGATCGGAAGCAAGCTGTCGTCAACGTTTCATGGGCGCGACATTTTTTCGCCGGTGGGAGCGCACCTGGCACGCGGCGACGACTGGACCAAGGTCGGACCGGAGATGGCAGTGAAGGATCTGGTCCGGCTCGATCTTAAGATCGCGAGGGTCGACGATCACGGATTGAATGCTTCCGTGATTGCAACGGACGGGCCATTTGGAAATCTCGTGACTAACGTGGATGGGAGCGACTTTCTGAAGCTTGGATACCAGCGCGGCCAGGAAGTTTCGGTCAAGATCGGTGACAAAGAGCTGAAGATGAAATTCGTGAAGACGTTCAGCGATGTTCCGGTGGGGGAACCGTTGCTTTACATCGATTCGCGGGAACATCTGGGGCTGGCCTTGAATCAGAAGAGCTTCGCCGAGAGGTATGGAATCAAGCCGCCTGCGGGGCTGGTGATTCCGCGGGCGGGGCAGTGAAGCTCCAGGAAATCACAATCGGCCACTCTGTTCTCGGGCCGCTTGGCTTCGCCTTTGCGGGACAGCCGACGCGGCTGTCGCTACGTGAGCGTCGTGGCTATTCGGGGGAACACTGCTCTCAGCAGGGCTTCGAATGTCGTCTTTACGCGCTCGCCGGTTTCCATTACTTCTGCGTGGGAGAGGGGTTGGTCGAGGATTCCTGCGGCCATGTTTGTGACGCAGGAAATTGCGAGGACATTGAGCCCCATTTGACGGGCGGCGATGACTTCGGCCGCTGTTGACATCCCTACCAGGTCGGCGCCGATGCGTCGGAGGTATTCGATCTCCGCCGGAGTTTCGTAACTGGGTCCCAGGAGCGCGGCGTAAACGCCTTCATGCAGAGTGATTCCAAGCTTGCTGGCTTCTTCGCGGGCGACCTGACGATATTCTTTGCAATAAGCGTGCGTCATGTCGGGAAAACGGACGCCGAAGCGGTCGTCGTTCGGTCCGACCAGCGGATTGGTTCCCTGCAGATTGATGTGATCGCGGATGAGCACCAGCGCGCCCTGCGAGTAGCCGAGGTTGATGCCTCCGGCGGCGTTGGTGAGGATT
>DATEHP010000141.1:0-13219 GCA_035279505.1 Candidatus Sulfotelmatobacter sp. | reverse complement strand
TCGCGCCCATTCCAAAGAAGATGCCGGAGCGCTGGCGTGGCTCGTCGTGGGGTACGCTCATTTCATTGACAAGGACTATGCCAAAGCCATCGAGCCACTAAACCGCGCCAAGCCCATGGCGGGCGATCTGGGCGACTACATTGCGTACTATCTCGGCACCTGCTATCTCCAGACCGGACACCAGGCAGAGGGGATGGCAGCGCTGGCAAACTTTGCGACGACCTATCCCGATTCGCTGCTGATCCGCGATGCGCATCTGAGCTATGCGAACGCTTTGCTGAGCGAAGGACGTGCCGCCGAAACCGCTGAACTTCTTGAGAAGGATCGCTTGCCCGCGCGCTCCGATATCGAACTCGCGATCGGCAAAGCCTACGCCGCAATAGGGCAGGGCGCGAAGGCTTCCGACGCGCTGGGGAACGTCTATTACAACATGCCGACCTCGGCGGAAGCCGATGCGGCTTATACGGAACTGAAGAAACTTTCGATAGCGACGCAGCCGACGCCGATGCAACGCAAGATCCGCGCTGATCTGCTGATGAAGGCGCGGCGTTACAGCGATGCGTCCGACGAGTATCGCGAGTTGGCCAGCCACGCTACGCCGGCGGACCGTCCCGCAGCCGAACTCTCGCTGGCTGATGCCCTGCATCGCAGCGGCCGCAACCGCGAAGCCAAAGCCGAACTGTCAACTCTGGCGGGGGCGACGCCCGAGCAGAACGCGCAACGGTTTTACATTCTCGGCGAGGTCGCATGGGCCTCCGATGAGAACGAGTTGTTCTATCAACTGGTGGATCAGCTTCGGCAGATGGCGCCTACGAGTTCGTGGCTCGAGTCGGCGCTGCTATCGGTTGCGAATCTTCACCTTGTGCATCACGAATACGACCAGGCGCTCGATGCCTTCCGCGAATTGCAGCAACGCTTTCCCAAGGGATCCAAAGCTTCGTACGCTCACTGGAAGGCCGCGTGGCTGACGTTGCGGATGGGCCGGAACGACGAGGCCAAGAAGCTATTTGAGGAACAGATCGCGGCTTATCCCGGGGGCAATGAGGCGAACGCAGCTCTTTACTGGCGTGCCCGGCTCGCCGAAGAGGACAACGATGCGGCCATGGCGCGGGCCTTCTATCAAAAGCTGTCGGACCGGTACCGCAACTATTACTACGCAGAGTTAGCACGGGAAAGACTGAAGAAGCTTCCGCCGGGATCGGACCCGCCGGGAGAATATCCCTTGCTCGACCGGATTCCTCCGCTCGAACACGGGGAGAAGATCACGTTAGCTGAGGCGCCGCCCGACGATCTGCATTACCAGAAGGCCAAGCTTCTCGGCAACGGAGGTCTGATCGATCTTGCCGTGCGCGAACTCGATAAAGCCGCCGTCGATGATCAGGACAAAAGCTGGGCTCCGGCGGAAACGGCGCAACTGTACAGCGATACCGGCCACTACGATCGCGCCATCGAAGTGATGAAGCGTTCGGTGCCGAGTTATTTCGCTGTGGACATCCCTACGCTGCCGCGTGAGTACTGGGACGCGCTCTTTCCGCGGCCGTTCTGGCCGGATTTGAAGAGATTTTCTGTCGCGAACGGACTGGATCCATACCTGGTGGCGTCGCTGATCCGGCAGGAATCAGAATTCAATCCCGCTGCGGTGTCACGCGCGAACGCCGTTGGGTTGATGCAACTGCTTCCCCGGACGGGCAAGCTGGTCGCGCATCAGGTGGCGATGAAGCGCTACAACCCGAGCCAGCTCTATACCGCGCCCGTGAATCTGGAACTCGGCACACGCTACTTCCGCGGCATGGTCGACAAGTTTGGGGGATCGTTCGAGCAGGCACTGGCCGCCTACAATGCCGGCTCTGATCGCGTCGAGGAGTGGATGGGGCAGGGCAAATACCGGGACGCGGCGGAGTTCGTCGAGTCGATCCCATTCACCGAGACTCGCGAGTACGTGCAGGCGATCATGCGGAATGCGAGCGTGTACCGGCAGCTTTACGGGACACCTTAACCTTCCATTGCCACGGATTCACGCGGATCTCCACGGATGATTCAAGGCACCAAATTCAGCTTCACCGCGATCCGACCCCATATCGGAATTGTCGCACTGAAACGAAATTAGCTGCCACTTCTGACCGAGTTTGACAGAAGTGGGGATTTTCGACAGAGCGGCAGCAGAACGGCGAGTGAAGCGGATGGTCGGCAAGAGTCGAGAGGCCCAACCGTAGATTTGTGTCAGCGCAGGAATACATGACGAGACCGTCCGCTATGGCTAGACTACGATTCGAATGTCAATCCATAACTCCGAAAACAAGGGCGGTACTCCTGGGAGGCAAAAGTCAAGAACTCTTCGCAGCTCAAATGCACCGTTTTTGATGCAACGCCGGCAACCTGCTGATTGTGAGGAGGTTAAGAGCCTAATACCTGTGCAAATAAAGCGGTCTAACTTACGTATAATCAATAACATACATCCAGAAGTTAAACCGATTTAACTTGCCCGTGGGGAGCCGGCCGAAGTGGATGACCCTTGCCTTAGCTCGAGTGCTCGTCCTTCAAAGGGTGACTCCGTATGCGCCGCAGGAGGCATTTCGTAAGCCGGGCAGATCCTCTTTTTTCGCGCCATTTAGTTTTCTGCTCTCCGACGGAACGAACTCCAATTCCTAGGCGTACGTTCCTCTGAGGAAGGTGTGCTTATGAGAGGCCTGCTCACCCTGTTGCTGCTCAGCACCGCTTGCGTATCCGCGCAGGACACGAAAATCAACGAACTTGGCAAGAGCCCGGTCGAGACCAAGTTTGTCTCGGGCGGCCGCATCCGCATGGATCTCTGCTCCAGCGGCATTGAAATCGTGGGCACGGACGATTCCGCGGTGCGGGTGTCCTACCATCCCGAACGCGATACTGTGCGGGTCCGCCTGCATATCTCCGGCGATCGCGCCGACCTCACGCTGACGGGATGTCCGCACAACAACTTCCAGGCGCGCATCGAGATCCCGAAGTCCTCCGCTCTGTACGTGCGAATGCTTGCCGGGCAACTCGACGTGCGGGATGTCACGGGCGACAAGGACGTCGAACTGAGCTTCGGCCAACTCGATGTCGATGTGGGCAAGACCGAGCAGTACGCGCACGTGGATGCCTCGGTGAATAGCGGCCAACTCGAAGCTTCCGCGTTTGACGTGTCCAAGGGAGGCTTGTTCCGCTCGTTCGATCAGCATGGGCCGGGGAAGTACCGGCTGCATGCGCACGTGGGAGCGGGCCAGGTGGATTTGCGCTAGGACCTTCGCGAATCAAGTACGCTGATGAGCTTACGAGTAGAGCGCCGTCGCGGCTTATTCGTTTCTAAAGGCGCGGCTTCACTATTCCGTAAGACTCCGCCCCGAGTCAATGAGTGTAAGGCGATCTCACAACACTGATTGAACTGCTCCCCACCCGAGGTATGCCAATCCGGCGCCTCGTGAAGCTGTTACCAACGATAGCTGGCTACACTTTCCTTCCCGGTGTCCAATTCAAGTATGAGACTGCTCAGATTCATGAAGCGGGGCGCGCTGTTTATCAGCATGAGCGCAATTATCTTCGTCGCCTGCGTTTCGGTCTGTCTCCGGATTGAGCAGTACCGGTTTCGGAGACAGGCGGAAAGACTGCTGGAGGATGTGCGCGGACTGGAATTGAGAAAGGCGAGCGCAGCGGAGGTACGCAGCGTTGTTAAGAAGTGGGGCTTTCAGGAATGGGGACGGGGACCGGGACCGGGCGAGCCATGCACCGACGAGGAGTGCATCTATCGTTTTGAACTCGTACCGAAGACTGATCGTGACATTTTCTCGAATCCTTTTGCATTCAGAGGAGTGACTTTCCTCTGGAGTGGCTTGGGTTGCGTCCGACTGTTGTCCACGCACGGGCACAGATAAAGGCAAAGGTACTTGCATCTGTTTCATTTTCTGTTTGGACACTGGGACGAGGGTGCGACGGAAGGGGCCGACTTGAATGCACACTGATGGGCTATGCGGACACCGGGGTACGTAGGAGCGGGTGGAGTTCGCACCAGCAACCAGATGTCAAGCTAAAGCAGTCAGTGTTGCATCCCAACAACGTCGTAGGGGCCTTTCCGGAGTGGGAGAATGCCGACACAGGGGGATCTCCGACGGTGATCGTCTGGGCGGAACTATTCCCGGATGCGAATCCAGCAGAGATCTCCCGCTTGATGCAGTTCGATCTGAGCTGCCTGACGAGAATCCTTTCCTGCAGAGAGCGTGATCTGATGCCTGCTGTTTGGGCACAATCGGTCGAGGACGCCCGTCAGTCGCCGAAAGTCCTGACATGCACGCCGGATGTGTCGAAGCGCGCGGCACGACTCGCGGATGCGATCGCAGTCGTTCGCCCAAGAACAGTCCAACTAAGCCCTCCGTCCTCCAACCGCCTGTCGCCACGGCTCTGGGACCTCGAAATCATCAACGTGATCAAGAAGCCAGAGAAGCACGCAGCGCAACTCACCAACGTTTATGTCGACGAACCAGAAATGATGACCACCGCGGATACAGGATCTCCGCTCCGAGCAGGTCAGGAATATGTGTTCCTTCTGCAGGTTCACAACACTCCTGAGATAGGCTGGATTGCACTCTACCCCTGTGGCGCTCTGAGCTTGAACGACGCCAGTCTGGCGATCGTACGGGAGGCGGCCACTAGCGGAGCAGACTGAAGGTTCGATAACCAACGTTTACACGCGTTGACCCGGTTCATCTCACTCTGTCAGGTCTTTCTTGGGGCTACGGAGCTTCACTTTGGGCATGGCTGCCTTCCCGGTCACGCCGTTTAGGAGGGAATCGAGACGCAATGCGGCGGCTCGGAGTGCTTCGACCTCTTTCTGTCGGACCTCTTTACGCCGGGCTTCTTCGGCATCGTCGAACTCCTTCAGCAGATGATTGAGGCGGTTCGCGGCGGCTCTCAGCGTTTGGGCGTCTTCCTGGGATACGTCCTTGCGGCGGATTTTCGCCTCCGCCTGCATGAACTTCGCGATCCGTTGCCGGACATCGCCATTGTTGGCGTCCATAGACATCTGGCTTCGCAGAGAAAACTTATCACGGAAGCGACACGGAGCGGCACGCCTGAAGTGCCGCGGAGGAGAGTCCATTCGACTGCATACAGCACGAGTACTCGTGCTCTTCCCGGAACCAGTCAGCCATTAGCAGAATTGCTTTGCTCATTGCCCATTGCTCACTGCTCACTGCTCTTCTTCGGCTGACCGAACACAATTTCCAGCACTAGCAGGCTCGCGCCAACCACGATTGCGCTATCGGCGAGATTGAACACCGGCCACTGATAACTCTTCACGTAGAACAGCAGGAAGTCGACAACACGGCCGCTGGCCACGCGGTCCCAGAGGTTCCCGACAGCTCCGCCCAGGATCAACGAGAGCGCAATCCCGGTCATGGTCAGCGCGCGCGACTGCTTCCACAGCAGCACCGAGACCACGATCATCGCTACCACCGAGAAGCTGATCAGCATCGCGGTTTTCCAGTGCGAAGGCGAATCCGCGAACAGGCTGAAAGCGGCGCCCGTATTTTCGGTATGGGTGATGCGGAAGAATCCAGGGATGACCTGGATATGGCTGTACATGGCGAGGCGGGTGGCGGCCAGGTGCTTCGTCCAGCGGTCGAGGAAGATGACGAAGAGTGCAATCAGAAAATGTGTGGTGCGCGCGGAGGTATTGGTCATTCTGGAAATTGGCCTGATGGCATCTTAGTCGTAATCTGCGGGCGATTCGAAATTTGGCTGCATATCCAGTGGATCAGGGCATCCTCGTCGAAAAGCGCCGAGCCATGATCGCGATGGGCAGGCCGACGCAGAAAATATGAATTGTGATTCCAATGATCATCATCTTCAGCGAGAACGGAGATTTGCGGGCCGCGGACAGAGGCACTACGACGCGATTCATGAAGAAATACACAATCACGCCATACAGAGCGCCGGCTGCAATAGCATATTGCAACACCAAAGAAAATACGCGGCCGATCACGTAGTAAACCGTTGCCGCCGAGAACGCGATGACGAAGTGACACAGAAGTCCGAGGGCGACAGTCGCGAGCCCACCGTTGAAGGCACGCGGTCCCAGGAGTCCGGCTGCAATTCCTTGCAGCAGAGGAATCGGTTTCGCACCTAACGTGCCGTAAATCAGAAACGCGGCGGTAATATCGAGCACACCACAGATCAGCCCGCCCCAAAGGATCGCGCGCGGAGCTGGAACCGGTCTGCGCTGGGTCGTCGCGGATAAGTTCACTGGGATGATCCCGGTTCGAGTTCCCGCAGCACCGCGCTGCAGCGCTCGCAGACCGTGGGATAGTCCTTGTCCTCGCCAACGTGCGGGGAGTAGTTCCAGCAGCGGTCGCACTTCGCGCCGTCGGCCTTCTTCACTTCGACTTTCACGCCGCTGGTGCCGTTGCCGGAGCCTTGGGAGAGGTGTACCTGCGAGACGATAAAGAGATAGCGCAGTTGATCAGCATAGCGCTGCAACAGTGAATACAACGGATCGGAAGCGGCGATCGCAACCTGTGCCTCGAGCCCTGTGCCGATCACCTTGTTATTGCGCGAGTTCTCGAGGGCCTTCAGTACTTCATCGCGGACGGAGCGCAGCTTCGCCCAGTCATCGTCCAACTTGCCCTCGGTGGATGCTACGCCGCTTCCCAGGATGTCCGCCGTAGCAGGGAACTGCGCCAGATGGACGCTGTCTTCGCGGCCTGGAGCCTTCGGCAGATACTGCCAAACTTCTTCGCAGGTGAAAGTCATGATTGGCGCGAGCAGGCGCGTGAGTACCTCGGCGATCCGCCAGATGGCTGTCTGCGCACTGCGTCGGGCCTTGGATTTCGGCGCAAAGATGTAGAGCCGATCCTTCAACACATCGAAGTAAAACGCGCTCAGATCGACAATGCAGAAGTGATTCAGCCGGTGGTAGATCTTGTGGAAGGCGAACTCTTCGTAGGCGTTCCGCACATCGGAGGCAAACGCGACCGTCTGCCGCAACATGTACTGATCGAGGGCCTCCATTTCATCATAGAGAACAGCGTCTTTCGTCGGGTCGAAATCTCCCAGATTCCCCAGAACGTAGCGGAAGGTGTTACGGATCTTCTTGTAGTTCTCGCCCACACGCTGCATGAGCGCTTCGGAACCGACCACGTCTTCGCGGAAATCGACGGAAGCGACCCACAGCCGCACGACTTCGCCGCCGAGGCGGTCAGAGATGTCGACCGGGTCCACGTCATTGCCGCGGGACTTCGACATGGCTTGGCCTTTTTCATCGAGCGTCCATCCCGGCGTGACCACGCCCTTGTACGGAGGCGTTTGGCGCGCGCCCATTCCGCAGAGCAGGGAAGACTGGAACCATCCGCGATACTGGTCGCCGCCTTCGAGGTACAGATCGGAAGGCCAGAGATAGCTGGGCTCGTCATCCATTAGCGCGAGATAGCTTGCACCCGACTCGAGCCACACGTCGAAAATATCGGTTTCCTTCTCGAACTTCGTGTCGCCGCAGTGAGGACACTTCGTCCCGGGAAGAAGAATCGTGTCGGGCTCCGGCGTGAACCACGCGTCAGCGCCGGACTTGCGGAACAGTTCGACGACTTTTTTGTTGACTGCCTTGTCGTTGAGCGGCTTGCCGCAACTTTCGCAGAGATAGACGGCGATGGGCACGCCCCAGACGCGCTGCCGCGAGATGCACCAGTCGGGGCGTGTCTGGATCATATTCGAGAGGCGCTCTTCGCCCCATGCTGGATCCCACTTCACATTCTTGATCTCCGCGAGCGTACGCGCGCGCAGGGTGTCGTTCTCTCCCGAGCCGCCGGGCATGGGCGTCTCCATCGAGATGAACCACTGCTCGGTGGCGCGGAAGATCACGGGATTGTGGCAGCGCCAGCAGTGTGGATAAGAATGCTCGGTCTTCTCGCTGTGCAGCAGCGCGCCGCGCGATTTCACCAGATCGATGATGGGCTGGTTCGCGTCCCATACGCGTTTGCCGGTGTACTCCGGCAGACCATTGCGCAGGATGCCTTTCTCGTCCACGTTGCTGGTCGCATCGAGTCCGTACTTCATCCCGGTGATGAAGTCCTCGGCGCCATGCGAGGGCGCGGTATGAACAACGCCAGTTCCCGTGTCCATAGTGACGTAGTCGGCCAGCACGCCGAGAACTTTGCGATCGAGAAACGGATGCTGAAAATTCAGGCGTTCGAGTTTGCGCCCGGCAAAGTGCGCCAGCGTTTTCGGATCCGCCAGGTTGCACCGGGTAGCGACGTCCTCCGCGAGCTTCGACGCGACAATGTAGACCTCGTCTGCCGATTCGAGGGCGACATACTCTTCGTCGGGATGAAATGCCACGGCCATGGAAGCGGGCAGCGTCCACGGAGTCGTCGTCCAGATGATGGTTGAAACTTTCTTTCCGGCGAGCGCGGGGTCGATCGCGGCGGGATCGTCGAGCAGACGATACTTCACCCAGACCGTGCTGCTGGTGTGGTTGTGATATTCGACTTCGGCCTCGGCCAGTGCGGTCTCATCGTGCATGCACCAATAGACGGCGCGCAATCCTTTGTAGACGAATCCGTTTTCGTAAAACGAAAAGAACGTCGAGAGCACGACCGATTCGTACTGCGGATTCATGGTGGCATAAGGCCGGTCGAATCTTCCGAAAACGCCAATGCGTTTGAACTGCGTTCGCTGCAGATCTAGATATTTTTGGGCGTACTTGCGGCACTCGGCGCGCACCGCCGTTGGCGCCATCTGGAGTTTTTTGCCGCCGAGTTCCTTGTCGACCTTGATTTCGATGGGCAATCCGTGGCAATCCCAACCAGGCACGTACGGAGCGTCGAGTCCGGCCATGGTTTTGGACTTGACGATGAAATCCTTCAGGCATTTATTCATTGCCGTGCCCATGTGGATGGGCCCGCTGGTATAGGGTGGGCCGTCGTGCAAAATAAATTGTGTCGCGCCTTTGCGTGCCTGCCGGATTCGGTCATAGATCCGCATCTGCTCCCAGCGCTCCAGTGTTTTGGGCTCGTTCTGGGGCAGGTTGGCCTTCATAGGGAAGGCAGTTTTCGGCAGATTAATCGTCTTCTTCAGATCGAGTGGCACTCAGTAACATCTCCCAAATGATTGAATCTTTTCATTATAGGGAGCGCGGCAGGGAACGTCCATGCGGCTGGTAGAGACGTAACCCAACTGGGGACCACGCAGGAAGTACATGTCTATTCGGGGGCCAAACTGCACAAGGAAATGCACTGTAAGAACCGGCCGAGTAGAGTTACAATCTGGGGAGCAAGAAGAAACTCCGACCGAGAGTGCTCGCGGAGGCCCTAGCTTCTAGAATCCGGTCGGATTGGAAGCAACTTGTGACCAGCCTCGCTCATCTGTTGTAAGGAGCGGGTTTTAGAGTAGTTTAGTAAGATTTTTCCTCACAAGGCAGCAAGGACTCCGAACTGGGAATATGGGATCCGAACAACTGAATCCGACTGGCCCCGGACCTGAGCCGGAGCTTCGCCTGCTCATCACCGACAAGCAGTTCGAAGAGCCTCTGTACCGCTCTCTGTTTCGAGAGCTCGACGAATTCTTCTTCCCAAAGAAGCTGCCGCCACTAAAACTCGAGTCGAAGCCTGCGCCGGTTAAAGACATTTGGGGTTTCTACAATTACAAAAAGAATGGCGCACTCGGTTCCACCGGGGTACACATCCTGCTGGCGGGAATCATTGTGGGAGGAACGCTGCTGGGACGCCACGTTGTAGTGGCCGGCACGAGACCACAAGTTACCGTGACGCTGATTGCTCCCGATGAATTGCCCGCGCTCAAGCCGGCGAAGACACAGGTTGGCGGCGGTGGTGGCGGCGGCGATCGCGACGTATTGCAGGCCAGCAAGGGTAGGCTTCCGAGGTTATCGATGGAGCAGATCACGCCTCCAGCAGCCGTGATTCGGATTCAAAATCCGAAATTGGCGGTCGAACCCACGATCGTTGTTCCGCCCCAGGTGCAATTGGCGTCGAACAACATGCCGAATCTGGGCGACCCCATGTCGCACGCGGTGTTGCCCTCGAACGGAACGGGGTCGGGCAGCGGCATCGGCGAGGGCGAAGGTGGCGGCGTAGGGAAAGGCAAAGGTCCTGGATTTGGTCCGGGAGAAGGCGGAGGCACCGGCGGAGGCATCTTCCGCGTCGGAGCTGGAGTCTCCCCGCCGAGAGTGATCTATCAACCTGAACCGGAATTCTCCGAAGAAGCCCGTAAGGCAAAGTTCCAGGGAATCTGCACGCTAGCGTTGGTCGTGGGCGTCGACGGACGGCCCAGCCAGATTCGTGTTCAGTCCAGCCTGGGCATGGGCCTCGACGAAAAAGCGATTGAGGCCGTGAAGAATTGGAAGTTTGAGCCGGCGATGAAAGACGGACACCCGGTGCCGGTTGCGATTGCTGTTGAGGTCGACTTCCACCTGTACTGAGAAGGTCGGTCACTGCGGTTGCAAGCCGCACCCTTTCAAATCAACCATTCAGTATCAGGCTTCTCAGGCAGTTCTGAGAAAGTGTCAGCGCGCCAGTTTTCGCAGAACTGCGAAATGTCCCTGCCATCTAGTGTGGAAACCCAGTCGCTCGTAGATGGCGATCGCGCGTGAGTTGTCACCTCTGACGTGCAGGAAAGCCTTCTCCCCGCGCGCGCGAATCCTCCGCATGATTTCTGTCATCAGGGCCGCGGCATACCCTTTGCCGAGATGGTTGGGGTGAGTACACACGGCGCTGATCTCGGTAAAGCCGGGAACCTTTAGCCTTTCTCCCGCCATCGCGACTAGATTCCCGCCGTTCCGGATTCCGATGTAATCACCCAGCTCGTGAGTGCGTGGGCCAAAAGGGCCGGGCTTGGTCAGAGCGGTGAGTTCCAGCATTTCGGGAGAGTCACTCATGCCGAGCTCGACCATTTCCGGAGCGGAAGAATTCGGGGTGGCAAGGCCGTTCTCACAAACCATCTGCAACAGAGGAGCTCCGACAACGTAATCCCAGCCAACTCGCGGCTCGTAGGGTTGATCCAGGAACACGGCGGCGGTCCCACCCGAACCAGCCAGTCGAGCCAGAGACGCATAGCCTTCATGGTTGGGCTGATCGAAGGCGCAGAGGGACGTCACTTCCTGAACGAATCTCCGCGCGCTATCGAACGACTCCGCGAAATGAGCTTGCCGCGTGGTCAATGCCTTCCAGATCGCGTTTTCCAGTGGATGCATGGAATTTCGGGCTTACTGTTTGATTAGTTACAAGGCCCGAAGGACACACTAAATGCGGTGGCGGAAGGTGGCTATCCGAATCTTGCGGGGAATCAGAGATTCCACCGCGGCGCCTGAAGGCATATCTTCGTTGACACTCTTGCGGCGCGGCTGAAGCCGCGCCCTTTCAAAGCGGGACAAGGAAGGCGAACGACATCAGCGAAGACTAGCGGGACAGCAGTTCATTTCTTGAACGCGGATGCCTGTTATTTTCTCGTGTAACCGTTGCCATCGAGCCAGATTACGCTTGGATCGGCGGCCTCTGTCACGATAATCCGCCGCTCGGTCTTGCCGTTTGCGTACATCAGGGTCAACGTATAACCGTCGATGGCATAACGACCATGCTGCGTCGGCGAGAGACCGGAGGCTACAGTGGTTGTTATTGCGTCTCGCGTTTCCAGGCGATCGTGGCCAGATATGCCGCCACCAGTTGTAAAGTTGCCTGCGGCGTCGAATGTGTAATCGCTCCACGCGGAGATGGAGGAAGTGCCACCCATGCCGGCATTACCCGTACCGGAACTGTTGCGGTAGGTGCCGGCGAGAGTGAATCCGCGCGGCAAGCGATCCATGGTTTTAGGAAACGGGAGCTTCCTCCAGCCCTGACTTGACGAAATCTCGATGGTGTTGCCGGCGCGCCGCCATTTGATCCACTGATCGGGGTAGGCGGCTCTGTGTGCGTCCAGGCCTCCTTCAAATTTCAGGCCTTCCATGTTGGAAAGAGCATCGCCCGAGCGAAATAAGACCACAGGTTTGGGACTAAACGTCATCGATCCGCCGATGCCGAAGCTGGCTCGGTTGTCAAATCCGACCGTCTCGATGTTGTCGCTAACACGGGCCGCGGCGCTGAGGGCAGGCGATGAGGAGACTGGAGCTGGAGCAGAGGATGGCTTCTTGTTGAACGACAGGCCGGCCGAATTTATCGAGATCAACTCCGGCGCAGATCCTGTAAAGGTATGGATGTAGTCCGTCCCGGCTTGCTTCAAGTTGTCGGCAACTTGAGCGTTTGGCGAGGTTTTCAGATATTCCTGGACGGTCAGCAGGAACATTCCGAGATCGACAAACTCCTCATACATTTCCTGCTTCTCGCTGTTGGACGCCTTGGCAATTACCGGGTTGGCCGCGAGGGCACTGCGGACTTGAGCGATGACTGCACTCGCAGTCGGATCGTCAACGACTACTCCCGATGCGGTCTGATAACTGCCGACCAGGAAGACGGCAACGGCTCCAGCAAGGTCATTATGCGGGACTTTGTATGCGGCCTCAACTTTTGGATAGGCATCGAGCAGCACATTGAACAACTGCTCCACGCTTGCCCGTTGACCGGCTGGATATGTCAACGCGAGCTTTGACGGAATCACCGTATGTTGACCGTTACTAGAAAAAGTTAGCGCCGCGGCGGATCCTCTTGCGGTTGCTGCGGTGAGCTTGCGTTGAAAGGTGCCGTCCCTCATCAACTGCGCTACCAAAGGACTATCAGCAAGGCAGGTCGACGCCGGTGCGTGAAATGAAGACAGGTCCAGCGCCGGAGTCTGGGAGTCCGCACGATACGCTGCCATCGCGAGCGTCGCAACAACCACGAACAAAGGCCAGAATCTCTTCATGGCGGATCATGATACCTAAACATGCGTGATCGTGGGGCAGGCCTTCGGCTTATTCCTTCAGGTCGACGTGCTCGACATTTTCGATGGGAAGGCCCAGGAATCGTTGTCCTAATCGCCGGAACTTTTCGGTGGAGTCGGTGGCGAAGAACTTTAGACGCGGCGCGGAACGGCGCTCTTCCACGGAAGAATCGGAATCCGGCAGGAGTTCTTGGAAGTGGGTGGCAACTGCCCGAGCAGTGGATTCGGCAGAATCCACGATGTTGACGTGAGCGGGGGCCACGCGGTGCAGCAGAGGCTTCAACAACGGATAGTGTGTGCAGCCGAGTACCAGCGTGTCGGCGTCGTGAAAACCGTCGGCAAAGGCTTCAGC
>DATEHP010000140.1:0-38809 GCA_035279505.1 Candidatus Sulfotelmatobacter sp. | reverse complement strand
TCGTCAGTTTTATGCAGTATGATCTGGGTTACTTCGATTTGGAAACCAAAGTTTTGGAACCGCTGGAAAATCCCTTCGGCCCAAAACTGTTACCCATGTAGCCGGTACATTCTGTAACCCATGTGTCCGGGCCGGACCTGGGAAAAATGGCGCGCCCTGAGAGATTCGAACTCCCGACCTTCTGGTTCGTAGCTGTCAATTCATTGCTGATTCTGCGTAACTTGCGAGCCAAAAGACGCGCCACTGACCCTTCAAATGTACCCAACGTACCCAAGCCCGCCACGCTCTCATAAAGCCTGAAAACATTTTCGTTGTTTTTTGCTTTGATTTGTTCTATATTGTATATCTAATGCGAGACCGCAATTACCTCGGCGAATTCGAGCACATCGTGGTACTGGCGCTTCTGCGGTTGGAAGATCGCGCCTACGGCGTCACCGTGCGTCAGGAGATCGAACTCCGCACCGACCGTGAGGTATCCATTGGCGCGGTGTATGCCACTCTGGATCGCCTCGAAAGAAAAGGGTACGTCACGTCCCATCAAGGCGACCCGACGCCGGAGCGCGGCGGACGTTCCAAGCGCTTTTTCCGGGTCACAGCCGATGGCGTAAAAGCGGTGAATCGCACAATTCGTGCTCTGCGGAGCATGACGGAAGGACTCGCTCTAATTCGGAGAGGTGCATATGACATCCCAACCACATTCCGTTGAGCCGCCCGCATTTTCTGTTTGGCTGATTAGATTCTTCGCCCTCGCCGACAAAGCAGAATCAATTCTAGGTGATCTGTTGGAAGAATTCTCACTCCTCGCATCCAAATCGGGAGTGTCTACGGCGCGAAATTGGTACTGGCGGCAAACCATCAAGACTGTCCCACGCCTTGCTGGCTTTGCCTTTCGCACTGCCCCATGGATGATAGTTACTGCCGTAGTCGGAGCGCTCGCGCTGCGCTTTCTTGTCGGTCGCTTAGCGGGGTACGTGACATTTCCAGTTATTCACAGATATGGGGTGTTCTTCGAAGATCATCACTTTGCCGTCTATCTGCTCTTCAATGCCGAGCACCTCATCAGATTCATGTTGATTGGCTTGATCGTCGCTCTGATAGCGCGAGAAAGAGAAATGGTCACCACAGCGACAGTCGCTCTCATTTTCGCAGCGTCGGCTGTCGTTGGTTCCACGTATGGGGCAATCAGGTACGGCATCGACCCAGTTTTCTGGCGCTTAACGTGTTACTTAGTCGATCTCTTCGTGATCGTTGTAGCGGGAGCAATCGTCCGAACGCGCAGATTGGCTCCCAAATCCAGCCCCTCCGCTGCCTAATCGGACAGCAAACCTTCTTGACCGCGTGATGCACGTCCAGAAAGTCCGCTTGCCGTGCTGACAGGCAAGACCGCTACGCTTTCAGGGCTGCCGCCGCAGACTTGGTCAAGCATCGGCGCGGGTGCTCCAGCCGTCGCTTGCGGAACCGCATCATGAGAACACCTGAGGCGGCAATAGCGATGACTACGATGGCTCCGGTGCTCATTGTTCATTGGACGCGTGTGACCGAAGGTCGTCGCAGGCGTTCGAACTATACCCCACGTGTTATAAATCTCCCATGCGGACGCCTATGGCAGTGAGCGCATTGCTTTTTGCCGCTGGGACGCTCCTTTGGTCGCAAGCCAATCCCGCATCGGGTTCCATTCCCTCCATGGCAGCGCGTTTGTCGATGCTGCGAGAGTCCGCCAGCAAAACAGACGCGTTGCCCGAAATCGAGGAACTCAGTGATCGGATTGGTCCCCGATTGACAGGAAGCGATGCCCTGCGCAAAGCAAGTCAATATGTCTTGCGACGTATGCGTGAAATCGGCCTCAGCCACGTGCATTCCGAAAGCTGGACTCTGCCACGTGGCTGGCAGCGAGGTCATGCTGAAGCTTCGCTTGTGGAACCGTTCGCGCTGTCCGTCCCGGTTGCCGCCTACGGCTGGACTGGCTTGACGCCTAGACGCAACGGTCCGTCACCGCTGGTCTTACTCAATGCCGATGAAGTCGCACAGGACCTAGACCGTTTGGTTCGCTCCCAAGGTACAAGTTGGGGCGGGAAAATCCTCCTTGTATCGGCGAACTCGTCCACACCGATGCGGGCCTACTCACAACTGCTCCCGCTTGTGCGGGCTGCCACTGCCGCCCATGCCGTCGCTGTACTTCGCCATGACACGCGGCCCGGAGCCGGAATCGTCCATTCGGAACCCGTCTCGGTCGTACTTCCGGCAAACGTAGATTCGGGCCGCGTCCCGGCGCTCGATATACCGAACGAAGCTGAGAAAATGATAGAACGCTTGCTACGGTCCGGCCGACACGTCAGCATGCGGCTGAGCGTTGTTAACCACTTTTCGTCTGCCCCCGTCGATTGCGACAACATTGTGGGCGAGATCGAAGGCATATCACACCCAGAACAGGTTGTCATAGTTGGTGCCCATCTCGACTCATGGGACTTGGGCACCGGAGCAACGGACGACGGTTTTGGTGTAGCGGCGGTTCTTGGGGCTGCGCAGGCTCTGATCCGGTCTGGGCTTCATCCCCTCCGCACCATTCGGTTCGTTTTGTTCTCTGGCGAAGAGCAGGGGTTGCTTGGCTCCACTGCGTATGTCCACGCGCACTCGGCGGAATTGTACCGAACGGTTGCGGCTCTTGCGTTGGACTGGGGGGCAGGAAGCATTGTCAAGCTTCCCGTGGCGGGCCATTCCGAGTTGATACCGCTATTGCAACAACTGAATACGCTCGTCCCGGCGCTGGGCCTAGAAGCGCCGGATGACGGATGGCTGTTCATGACCGATGCCTATGCGTTCAGCCTTGCAGGAGTGCCCGGTATCGCACCGCTTATCCGCTCGGCGGGCTATCTTGAGCAGGCACATTCGTCGGAGGACACTTTGGACAAAGTCAACCCATCCGACTTGCAGCAAGCCATGACGGTCCTTACCCTTGCCTCGTTTCTGCTTGCAGACTCAGAGGCGATCCCGCCCACGTACTTCACACCGCAGCAAACTCGATCCTCGCTGATTCAGGGCAAGCAGCAGAAAATGCTTGAGGTGTTCGGAATCTGGCCTTTCTGAAATGTAGTTCTGTCGTCCTTGATCGTCGGACTCAGGTCTCCCTCAGGATTGGGATGTCGGGGTCAGCGACTTTCGGAGGACAAACCTATGCACGGGCTACGGATGCCTGCTCGCTGGACGGCTTCGCTGGAGCCAGTGCAACCAGCGCAACACCGACGACTGCGAACACAACCACTCCTGCGAGTTCTTGCCGCTCGATCACATGCAGGAATTCTTGCACTGCCATGACTCCAGCATGGACAAGATTTGCCCATCCGGCGAAGGCGATCAGGCTGCGGTTGGCCGCTGGGTCACGCACCGCCAGCAGCAGGAAAATTCCGAGCGTGACGTAGATGCTCATTATCATTGGCACCGCAGGTTCTCGCGAGAAAAACATGGTCAGCGGAACTACTCCCGCAGTAAACAACAATCCCACCACGACAAGTACGATCTTGAGTGCCCGGTCTCGACGCATGGTGCCCTCCTTCTCCTCGTTCGTAATGTGGACATGATAGCGCGAGCGGCTATTGCATCTTCGTGGTCAGCCCACCTTACACGCAAAATGTATTGACAGCCGTTCCAGCGGGCGATGAGAGAGAGGTGCGGGGCACAGTGTCCCAACAGGGTACAGCACATCCTGCGGTGGTAGCCTATTGGTATCGTGCCCACACCAGAAGAGTTGATCGCGTTAGGCTACATGGCTCGGCAAGAACGGCGCACAGAGCGGGCGAGCCAGACTTTTTCTGAGGCGGTTCGATTGTCTCGCAAGGCGGCTGACCCGTCGCTCTTAGCAAGTTCACTTATCGGTTTGGGACAGACAGAGCGCGACCTCAATAACAATCATGCTGCTCTTCAACACTACCGTGAGGCTGTAGACCTCCTCAGAACAGAACCAAACCGGCTCCGGCTCGCTCATACCATAAGACACTTGGCAGACATCCTTCGCGAGGATGGTTCCTCCAAAGAGGCGACTATCTGCTACGAGGAAGCGCTGAAAGTCTATCGGGAAGACATCAAAACACCTCCTCTAGACCTAGCCAATACCCTTCGCGGCTTTGCACTGCTCAAAGGAAATGCTGGTGAAACTGAAAACGCGAAGTCTCTTTGGCAGGAGGCGCGGAGCCTATACAAGTCGGTTAACGTGCAGGCTGGCGTGGAAGAGAGTGAACGTCAGATTGCCCGATTGACAGCGTCTAGATTGCCTAGTGGAGGTGTTCAATGAGCGAGTTCCAAAGGCTAATTGAGGCTGCAAAGCGGGGCGACCTCGCAGATGCCAAAGCTGTTCTTAATAGCAACGTTGGGATTATCAACAACCGAGATCAACTGGGAGCTACAGCGCTTCACTACGCGGCTTTTGGTGGACATCGCTCTGTCGTTCAGGAGTTAGTAAGACGGGGCGCGGAAATCAATGCCGCTGACAGCCAGTTCGGTGCAACTCCCACGGGCTGGGCGATTGAATATCTGCGAGAGATGGGCGGGTTCTTGGCGATTGAATTGGACGATCTTGCGCACGCAATTCGAAGAGGTGACCTTGAATGGGCGGGGCGATTCTTGCGTCGATTCCCTGCTTTGCGCGAAGCATGTGACCCTCAAGGAACACCATTCAAGTCGCTTGCTCAGCAAAGTGGGAATCAAGAAATAGCTAGTTTGTTTGCTGACTAGAGTCGATGCGGTGCCCCAAGAAACGCAGAATCTCTTGCATTGCTCGGTCTGCTTGTTCAGTCTGAAAGAGAAACTGGGCATGAGCCAATCCGTCGATTACGATCAGTTCCTTGGGCTGTGGTGCTTTGTCAAACCACGCTCGAATGCGAGGTAACCTTAATCCCTCATCGTTTGCATCCCCTCGTGCAACGATTATCAACAATGGGGCCTTGATTCGGTCTGCTGGTTCATTTCCTCCAGCCCCGAGAAGGATCAATCGGTCTATTTCACCCGGCTTGGAAGCAACCGATGCGTCCGCTGCTGCGCTGCCTCCAAAACTGCCTCCTATTACAGCAACCGTTTTCGCTCCGTTGTTTCGGAGATAGCGGACGGCTGCGAGCACATCAAGTTGCATAGGCGCGGTAAACATATCTGAATCTCCGGGTCCATGCGACTTGCCAAAGCCGCGAAAATCGAATGCCAAGACCCGAAAGCCCGCTTTTGCTAAGTATTGCGCCTGCGGTTTCCAGCTTTCCTTTGTGAATTGACCGCCATGCGCAAGGACTACACCCCGGTCACTGTTCCCATAAAGGTCGGCGTAGATCAGCCCACCATCCTCGGTTGCAACAGAGATGTGCTCCACTTCTGCATCGGACTTATCATGCGAAAGCGCGGGCGACGGTGTCTGCGTTTGAGAGGTCACCATGTAGACAGATAGAACCAAAAGCGGCGTCAGCGCGTCCATAAAGTAGACCTTCATCATCTCGTTCCCATTTGCTCAAAATGGTGCATCGTCTGTCAACCAACAAAATAGAAATCAGGCAGGTTCGCGGCGCGATAGCGAGGAGCGGGCAACGTGCGAGGTCACGAACTTGTGAGCCATGCCGAGCAAGTCCTGCAGGACACTGGGCGTGACGAGGGACAGACGAACCAGCACGGCGGTGTAGCCGATATAGTGGTCGGTGACATAGTAGACATCGGGAGCGGCTGCGAGCAGTTCGGCGCGGTGATCGAAGCCAACGCGAACCATTAGCGAACCCGGCTTAGCCGAACGATGCGTAGGCACGCACGCCATGAGCTTACCGCGAATCTTGAGCGCAGGTGCGCCCCACGCTGTGCTCGCCTCTACGCCCGGCAACACCAAGCCGATCTTACGCACGGTGTCGAAGCTAATTTTGCTTCTGGGCATGGGCGAGTGCGATTATCGGCAAGGACAGGAACCTTTTCAAGACAGGCAGTCTGGAACAAATCTTCGGTCGAAAGATGTGCGGACGTGAGCGCGAACAGCGGGATTCCTGCCTTCTGTGAGGCGGGCGATTAACCTCGCGAGCTTGGGCTATCGCCTGACAGCGACAGGCTGCGAATCGAGTCGTCAGCGCACTTTTTCCATTACCAAGTGCACTTCCGCGTGATGGCGCGGTGATTCGATCAGTCTGTCTACGATCTGTAAACCATCTGTTGTGAGGCTGCGAGTATCTGTGCCGTGCATGAAAAGCTCACCGTTTCTCTCCATCTGCCATTCGGTGACAAGTCTTCCGTCATCCCAGTGACTCTTAGCGACTCTTACGATTTCCGGTCCAACCGAGTCAGAAACTCCCTTGCCGCTTGGATCAATCGTGTACACGGCAGTGGACCCAGCCTCACCTCCTGAAATCTTGAGTACACTTCCAGACTGTTCGATCTGTTCGACTGTGTACTGGTGGTCGGGGGGCGGCGGGGGCGGTATTGCGGGTGCGCCTTGTGGCGGATTCGCCTCAAGAGTCGCGTGTTGTTGGACTTTGGTTGGGTCAATCCGCCATTTACCAGAGAAATTCGGGTGGGATGATTGTGCAGCTAGCAGCGGTTGCCGTGCGATCTTTGACAGCACGTCGTTGATCGCCGCAAGAACCACTTTGGGATTGTCGATCTGGATAAAGTGCCCGGAATTCGCAACGAGTTGGTGGTGACCGTGCGTGGAGAGCGCAGCGTAGGCGTCGTGCCCAGACGCGAGCGCCCGGAAATACAGTGCCGCCTGCTCACGCACGTCGGCGGGCACATCCTGCGGCGTCGGGTGACTTCCGGGGGTCAGCACGATCAGCGGCATGTCGCCGTAGCGGCGCTGGGGATTGACCGCCTCGCGCCCGCTCTGGGAGACAGCACTTTCAATCGCCGAAGCCTGAGTCAGCAGCCTCGCAGGGTCGGTATTGAGTTGAGCAATGGTCTCCCTCAGACTTGAAAAGCGATCGGGGAGGAACGGAGCGGTGCAGCTATCAAACTCTGAGGTGCCGCGTTTCAGAGCGCCGCTCCGAAGGTCGGCGGCGCACTGGCGCAGTCGCATCGCGTCCGCCCTCGGTCCCGCGTTGCCGAACGCCGCGAATTTTGGTGCGACACGTTCCCGGACGGCGTCCTGATCGGGGATGGCGGGGTCCACCAAGACCATGCCGACCACGGTCCTTGCGTGCTGGTCAGCGAACCGAAGGGCGACATAGGCAGCAGCGGAGTGCGCGACCATCACATACGGACCGCCGACGTCCGCCTTTTTCAATGCCTCTTCGAGGTCTTCGGTAACGTGAAGAGCGTCCTGCGGCTCGGGGCTTGGGCTGCTGAAACCGAGTCCGGCAGGGTCCCACGCGCAAACGCGGGTTCTGCGTGAGAGTGGGCTTTGGATTTGGTACCACACCCACGACCAGCCTCCCAATCCCGCCGTCAGGATCACGGTCGGCGACCCATGTCCGAGGCAGACGAGGTTGATCGTTCGCCCTTCGGCAATCGGGACCACAAGCTGGGGCTTAAGGTAAGGAGCAATTTGCTCGGAGACTTCGGTCTGAGGCGGCGCTGCACCCTGCGCGGCGGTCGGTGCATCCTTCGCGAAGCCCGAGCCTGCTAACGCGATGGTCGTGATCGCAAAGATTCGAAGAGCGTGCCGCGATCTCACAATCATATTGCCTCCTAAGTCTTTCGATAGCATCCCCCTACCGCTCCTAGACACCGACAATTGTCTCCGAGTTGCCGTTCAGACCTATCCGCAGAGGGCGTCAACAGTGAACGATGACAACCTACTCCAAAAGGGGGCGCCCTCTTATAATGCGGTAACGTCATTCCGCTAATTCAATTTGTCGCAGCCGCACGAATCTCGCGCACTGCGTCAACGATGGCATCCGGGCGATCTGAAGGAATGTCGTGACCGCTTCTCGAAACCATGACACGTCTGCCGCGAGTGGAGAGTCGCGCTAACCGCATTTGGAGATCATCCACCCAGATACGCTTAAATGCCTCGAAATCCTGCGTGCTAAGGCCACCACTTAGCGTGGTATCGGTGTTCTCAGCGGCGGTCAGAACTATGAGAGGCTTATCGCTGATGTGGTCTGCAGCCCGCGCTTGCTCCGCGCTAACCTGAATTTCTCTAAGCTCGCTGGTTCTGGCTATTAGATATTTAGATTGCAGAATCAAGTAGGCGCCGTCGTCGCTGCCCCCTTGCGCCCGGAGCATGAGGCGACCGATGCCCAAATGGACAACAAAGAAAGAATATCTTTCTAGTCGCTCGCAGTGCTTCAACATTGCCGCGCTAATTGCGTTCCACGCCTTCCGGAGCAAGTGATACTGGTCCTCCTGCGTGGCGTCGGCCAACACGATTCCGACTGCCTCATCCGGGTACAGCCCGTTAAACACACGAACGTTGTATCCACCAAAGGAAGACCCGACAAGCACATAAGGCGGCATCTCGCCAGCTTTTCTCAGCAGCGTATGGAGCTCTGTTCCAATCTGAAGACTGGTGCGTGGCATCGGCCCCGGATCGCTTCCTCCGTAGCCTGCACGGTCGTAGGAGCAGACTCGTGAGAACTTCGCAATTTCTGGCTGCACGGTCCTCCATTCTATGGACACGTCGCTCCATCCAGATTCTAGGATCACCGTTGGGCTGCCCGATCCAGTGCAGTTGAGCATGAGGCGGTAGCCGCCTACGTTCACTAGCCGACCGCCTTCGGGAAAACGGCGAGCATCTCGCCGTGTCGCAATCGCCTGATAGGATGCGCCCGCCACAGCCAGCAGAATAACGAGCGCACATAGGCTTAAAGCGGCGATACGTAGCCAGCGAAGCATATTCGTTCGAAGAGCCTGACTCTAACACAGCGCCAGCTCACGCCGTATGATTGTTGCAAAATCGCCATTGCCCTCAAAATGCCCGACAGCCGATGGCGACTCACCAGTCTTGATATTTGGTGCCGTCGAGAGCTGTAGCGTCGGATTTCGTGTAAACGTCGAATATGCCACCTTGTCGCCCGGCCCTTTTCAGGCCCCAGTCCGCAGTTCCCGTCATGGGATCGACTGGAATCTTGCTCAGGAACTGAATCCTCTTGCCGTGCGCATCCGACGCTCCCTTTACAAGCGTTTCAAGGTCTGGTGGGTAATTTCGGCTCCCCACTGGGGTCATGATCTTTCCCCGGTCGGCCATGCCACGATAATGATCAATAGCATTCCGCATCTGCTCTAAGGCCGTTCGTAACTGCTGCTCTTTGTCCTGCTGGTCTTTCGCGGCAGACGTGGATTGACAAAACGTGGGAGTTGCAACAGCCAAGCAGATCGCGAAGGTGAGAAGGGCTTTCAAGGGAACCTCCTGCCTTTCACAAAAAGCGCCCAGATTAGCAAAACATTATGGTGGCGGAAATAAGGGGCGTCCAGTCCTAAGTGGGCGTTACATCCAAATAGCACTCATCAGCCGGGCGTTCCGTGGTCGAATTTTGACCCCTTCCGAACCACCGACCGAGGTAGGCACATTCGACTTCCCACCGTGGCTCAAGTATCCTTTTCCGAATACCGGAGGCTAAATGAGGCTTTTTCAGGTCGCTGCCCTTCTTGTTACGTGTGGCCTCGTTCTATTCGCTGTCGGGAATTCCGCAACAGCACAGAACTCAGCAAGCAAGCAGGTCGCCAAGCCGAATGACATTCCCAAGTCTATCGCGGAAGCTGTCAGCGGCACGCTCCAGTTCGCGGAGGGAAACTTTCTCGGCGTGGCGCAACACTCGCCGATGCCGTTGCGAAGACCCCGAAAGTGAAGGTCGCAGAGCGGATCGTGAAATCCATCAACCCAGAAGCAGAAATATGGGCGATTCAGACCGAATGGCAAGAGGACTTTGATTCGCTGCGAGCGTGCGACGTGGTGTTCGGTAGCCTTGATGGGTTCAGCCAGCGTGCGCAGCTTGAAGAAAGTTGTAGACGGGCATTGATCCCGCTGATTGATATTGGCATGGACGTACATAAAGACGATCCATACTCGATTTCTGGACAAATAGTAGTCTCCATGCCCGGTGAACCATGCTTCAGGTGCGTCGGCTTTATCCAAGACAAAGACCTAGATGAGGAAGGTCGTCGTTACGGCGTCGCAGGAGGCAATCCGCAGGTGGTTTGGTCAAACGGCGTGCTGGCATCTACTGCAATCGGAATTCTTGTGCAGATGCTTGCGCCGTGGTGCCGAATTCGCTCCGGCAACAGATTCATTGGCTACGACGGTGATGGCTTCACATTGGAGCAAGATGCGCGACTCACGGTAGCGTCCCAAATGCAGTGCGAGCACTTCAGCAAGATTAGCGATTTGGGAGACCCGTTTTGGAAACCGTGATCATCTGGGTCAAACTGGTAGGCGAGAGACGTCATTGGTAAGCGTCGCATGTGACCAAAGTGGGTCGAAATGCCCGATGCCCGTGTGGAAGCGGACTGAAATACAAGAAGTGTTGTCTCGGCAAAATGGAAGAGGGTAGTCAATCTCCACCGCCCGAAGTCATCGAAAAAGCACGGCGTCTCCTGCAACAAAAGATGGAAGCAAATCGCAGGTGGGTCGACAGCTACGGTCATGTTCCTCAGCCGATCACGACGGAGAATTTCGGAAAGCGGCTCATCGCCGTCCGCAACAATATCTATACGATGGAGACACGCGAGTATTTTGGCGATTTCCTTCGTGATTATCCGGGCATCGTGTTCGGTGACGAATGGTGGAAAGGGGAGATGGCTAAGGCAGACGCCGAACGTCATCCGGTCGCGCAGTGGTGGGAAGAAAGCATACGATACATGAGCACGCAGCCCTTGCAGCCTGACGGCTCGCGCAGAGGTGTCCCGAACGGCGTTGTGGCGGCTTTCCTCGCTTTCGCATACGACCTATATGTTGTCTCGCAGGTCGATGGTCTTGACGGTCTTCTTCTCAATCGTCTAAAGACCACCGGGTTGTTCCAAGGTGCGCGTCACGAACTCTTCGCTGAGGCGGCGTGCATTCGTGCCGGTTTGACGGTTGAGCATGAAAATGAGCGAGACGGTTCGAGGCGGCACGCAGAGTTTAGTGCTCTGCACAAGGCTACTGGACAGCGATTGTCGGTTGAGGCAAAGAGCAAGCATCGACCGGGGCTTTTAGGGCAGCCGGGGCAGCCCGAACCGCACGAGAGAATAAGGCTGAGGTTTGGAGGATTGATCAACGACGCGGTTCGTAAGAATCCTCCTCATCCTCTGGTGATCTTTCTCGATACCAATTTGCCGTTCCATGCTGCGGATCGCCTTCTCACGCCTCAGTCGGACAATTCCCCGTCTCCGCTACTGAATAAGCTGCTCGACCAAGTCAAGAAGGAGCACGGCGGCAAAGACCCATACAGCATGATTGTCTTTTCCAATCATCCGCATCATTATTCCGCGAAGGACGAAAAAGACCCGAAAAAGCATCTCAACTCCATCGTATCGGACGATACTTATGTGCCGAACGTTGAAGTTCTTCAAAGCCTGCATCACGCAGTCGCTCTCTATGGAAATATCCCTAACGAGTTTCCAGACAGGGGCGGTGGGGAGGGGAGAACGTCATGAGAATTGTCTACGTGATGGGCGCGGGGGCGTCCAAGCACGCTGGTTACCCGCTGATCTCCGGCATGGGCAAGCGATGGCTCGACTGGATGGCAGCGTATCCGAACGGATATTTCCGGGGTTCCGTCGATCTCGTGGTAGAGCGATTCGGGAGTGATCCAAACATCGAGGATGTCATCACCGAAATGGACTTTTCGATTCATTCGCTCGCGGACAGTGACGTGCTAGAGGATCGCCTTCACAGGACGCTGCTCGGCAACACACTTGGGCAACTGAATGCTGGTTTAAGAGAATGGTTCCGCGAGCTTCGCCTTCACGACGCTTATGGATACGCCGAGTTCGCTGCCAGCGTGATCCAACCGGGCGATGTTGTCATCACCTTCAACTACGACGATTCGCTTGAGCGGGAACTTCGATGCGCAGGGAAATGGGATGTAGCACAAGGATATGGATTCCTGCTGGGCAGGGTGAGCAGCCCTCTCCGGTTCTCGTTTTGAAACTCCACGGCAGTATAAATTGGCTGGCTTCTATCTTCGGCGGCATCACATTCGGGGCAGCGCAGGTCGATCCTGATTCTTCCATCGGACAACAGCCTGTGATACACAAAGCAGATTTGGAATTCCTTGGCTATTCGAATTTCGAAGGTCACACGTATCCGGGTGGGGGCGCTTTCCCAAGTCTGATTCTTCCCGGTCGCAAAAAGGAATTCTTCTTTCGATCATCTCTCGGGATAGAGTGGAAATCGTTTTTCGACCACCTCTGGTCGCAAGCAAGCGCGGCGCTCAATCATGCGGATAAGGTCGTGATCTGCGGATACAGCTTGCTCCCTGTGGACGAGCGAGGTTGCGACCTGATCCTGCGGAACCCGAATAAGCGAGCCAAGGTGGAGGTTATCTGCGGCAGCCAAGGGCACCGGATAGCGAACGATCTTCACAATTCGGGATACGAGGACATTGCCGTCGCTGCAACCGGGTATTTTGAGGATTGGGTGAAGCGCAGAGTGCAAGAACAAAGGCGAAAAGAAAACTCAAATGTGGATCAAGTAGGACGTCCGCTGGAGGGCGGCACATCTGTGATGAAACTGCCACAATAGGTGCCTACGTACCGTCGCCCGCGTTGCGTAGTACCGATGAGAAGGTGGTCACAAAGGCTGCCAGTACCTCTGAAACGCCGTAGCCGACCTGAACCCTGCCCGGCAGCCCAATCGCCCCAGAATCGCATTCAGGGCGAATCCGCCAAAACTTAACACTCCCGTCACACTCGCTGGTTACACTGGAACCGCTGCGTTCTGTGAGTCCTGCCGATGATCTGGCAAGGTCAACCGCGCCATGCGTGCCAAGCTCACTGGGGCTGGACTCAACGCAGCAAATTCGGGATTGCAGCCAATGCACTCCCGCTGAAAATTTCCGCTAGCTGAATCTCTAGTCTTGCGCTCCATCTGAGCAGGTCTGAGAATCTCGCCCATAGCAGCCGCACTCCTCCCCGCGAATCCTTGAGCCTGAGAAGGACTCCATACGGCGGCGACGAAACCTTTTTGCAATCGAACAACAAGAAAGCCTCGTTGGGGAGTTCCAGAATCTCGTCGATGAACTCCGGCATCCGCATCCAGCACCGTAGAAATTCAGCGTTCTCCGCTGGGGTGGATTTTATGCGGAACGCGGAAACGCTGCTCAACTCAGCATCCGTGGGGAACGCAACTATGCCCAGACACCGCCTAGCAATCCAGCCCAAGCGAATAGGGCGCAGCAGACCCAATAGTTCGTGTATGTGTCCCATTCCCATTTGCTGGAGTTTATCCACGATGTCTTTCTTCGCAATTGTTGTGAGCGTCTCATATTTCGAGGGGTCGCCGTCTGGAACGCCCTCGTTCGTGCGGTGAACGTCGATCTTGCCCGACTTGTGCCCCGGATGCAGAGTGAAATGGAAGCCCCGGCCTTCCGGCACCACGAGAATCTTCCCGCTCGGCAGGAACCTGACAAGCAAGCTCTCGAATCGGAGTCGGGGAACGTTGAAGGTGATTTCCATTTTGTGCAAGCACCCGTCTAAACCCATGCTACGACATCACACGACTGCCGCCTGAATTTCCAATTCTTCTGGCTGTTGTCACTCCGTACGTGTCGTGTGGTGAAATGGAACAGTGATTCGAACTTTCGCCGACAACGAACCCCTGACAGACGCGGAACTCGACCGCCTCGGCGATTTCCTCAAGTCGTGCAAGGGCGGCAAGGTGATGAACCTCGAAGAACTGGACGGACTCTTCGCCGCCCTGATCGCGTCACCTGATGTCGTCATGCCAAGCGAATACAACCGCGAGGTCTTCGGGGGCGAGATGGGCGAGGCATGTGAGTTCAAGAGCATCGAAGAAGCCAACGAAATCTTGGGGCTGCTGACGCGGCACTGGAACAAGATCGCGTCGACCCTGTACAAAGGCGAAGTTCACGTCCCCATGATCTTCGAGGACGAGAACGGCGAGCTTCCCGGCAACGACTGGGCACGCGGCTTCATGCGCGGCATGCACATGCGGCACGAGGAGTGGGCTGAGCTTGTCAATGACGAGAAGTATGGCGACTCGCTCATCCCGATGATGATCCTCTACCACGAGCACGACGAAGACCCAGAGACGCGCCCGGAGCCGATCACGCCGGACAAGCGGGAGAAGTTGATCGCCCTGATGGCGGCGGGGCTGATGAACGCCTACGCGTATTTTCGGAAGGAGCGGGAAGGCGATCTCGGCGTCCCTGAACCCGAGGCTCGGCGAAGCACACCGAAGATCGGCAGGAACGATCCGTGCCCGTGCGGGTCGGGGAAGAAGTACAAGAAGTGCTGCGGCGGGGCGACGGTGAACTGAGCCTACGAGCGAGAAATCAGACCAATATCCTAAACGGCACGAAGTTTGCCTCAATTTTGGTGGATAGCCTTCAACCCACGACTCAACCCACAACCACCGTTTTATAGGTTCCCTACAGCGACTTTGGCGGCTCCCGGAGATTGTAAGTCGCTGTAAATACGTTTAAACTCACGCTTTTAAGGCATGGGTCGCAGGTTCGAGTCCTGCCGCGCTCACCATATATCCTTCTAATGCTGAAGGATTTACGGCAACTTCCAAGATTTCCTTCGGAATCGCCGTTTCTGCATTGTGCCTAGTTTTGTGCCCACCCTTTTTCTTGCCAGCTTTTTCCACGGCTGCCTGCACCGTTTTGCTATCCGGGTGGATGTACGCCATGCTCTGCTGGATGTTGGAATGCCCGGCAATCTTCATCAGGGTCCACACGTCGCAGCCGCCAGCGCCCAGCCGCGTTAGGAAAGTGTGGCGTAGGCTGTAAAGCACGAATCGGCGCACCTTGGACAACTTCAGCGCCGCGCTGTGTGGCCGCCTGAAGGTGGAATGGTTCACATGGCCCGATTTCGTATCGGCAGGCCACACCCATCGGCTTCAGGCTGGCCTGCTGCTTTCCACTTCCTTTCGAGCAGAGCGCGCACGCGCTTTGACATGGGGATGTAGCGCCGGGCTGCCTTCGTTTTCCCTCGCGCCACGAAGATGCTGCCGTATCTCCATCCGGAATCCCAGCGTTGATGTTCCCACTCCATATGGTGAAGTTCATCTGGGCGCAAGCCCGAATCAAACAGCACCGTGGAAACGTCATTCAGCATTCCAGCGCAGGCAGCGAGGTATCTGATTTCTTCATCGTATGTCGCTACATGTTCGCGCCTTGTTTCGCCTTCCAGCCTTTCAATCTTGGGTGCGGATGGGACTACTTTCCATTCCACAGCTAGTCGCAAAATGCGCCGCAACACACGCAGGGCACCGTTGATCGAGCAGGGTTGTATTTTTTCTTCTTGCCGCCACGATGCGAAGCCCGCAGCCGCTTCGCTGTCGATGGCATCAAGGGGCTTCTTCGCCAGCTTCTCGTATTTCACAAGCGCGTTGATTCCTGCACCGTACCAAACACTTTTGCCTCGGCCCTTCGCGTACGGCTCAATTCGCTTCGTTCAGAAATCGTGAAACGTGGGAGCAGGCTTCTTTTCGCGGATGCCTACTTCACCTTGAAGCGACAGCTAAAAAAGCGCTACCTTGTGCGGAGAGACTAGGAGATAGAACAACCCGGGCAAAGCAGAACGAGACACTCAGTCTTAATAACCAGGATATGTTCTGCCGATGAAATTTACGTTTTCCGTGGATCAGCACGAATTGTGAGCCACGCAAGTTATTGAGAGGGAGTCGGGTCCAGTTCTTGTTTCGTCACTTCGCGTGGGGAGAAGACCGGCTCGATCTCCTTCTGCTGATTTGCCAAATCGTGCAATCGGCGATACTGGGCCAATGCCTTCTGTTGCTCAGCCACATTGCCTAGCGTCCTCTGAATCTTCGCCAGACGGTACCAGCAGACTTCGTTCTCGGGATCGACTGTCACGGCGCGCTGTGCATGAGGCAATGCACTCTCGGGCTGGTTCTTCTCCAGAAGCACGGCAGCCAGGCCTAACTGAGCCTCCGAAAAATCCGGGTAGTGCTGTATGGCTTGTTCGAAGTATCGTTGTGCTTCGTCGTTTTGCCTGCTCTTCCTGCGCATTTCTCCGAGCTCGTAGGCAGCATTCGCATTATCAGGATGTAAGCGCAACTCTTCCTCAAATTCCTTTTCGGCTGCGCCTGGATCTTGCTGCGATTGACGTTGCCAGAATCGCCCCATGAGGCTCCTGCCGATGCGATAGTGAATCGCGGGGCGGTCGGGCTCTAAGCGAAGCACTTCTTGGTATTCCTGAATTGCCTGACTGTAAGAACCTTGGCTTTCGTGAGCCTCGGCGGCAGCGAGGTGTCTCCAGACGGATGTGGGAGCGACTTGCGCGAGCTTCTCCATCGTGAGAAATGCGAAATTCCCGTATACCTTTCCAGCCTGATACAGGATTTCAGGATCGTCAGGATAGAGACGATTCAACTCCATTGATACTTCGACAGCTTTGCTGTCCTTCCTCAGGCCAGTGTAAGCGCGTTCTAATTCCAGTCCGCACATTCGTCTAATTTCGCTATCGGTGGACCGCCGAAGGCACTTGTCCAGACCGGGCACAGCTTCATCATAGTGACCGATCTCTGAGAGCGACATCGCAAGCAGGTTGTCGCTCTTCGCCAAGCCGGGCTTGAGTTTCAACGCCTGGCGAAGCGCTGGTACAGCCTCTTCAAACTTGCGCTCCTCGAAATAGATCAGGCCGAGGTTGGCGTGGACCTCCGCCATTCCGGGTTCCAACTGTCGCAGCTTGTCGAATGACTTCTCAGCGTCTGCGTAACGTCCCGCGGCAAGCGCGGCTTGCCCCTCTTCGGCGTAGCGCTCAACTGCAGTCGTGTCCTGGGCGACGACAAACGATGCAACGAAGGCGAGCGCAACCAGTGCAGCCCCCATCAGTGAGTGTTGGGGTTTCACAGTGCGAGTGTACCTCAAAAAAATCCCGCCAGCCGTACCGGGGCTGGCGGGGCCATCCGTCTGTTCAGAGGCAGAGTTCAGAACGTGAGCTTTCCTCCGAATTGCACAATGCGGCCGGGGCGCGCGCTGACGACCTTCCCGAAAGTTGGGCTGTTGAAATTCCCATCCACGGCACTTTGGCCTGGCCCGCCTGCCGCAGCCGCTGTGGGATCGACACCGTATTGGGTGTGGTTGAAAGTATTGAACGTTTCGATGCGGAATTGGAACCCGACCCTTTCGGTAAACCGGAAAGTCTTGGCCAACCCGATATCCCAGTTGTTGATCCCGGGCTGTGTCAAAATGTTGCGCCCTGATGTGCCGAAAGTGCCAAAGGCAGGTTGGGAAAACGATGCAGTATTGAACCACTGGCTAATGCTCTTGCTGCTCACGCCCGCGGTTCCGGCCAGATTGGCGCGTTGGTTGCCTAGTTCTCCATTGGCAAGGCCTAGGTCGCTGGCCGTTACTGAGAATGGGAAACCGGTCTGGAAGGTGGTGATGACGCTTATTTGCCACCCGCCAACAGCAGCGTCAGCAGCTCGATTTATGCCACCCAGCAAGCGTTTTCCACGTCCGATGGGCAGACTGTAGACGACGCTGTTAACGAAGCGGTGCTTCACGCTGAAGTCTGAGGGTGCGTAGTCGAGTCGCGGGTTGCGGTCGTCGAGGTGCCCCTGAAACCCACCGCCAGCACCACCGATGCCCGCCGGAGCCGATTTGTCATCCATGCTCTTCGCCCACGTGTAGACGGAGAGGAGGGCGAAGTCGGCGGCCCGATGCTCTAGTTTCACGTTGCCCGCGTTGTAGTTGGAATACCCGGTCCAGGAACTGTTGAGAGGACCGGGATAAGAAAAGTTAGGCAAGGGAAATCGCTGGAAGAAGTTACAGTTGTTCGCAAACAGAGTGGCGTTGTCATTCGCGCTAAAGGCTGCCTGACAGGTTGGAAGCGTGGCAGCCGGAATCGGATTCGACTCGTTGAGGAAAATACGATCCAGCAAATGCAGACCTCGATTCCCGACATAGTTTACTTCCAGTGTGGTCTGTCTGAACAACTCGCGTTGTACCGATACGGTGTACTGCTGCACATAAGGGTTACGCGGATGATCGGAGATGATCACGGCGACGAACTGGCTGTTCGGAGCTGTGACGGGGACGATCGCGGTTTGAGGTACGAACAGTTGATCAGTGGTTTTGGGAGCCACTGCACTTGGCTGACTGGTCGGATTGAGAGAAGTTCGCTCTACGTACGGGTACAGGTCGCCAGAGTCGTCGATCTCGCGACTTAGCGACGAGTCCCAGAAAATTCCGTAGCCGCCGCGCACGACGGTTTTCTCTCCTCCAAACGGGCGCCACGCAAATCCGAACCGGGGCGCGAATGGAGTCTTGGAGCCATCGGCTGGATTCCGCCGTCCGCAATAGTTGTAAAATCCGTTGCCGGCGGGCGCCACTCCGTCATTCGCTAGTGCTGGGTTCGCAAAGCATAGCCCGCCCCCTGTGAACCGTGAGCCTCCGGGGGTGTTCTGGTCATCAATCCAGAACATTTTGTTGCTTAACTCGTAAGGCACGCCTCTGTAATCCCAGCGAAGTCCAAGGTTAACGGTCAGTCGACTTGTCACCTTCCAGTCGTCCTGGACATAGGGGGCGAAGTACATGAAGTGATACTGGTTCAGATTGCCTGCCACCTTGGGGTTACTGAACGGGCCTGGCTGGAAAGTATTGGCTCCGCCATAAAAGCCAAGCAGGAAATCAGCGACAGCGTTTCCGGTGCCGCACGTGCCCCCTGAGGTCGCAGCAGCGCAATCGTTGGCGGTGTCCTGAACGATCGTGTTGTTACCGTAGCTGTACCCGCCCAGAAAATTCGTGGAGAGATCTCGCTTTTGAATAAAGCGACGATAGTCAAAGCCCACGCCAATCGTGTGCTTTCCGCGAATTATAGAGACCGAATCGCCAAATTCCCACGTGGGAATGTCGCTCGTAGTCGGGTTGTTCCCCGGACTCCCGTAAGAATCGTTGAGGTTCGAGTTCGTGATCGGAAGAGTAATCGTCGGAAAGCCTCGGGCGTAATCTGGAAGCGTGGTAAAGACGCTGCCCGAGGTCAAGGCGAGCGCGGATATCTGGGCATCGGTCACGGGAGGTGCACCTTGAATCGCTATGGGATGCAGAAACCCGAAGCGAAAATTGTTAACGACCGAATGCCCCAGAGTGATCGTGTGGGAGAACATCCAACTTTTCGTGTCTTCAGTAAAGGTGTTGATACTGTAGGTCGGCGAGAGATTTTGGGGATTCTGATTTGCGAAACTCGATTTTGTGTAACGGAAGAACACGGACCCCAATCGGCCCAAGTTCTGATCGATCTTATAGGTTTGCTGATTGGTGGTGTTTGGCAGAGTCAGAGCCTGCTGATAGTTGTTCCCCTGACAGACGCCCGGATCACTTATGCAAAGGGGAGTGGGAGCTGGAAAAATGTTCGCTGCCAAGGCAACGGTCGCCAAGTGCGAAAATCGTGTGGAGGGAATGACGTTGCCGAGAAACGGACTTCCCGTTTGTGGATCAACCGGCATGCAAGGCTGCGGCGTGGATTGAGCGTATCCGCTGTCGCACCCTGCAGATCCATACGCTGGTAGACCCGAGGTGGAAAAATCGCCGCCCAGTTGGGTCGGATCAGGAACCTGGCCGCGCACTACGTACCCGTTGCGAATTCGCCAGCCTTCGTAGTTCGCCAACCAAAAGGTCTTGTTGCGGCCGTCGTAAACCTTAGGTATATAAACCGGACCTCCAGCCACAAACCCGAACTGGTTCTGACGGAGTTCGCTCTTGATTGGCGTTTGAAATGGCGTAGGCGTGAGGGCGTCGAGCGCATCGTTGCGGAGAAACTCGAACGCGGTACCGTGCAATTGGTTGGTGCCGCTCTTGCTGATGATGTTTACTTGGTTCGCGCTGTATCCGTATTCCGCTGAATAGTTTTCGCTGGCGACCTTGAACTCCTGGATGGCATCCTGTGACACGACCACGGCCGGCGTGTTGAGCGCCGTATCGGTATTGGTAAGGCCGTCCAACGTGTAGTTATTGGACTCCGGCCGTCCGCCGTTGATGCTGATCGCGTTCCCTGCACCTTGGCGCATCTGACCCTGTTCACCGACCGTTTGAACAGCCCCAGCGCCAATGAACAGAAGATTCAGAAAGTTGCGCCCGTTGAGTGGTAGTTCCTCCACCTGCTTCTCGCTTACCAGCTGTGAGACCGCTGAGCTGTCGGTATCGAGAGCAACGGCGCTGGCTTCAACCTGCACGCTCTCGCTGACAGCTCCGGCCTTCATCTTCACATCAGCCCGAGCTTCCTGGCCCACCACCAATCCAATGTTATCGACGGTTGACTTTTGAAAGCCGCTCGCTTGGACGGTCACCCGATAGGTTCCCGGCTGAAGGTACGGAACTGTGTAGTCGCCGGAAGAAGTGGTCTCGGTGTGCTTCATAACGCCGGTCGCGACGTTGGTGACGTCGACAGCCGCCTTGACCACAACTGCACCCGAGCTGTCAGTGACGGTCCCGAGGATGCTGCCGTAAGCTCCCCCTTGGCCATGGAGGATGGTTGTCGCCGAAGCAATCAGCAAGCAAAGCGTCAGAACGCGTGTCGACGTGGACATGAATTGTCTCCTGGCGACGGTCCAACATGGTGGAACTCGGCACCGATTCCACATATCACGAATTCGTTTTTGGAAAGTGCCCCTGCCCACAGTTGTCGCCGTGCATCTGGAGGCGGATACTCCCATTGGTCGTCAGGCATCGTCAACCTGCAAAGCGAGGGAGGCGGGCGTTTCGCATTGACAAATGCGGCTGTTTCCAGCTTAGAACTTCACCAAATCGTTATCTGACAGGCCAATTCAGACGAAGTTTGAGCTTTGACAGAACAGGATCGAAGGGTGGCCTGCATTCAATTTTGTTCTGCAATGCGGAAAATCGAAGCTGATGAGTGACACGAAACCATTCCTGCGTTAAAGCCGAAGGTCTACGCATCGCTCCGCTTAGGCTGACTCGTCATTTTGCCAATAAATCCGGTGCAACTGGGGGGCACTCGTCGACAGAAGACGCTGGCTTGAACGCTGGTCCCGAAAACGGGTCCGCACCAACTTTTTGTGGATGCCTCATTTTACAAAGTAGAAATTGGGGCCATAGCCGGTCACGCATCACTGGTGGCCGGCTCAACATTGGTATGGGCGATGTCTGAAGATCTGGAGGACTTTCGACCAGCTTGGATATGAAATTGGGAATTTCGCACTGCACAATTGCGATGGCTAGCCAAGAAGGTCGTGACCCCGGCGAGCAAGGATTGTATCGTCCCTCGCTAAAGAGAGGTCCCATGGACTCGTCGACGAGTGAGAAGGTTTTTTCGGCACTAGAGACATTTCGCATCGAGCTTCCCTCCTGGGGGTTCGCTAACACTGGAACTCGCTTTGGCAAGTTCGTTCAGCCAGCCGCGGCCACGACGACTGAGGAGAAGTTCAGCGATGCCGGACAGGTCCATCTTCTGACGGGAGTCTGTCCAACGGTGGCGCTGCATGTTTTGTGGGATTGCCCTCATGGAATACAGAGTACCGATGGGATCAAGCAATTCGCCACGCGCTACGGTGTTGCGGCTGGCTCGATCAATCCCAATCTTTTTCAAGAGCAGGAGTACAAATATGGCTCGTTTGGAAATCCCGATGAACGTGTTCGCCGTCGTGCGATGCAGCACACCCATGACAGTATTGAGATCGCAAAGCGCCTCCATAGCCGGGACATCTCGTTTTGGTTTGCCGATGGATCGAACTATCCGGGCACCGCGAGCATTCGAGAACGCAAGCAGTGGTTCACAGACGGACTGAAGGAGGCGCACCGAAGCTTATCGCCGGATCAGAGAATGCTCGTCGAATACAAGCCCTTCGAGCCTGCTTTTTATCACACGGATATCGCTGACTGGGGGATGGCGCTTCTGCTGTCGCGCGCCGCAGGTTTGCAAGCAAAAGTTCTTGTGGATACGGGCCACCACTATGCGGCACAGAATATCGAGCAAATCGTAGCCTGGCTGCTTTCAGAGAATATGCTGGGCGGGTTCCACTTCAACGACCGCCGCTATGCCGATGACGACCTGACGATGGGGTCGATCGATCCGTATCAGGTCTTCCGCATCTTCTATGAGATCCACTTTTTCGAGTATGATACAGGGCAGCATGTTGACATCGCCTACATGGTTGATCAGAGCCATAACCTAAAAGGCAAAATCGAAGCCATGATCCAGACCGTGACGATGGCTCAGCAGCTCTTCGTGAAAGCGGCGTTGGTGGACCCAAAGGAACTGGCAGTCGCACAGAAGAAATGCGATCTGGTTGCGGCGGAGTCGCTCCTTCAGGACGCATTTGCGACAGACGTCCGCCCCGCAATCCAAGAGTGGAGAGATTCAAAGGGTTTGCCAAAGGATCCGATGGAGGCGTTCCGGGGAAGTGGCTATCTCGAGCGAATCACAAAAGATCGCGCAGCGAAAAACTCGAACAGTGTTACGTCCTATGCGTGACATGTGTTGGCTATTGAGATACCGCAGAAGACATGCTTATTAAGCGAAAACATCACCGATCCCCTTACCTGGCATTTGACCTTGGCGCCGAAAGCGGACGAGCGGTATTGGCCGACTTGGGGATGTCGCAAGTTTGCGGTTTGAAATTCGCGAAGCCTTGAATTCTTGGGAAGCGGCTGAGGCTTAATTTCACCAATTGGGGGTGTCCACGGGACAACTCGCAAAGTTCCCAGGACGACCGCAGAGAATAAATTGCATGCAATTTGTCGATTAGTTCGCTATTTCATCCGCATAAGGCGTTGAAAATGTTACGTCCCATCTGTAGAATTGCATGCAATGTCGGCCTCTCCTGTTAATACTGCCAACTCGAATACGCAGACAGAACGCCTCGTGCTGACCTTGCGGGAATGGATCCTGAAAGGGGAATTCTCGGCCGGTGAGCGCTTGACGGAACTCGGGCTCGTCTCCTTGCTGAAAGCTTCGCGCACTCCCATTCGGATCGCACTTGAACGGCTGGCAAATGAGGGTTTGCTCGAGCCGATTCCGACAGGCGGATTTCGCGTTCGCTCCTTCAGCACGGTCGACATTTGTGACGCGATCGAGATTCGCGGCGTCCTGGAAGGCACGGCGGCCAGATTCGCCGCGGAGCGACTGGAGCGTGTGGAAGAACTTGGGCGAGTCAAGAGACTCCTTCCGAGAGCGATGCTCGAGAACCCAACATCGCCGGAAGCATTCGCACGATTCTTGGACACGAATAGGACGTTTCATCGCGAAGTGTGGTGCCTGGCCAAGAGTCCTTCTCTGTTCCGTGAACTGGAGCACGCGTGCAAGATTCCATTCGCTGCCCCGGAAGCTTTGGTATTCAGTCCTGCGGACTACGAGCCGAGCACGGCACACATTGCGGCTGAGCAACATCGTGCAATCGTTGAAGCCATTGAGAATCGTGAGGGCTCACGTGCAGAAGCGCTTGCGCGCGAACATTCCAGAATTGCTCGGCACAATCTCGAAGCTGCATTCCGAAAAAAGGAAGGGACCAGTCGTCTGCCCGGAGCAGCGCTTGTAACGCGGTAAATCCCAAAACAATTAAAGGAGCCAACTTGAGACCGATTTTTTTTGTCGCAATAGTCGTATCAATCTTCAACATAACCGCCATAGCCCAATCCAATTTGTGGCAATTGGACCCGGCCCACTCGTCGGCGCAGTTTGCAGTTCGGCATATGGGAATTTCGACTGTACGCGGTACTTTCGCCAAGATCAGCGGGAGCGCGCATTATGACGCCGCAGATGCCAAGAACAACTCGGTTGAGGTAACCATCGAACCTGCGTCTGTGGATACGCGCGTGGAGATGCGCGACAACGACCTGCGCAGCGATCACTTTTTTGACGTTCAGAAGTATTCGACCATGACGTTTCGGTCCACGAAGGTCGAGTCTGCTGGCGCGGATAAACTGAAGATTACCGGGGATCTGACGATTCGCGGAGTCAGCAAGCCCGTTAGTCTCGATGTTGAGGGCCCTTCGAAGCCTATTGATGACGGCCACGGACACCTGCACATGGGTGTTTCAGCGACTGGCGCTCTGAATCGAACAGACTTTGGGATGACCGGCTACCAGGGTGTTGTAGGCAACGAGATTCAGTTGACCATTGATGCGGAGCTTGTTCAAGCAACAGCGGCTGCGAAGTGATGTTCTTGGCCGCCGACTGAAGGCTTATTCACGCACCGAGGTACAGATCGCGGGTTCGGGAAGGATGAGCTATGCCAACTGATCAAGGGTTCCCGCTTATCGACCGTCGCAGGTTCGTAAAGAACAGCTCAATGGCATTGGCTGCCATCGCCGGAAGCTCGGCACTTGCCTCTCGATTGGCATGGGGGAAACCAGCGCCTACGGAAAAAGTCGAAGTGCAGACATCCTATGGCCGCCTGAGAGGCACACGCCAAGGGGAGCTGGTCACATTTAAAGGAGTCCCTTACGCGGGCTCGGTCGCTGGAGAGAATCGATTCAAAGCACCGCCGCCGCTTAAGCCTTGGACCGGAATTCGCGATGCGTTTACTCCTGGTCCGCCCTCATTCCAGCCGAACAAGCCGTCCTTCGGAAAGGAAGAACCGTTTCCTTCAGAGGATTGTCTTGTGCTGAACATTTGGACGCCTGCCGTAGACCATCGGCGTCGGCCTGTCATGTTCTACAACCACGGCGGCGGCTTTGTGATCGGATCAGGGAGCACATGGTACCAGGACGGCAGCAACATTGCTCGAGAGTACGACGTCGTCGTAGTGGCCAGTAATCATCGTCTAGGACTGTTGGGATACCTATTCCTCGCTGATCTCGCGGGCGAAGAATATGCCACTTCGGGTAATCAGGGCATCCTTGATATTTCCGCTGCGCTCAAATGGGTCAACGAGAACATTGAGGCTTTTGGCGGAGACCCGCACAACGTGATGGTTTTTGGCGAGTCGGGCGGCGGTGCCAAGACTGCATGCATCTATGCGCTCCCGGCAGCAAAGGACTATTTCAATAAAGCGTCGATTGAAAGTGGGCCTGGGGTCCATATGTCGCCGCGAGATATCGCTACAGAAACCACAAAGATGGTCTTGACTGAAGTCGGGTTATCCGAGAAGGAAGTGCTCAAGCTTAAAGAGATTCCAGCCGAGAAACTAGTGGAAGTTCAAGGCGCAGTCGCACAGAAACGGCCCGGAGGACTGTCTCTGAGCGGCGGGCGGCAGGGTATGACCACGTCAAAGCCGGGGGGATTCCTCCCCGTAGTTGACGGGACTTATCTTCCTCATCATCCTTTTGATCCCAGCGCCCCTGCGATTTCGCGAGATAAACCTCTGATCGTTGGGACAAACAAAGACGAAATGGCCTTCTTCTTCCTCGAACGCAAGGACACAGATGCATTTACCCTTACTGAGGAAAGACTGCAGACGCGCTTGACAAAGGAATTGGGCCCGAACGCAGAAAAAATCGTCTCCACCTATCGTAAAAGCCGACCGAATGCCTCGGCTGCGGATCTCTATGTCGCCATTACTACAGCGCGCGCCATGTGGCTTGGCTCGATTGAGATTGCAGAAAAGAAATTCGCTCAGAAGGCAGCGCCTGTTTACATGTACATGTTCACCCACGAATCGAACCTGGTTGTGCCCGGGACAGACCATCGACTCGGCGCCGCGCATGCAACGGAAATCTGGTACAAGTTCAACAATGTGGCGCTTGAGGGACCAAAAGATCCATCGCGCCCAGGACTTATCGGCACCGATTCTGATCGCGAAAAGACAGCTCTGAACATGAGCGAAATGTGGACTACTTTCGCAAGAACAGGCCACCCCGGCGCCAAGGGTCAACCTGCATGGCCGGCATACACTCTGCCAAAGCGTTCAACCATGCTGATTGATACACGATGCAAAATAGAAGATGATCCGTTCGGGCAAGAACTCGCCATGTGGGACAGTCTGAGCTGATACTAGAAACCGCGCGATGATCCGAGAGGCGGTCCCTATGGCGTGCCATTTTTCGGCACAGGCGGAGTCTCAACCCTCGTAGCACCTGCTGTTCCAGATTCGGAAGTTAGCCAACCCTGAGCGCGCAACCATGCCTCGAGAAATGTTGGCCACATGTCCAACGCGGCGTCACCGCTCCCCAAACCGCTGCCATGTGCGCCGTGACGAAACAGGTGCAACTCAGCCGGAACGCCCGCTTGCACAAGCGCAGAGTAGAACTCGACGCTAGCCTGAACCGGCACAAGGGCATCATCAGACGTGCTGTAGAGAAAGGTCGAGGGGGTGTTCTGAGTAATGTGCAGAGCCGGAGTGTACTTTTGCTCCCAGTCCTTGCAGTCGCGCGGAGGCAAGGAGCGCAGCACTGAGCAATAGGTAATTAGGTTGCGGTTATTCGGCTGCATCGCATTGAGCCACGCATAACCCAAAATCAGGAAATCGGGACGATCGCTAAACCGGTCCACAGGATCGTTAGCCTTTGGGTTCCCGTCCTCAAAACTCGTCGCCTCCATGGCCGCCAGATGGCCGCCTGCAGAGAATCCCATGATCCCGATTCGGTCGGTGTGCAAGTTATAGGTCCTGCTCATTGATCTCACGAGTCGAACGGCGCGACGGGCGTCCAGCAGGGGAACGGGGTAAGGGTTATCAGGACCGAGACGGTACTTCAGAACAAAGGCTGTAACTCCGCGGGCCGCAAACCAGTCCGCTACCTGACGTCCTTCGAGATTGCTCGCAAGGCCAACATAAGCCCCTCCTGGTGCAATGACGACCGCTGTGTTGTTTCCCCTTCCCGGGTGCGGCACAAATACGGTTAAGGCTGCGTCGCTGCTGTTCTTCCCGATTTCTTCGGCGGAGGCGTCAGGACCCCATAACGGCAATGTTGTCATTCCGAGAGTGGCCTGCACCGAGACCATCCCTTGTGGCGGTATAGGTGGTGTGCTTTGGGCATTCACATTAAGCGCCAGGGCTATCCACGACAGCGCGAGCACAGAGAGTTTCCATTTCACAAATGAACGAGCAGTGTGCACGGCGACTAGCCTCCTCCCAATTTCGAACGGACTAAAGCGCTTCTATGGATTACTCCGCACGCAACGCCTGCATGGGGTCGACTTTAGAGGCACGCGCGGCAGGCAGCCATACGGCGAGCAGCGCAATCGCAGTGAGGATGATTGGCGCCAATACGAAGACCGTCGGATCCCACGGTTTGACACCAAAAAGGAAGTTTGACAATAGGCGAGTCACCCCGAAGGACGCTCCCATACCCGCAACTACGCCGGCGAAGGCCAGACTAATGCCTTCCCAGACAACCAGCCTACGAATGGCGTTACGCGTAGCGCCCAGCGCCATTCGAATGCCCATCTCCTGAGCCCGTTGCTCGACCGAGTAAGCCATGATGGCGTAGACACCGATCGCAGCAAGCAGCAGCGCCACCGAGCCGAAGATCATGAGCAGCAACATCTGGAAGCTTTGCCGCGCCGTGGAGTGCCCCATGACCTCATCCATCGTGCGGATATGGCCCACGGCGAAGCCGTCGCTCACGATGCGCAACTGCTCGGAGATGGCCGGAATAAGGATATGTGGGTCGCCGTGGGTTCGCGCCAGCCAGAAGAGTGGCTGGAGGTTGGCATATGCTGCGTTATAGCCATCCGAGACCTGCGGAATCGGAGCGATGATCATCGGGTCGGCAGGCTTGGTAAGGCCGCTGTCGTGGAAGTCCGCGACTAACCCGACAATGGTCTCAATCCTGAGCCCGGACGAGCCGGAGTTCATGACTCCGTGCATGATGTGCTGCCCGACCGCGTCTTCGTGCGGAAAGAATTTTCTGGCAAACGCCTCATTCACAAGATCGACAGCCGGCGCGTCGGCGCTGTCGTTATCCGTGAAATCGCGTCCACGCAGCAGTGGGATCCTGAACAGCCTCAAATAATCCGGCGTAATGCTCATCCACGCGCTCGAGCAGCAGTCCTTTTCCAGTGGATCGGCCGGGCGCCCGACCAACTGGAACCCCGTGCCGTCTTCGACATCGATGGGCCGCCAAAAGCCCGCAGCCGCAACCTCCACTCCAGGTAGAGCATTGAGCCGGTTGCGTCCGTCTCGCAGGAGCCGCGCCAGGCCGGCCGTGTTCTGATAGCGCGGACCGTTGAGCGACATTTCCATCGTCAGAACATTGTGGGAATCGAAGCCGGGACCGACCTCGTGGAGGGCGATCCAGGTTCGGATCAGCAACGACGATCCGATCAGCAGCATCAGAGCCAGCGCGATTTCGCTTACGACCAGCAGCGAGCGGAATCGTCCCTGTCGGAATCCGGTGCCCGAGCGGCTGCCGCTCTCCTTCAAGGTGGAGCTCACGTCGGAACGCGAAGAGCTGAAGGCGGGCAATAGTCCAAAAACGATGCCAGTCAACAGCGAGAGACCGAGGGTGAAACCGAGCACGCGCCAATCGATGCTAATGTCCGAGCCGCTTTCGCCGATGCGAGGCAGGCCAGCGGGACTAACCGCCAGCAGTGCTCGCATTCCGGCAAAGCCGATGGCCGTACCGAGGATGCCGCCAGCCAGGGACAGCAAAACGCTTTCCGTCAACAGCTGGCGCACAATGCGCGCGCGGCTGGCTCCGAGTGCGGAGCGAATCGCGAGCTCGCGCCTGCGCACCGTGGCACGCGCCAGCAACAGATTGGCGACATTGGCGCAGGCGATCAAAAGCACCAGCCCTACCGCGCCCATGATCATCAGCAGCGAATTACGCGCGTCGCCGATGATGCTGTCGAGCAAAGGTCCAACCCTGAAGTGCGATACCCAGGTCAGGGTCGGGAACTCACGGCGGAACTCGGGGGCCACCGCCTGTAATTGGGCATTCGCCTGCGCGACCGTGACGCCCGGCTGGAGCAGTCCGGTCACGTAAAAGGAGACGTTCCCGTCGACGCTCACCGGGTCAATCTGAAATGGCAGCCACAGATCGGCCTGCACATCACCCACGAAACCCTTTCCCATCACGCCCACCACGGTATATGGCTCATTGCCTAGCGAGATCGATTTCCCCACAATGGCCGGTTCGCCACCGAACCTGCGCTGCCACAGGCCATAGCTCAGTACCACCTCCCTGCCGCCGTGTGGCGAGTCCTCCTGTGACGTGAAGGTCCGACCCAATGCCACGGGCGCACCATAGACCCGGAAGTAGCCCTCTGTGACATGAATGCCGTTAACCTGCTCTGGGCGGCTGCCGCCGGTCAGGTTAAAACCGGGGCCTGCATTGTCGAATGCCACGACCTCCTTAAACAGGTTGTTTTGCCGCTGAAAAAAGTGAAATTCCGCGACGCAGTGAAGGTTGTCGGCAATGCCGCTTGCGGAAAACAGAAAATTCACCATGCGATCGGCGTCGGGATAGGTGAGTGGCTTAAGAAGAACCGTATTCACGACAGAGAAGATCGCGGTGTTAGCGCCAATGCCGAGGGCAAGTGCAGCAATCGCAGCAATCGCGAACCCGGAATTTTTCGAGAACAGTTGCAGCGAGTGCTTCGTGTCACTCCAAAGAATCCCCATATGTTCGTTACATCACCACGAATTTACCAATCACCAGAGCAAACTCTGCATTCACTACGGATGTGTCGGATTTGCACGGGTCCCTATTGCAAGCAACTGATCGATTTGCGGATAATCTACGCCGGGATTACGGCTCACTGCGTTCCGCAAACCTTGGGCTGCAACTATCTTGGTAACGAACCACCCGCAATCAACGGCCCGTTTGCCTACCCAACGGGTTCAAGGCAACCGGAGATGTTGATGGCCTGCACGTAAGGCGATGACCTTTCCTTTCCACACAAGATCCCCTGATACGTTCGGGGGAAGAGCTATTTCCGCGTCCACGTCAGTCGAATTCGATTTGAAACTAGCTTCGATCGCTCCTCGTGGAGTTGGTACGGTTGAAACCACATTCCGTAACTGGCCGAGATGAGGCTCGATTGTGACGCTGGAGAATCCCGGTGTCTTTGGTCGAATTCCAGCGACGATCGTGAGAAAGTCAAAATTCGGATGAGCACTCCAAGCATGCGAATCAGACCTTGTGGGCTCTGGTTGTTCCGCCCAAGTCGTGAGTCCAAGTGCAACCATATCTCGCCACGGTTTTAAAAGATCCAGATACCGGTCACCCATGCCTGCGTGATCAATTGCGCGGGCCAAATAGAATCGGAAGTAGTAGGTTGCCTTCGTCATGTCCGGAACGGTTCCGGGTGTCGTGAAACCTGGGTCGCTCGTCGACAGAACTCTGGTGAGGACATCGTTCTGTTTTTCCGCCGGGATTACGCCAAGCCACACGCCGAGAATGTTGGCGTGCTGGCTGTAATGCTTCTGGGCTGGAGTGTCGGCAATTAAGCCGTAGGTATCGTTCCAGCACAATTTGCGGATCGCGGTTACTGCCTTAGTCTCGGCTTCACGATAGCGCTGCACGCGAATCGGGTCGCCAAAGGCTGACTCGAGTTCTGCGGCGTAATGGAGAGCTTCAATGTACTGCAAGGTAATGGGAGAGGATCCACCGTCGACATCCTGGGGAGGCATGCCAAACCCAAAATCTTTTCCCCAATCGACGAAAGGCCACCATGGAATGTTTCCGATAAGTCCATCGGGTCTCTGCCGCTCTGAAAACCAGTCCAGGACAGTTCTTGTACCCGAGATTTGCGCCCTTACGAATTCCTCGTCTCCTCGATACATCCAGAAGTCATGCACCATTCCGATCCACAACAGCGAGAACGTTGGAATCATTTGCGTTACGGATGAGGGATAACGGCTACGTGTAAGACCGTCAGGAACTCGAGAATCGTTAAAGGCCTGAATCGCCTGGCGGGCGAGGCGATCGTCGCCCGCAACCGTATACGAGATCAAAGCCTGAATGCGCGTGTCGCCGATGTACTGCATCCTCTCGTAATAGGGCGTGTCCATGTAGGTGTCGTGTGCATCGAGGCGAGCAGTCCGCCAACCGATTTCCCAAATCAAAGTCAGAGATGGATCGTCTGAGGAGAAACGCGCTCGCTCTTCGAACGGAAAGGCCGTAAACCAACAACCAAGATTATCAAGATGAAGCGGTTGATCAGCCGTGGTGATGTCAAGTTGCAGATACCGCCATGTACGCCAGACTAGGGGCATAAAGCGGCGTCCTTGGGTCCCGTCAGGCAAGAACTCATCAAAGATACCCACTATGTGTTTGCCCGCGATTTCGTTTCGATTGCCCTTTTGTCCATTGCTGTCGAAAAGAGCCTCCGCATAGGTGAGACGGATCGTGCTCTGAGCGCCCCCGGTCACCGTCACCTCTGGATATGCGGTAGTCAGATGAGACTGGTCCAGCAACAGGCTGACTTTGGAGTGAGCTGGTATTTCAAATGGCGAGCCCGGAAAATCAGACGGGGACTGCATCCCAGTAGCACGCACGACGCGTCCCGCAGGCGCTAGTTCCATTTGCATTGAGGGCAGCGGGTCGGGCATCAACTGCCAGTTGTTGTTTTGCAGCACCGCGCCTCGTAGGGATGCGTATCCGATCGAAACTGGTTTTTCCCATTTGCCGCGTGACGATGCGGCGTTGTTCCACGACCAATCGAATACCGATCCATCTATGCGCTCAGCGGGCTCTGCAACGTAGTACGACCTTTCAATTTCAGGAGGCGTCGGTAAAGTCTGAATGCCTTTCTCCTCCTCGACCTCCCAACTGTTGTCGGTATTAGCAATCGCTTCATTCTCAGTATCGCCTTGCAGTACGAATCCAGTCCGATCAGTGATCTGGGCCAGCGGTACAACACCGAAGTTCCATACCGTGGCAGAAATCTCGTTTTTCCCCGCGTGCAGAAACTTCGCCAAGTCGTAGGTTTCGTATTTCCAATGTGCAAGATCACTTCGCACAGGCCCCCGCCCTATCTCCTGCTGATTTACGCAAAGGATGAACTGAGCGTCAGCGCTGACATGAACAACGAAGTGCTCCTGAGTCTGTGGAATATCGAACAGTTTGCGGAAGCGCAGAACAACGCTATCCCTCAGCGGGGCACGTGGCGAGGTTATCCATTGCGCTTTCCACAATCCTCGCAATGCCTCCGGTGGAAGCTGCGCTGGCACACTGCTTTCCATAGCAGCCAGAAGAGCAATCGATGTAAGGGCAAGGAACTTGATTTTCATGGTTGAGTGCTGTTTACACCAGAGACTCGAAGCAAAAAAACTACGGCCTTGCAATGGTTAGCACAGATGAGCCGATTACCCGATCCGAAGAACTGGGATACGCGTCCCAACGGAACACACGGCGCGGATGGTTTCACCCGGAAGTGCCCGGTGTCAATGTATGAACCACTCACGTTTGTTATTTCGCGCTGTGAAATTGCGGACTGGGAGGGCGGCCCGTAGTTGAAGCACTGCAGGTTCGGTCGAAACGCAGTTTGGCAGTGGCGAATCCGAAAAATATGACGCGCTTTCTACGTTTCCGATCTCGGGAATCAAGCCTTGTGAGAGTTGCTCCCGGCCGTCCACTTTCCAGAGCGCCCCATGCCGATCGAAGGGACCTTCAGTTTTGATTCATTTCGTACTGCACAACAAGTGCGTTCAGCATTCATCTTGTTGCGCATGGGTATTAATAGCTCTTATGCTGGCCCCCTTTATGTGGGAAAGATTGGTCTGATCGAACAATCCTGCGGATGATCTAAGGCGACATGTGGTTATCAAACAGTCGCCACTTGATTTTGAAAGTGGGAACCGCACGAGCCGTTTTCCTTTCCACGGTTGACGCTTTGCGGCATTAACTGCCTGAAAGAAACATTTTGGAGACATCGGAATTATGAAACGAGCTTGGAGACAGTTCCTGTTTGCGGTGTTGACCATCAGTTCCATCGTTGGATTTTCTCTTGCCCAGACGCCTGAAGATGCGTTGAAGAAAGGGTTCGAAAATCCACCCAGCGCCGCACGACCGCGCGTCTGGTGGCACTGGATGAATGGGAACATCACGCAAGAAGGCATCAAGCTCGATCTTGAGTGGATGCATCGCGCGGGGATTGCGGGGTTTCAGAATTTCGATGCAGCGCTGCAAACGCCGCAGGTTGTTGAGAAGCGCTTGGTGTACATGACCCCAGAATGGAAGGACGCGTTCAAGTACGCGATCGGCCTCGGGGACAAATTAGGAATGGAGATGGCGATTGCGGGCTCGCCGGGCTGGAGCGAAACAGGCGGGCCGTGGGTGACACCAGCTCAAGGAATGAAGAAGTATGTCTGGAGCGAGACGGTCTTAGACGGAGGAACCCGGTTCGTAGGCAAGATTGATCATCCTCCGAGCAATACCGGTGCATTTCAGAATCTCGGCGTTCGACCACGATTCGGGGCACCCGCCCCAAATCTCCCGGAGTTGTATGCGGATGCTGTTGTCATCGCCTTCCGAGTTCCCCCAGGATCAGGACTAGCGACAGAGGCAGCCAAAATCACTTCTAGCGGCGAGGGACTGGATCCCGCGATGCTGAGCGATGGGAACCTGGAGAAGACTACCAAAGTGCCCTTTCCGACACCCGGTTCCGACTCTTGGATTCAGTTTGAATATCCGGCAGCCCATACAGTTCGCGCGATAACGTTCGTAACCAAGGATCCGGGATTTCTCCAGGAATTTGTCAGCGGGATTCCTGAGAAGACCCTCGATGCCAGCGACGACGGGCAAAACTTCCACAAAGTAGCCAGCCTGATCGGTGGTAGGGCACCTGAACATACGATCTCATTCAATCCGGCAACTGCTAAGTACTTCCGAATCACGTTCAAGCACAACCCGCCGCCCCCTCCGCCGGCATGGGCGGAGGGAATCGATTTTTCTTCGTTCGGTCCGCCGCCCACTGTTCCGACGTCATACGAAGTTGCCGAATTAGTTCTGCACTCTGATCCGCGGGTGAACCATTTTGAAGAAAAAGCGGCCTTTGTGCCCGAGCCCGATCTTTATGAGTTTGCGACTCCGCAGGTCGATGCCACCATGGCAATCAAGAAGTCGGATGTTATCGACCTGACGTCCAAGATGAGTGCGGATGGAACGCTAGACTGGACACCCCCGGATGGCAAATGGGTAGTGCTCCGATTCGGTTACTCATTGCTCGGAATCGCCAACCACCCGGCAACGCCAGAGGCCACAGGACTCGAGGTCGACAAACTCGATCGACGCTTTGTGAAGGACTATTTCGAGAAATATCTCGACAGCTACAAGAACACCGTCGGGGCGGACGAAATGGGGAAAAAAGGCATCCGCTATGTGATCAATGATAGTTGGGAGGCGGGTTCGCAGAACTGGACTGACAATATGCTCGCGCAATTCAAAAAGCTGCGCGGGTATGACGCAACACCGTGGTTGCCCGTGTTAGCGGGTCGCGTTGTTGAAAGTGCGGCAGCGAGCGATCGTTTTCTTTGGGACTTCCGCAAGACCATCGCAGATCTCATTGCCACTGAGCACTACGGGCAGTTGGAAGATACCCTTCACGAACGTGGAATGGGTCACTACGGAGAATCGCACGAATCAGGACGCGCCTTCGTCGCAGACGGCATGGAAGTCAAGAAGATGAACGAAGTGCCCATGAGCGCGATGTGGACCCAAAGGCCGGGAGTGAATCAGCCACAGTACGGTTACGACGCCGATGACCGTGAGTCCGCATCTGTGGCCCACATTTACGGCCAGAACATCGCCGCGGCTGAATCGCTGACAGCGGCAGCTGCACCGTGGGCGTGGTCCCCGGCTACGCTCAAGCCAACCGCTGACAAGGAACTGCTCAACGGAATCAATCGCTTTGTCATTCATGAATCAGCACACCAGCCGCTGGTTGGAAAAGCTCCTGGACTGACACTTGGTCCATTCGGACAATGGTTCAACCGTAATGAAACGTGGGCGGAACAGGCTGCTCCATGGGTCAACTACCTGGCCCGGTCCAGCTACATGCTCCAGCAGGGGCATTTCGGCGCGGACCTTGTCTATTTCTACGGAGAGGACTCCAATCTCACGGCTATCTTCGAACATAAAGGTCCAGACATTCCGTCTGGTTATGCGTTCGATTACATCAACGCAGACGCATTGATCCACGAGTTGAGCGTGTCGAGTGGCCAGATCGTGACAAAGAGCGGCATGCAATACCGAGTGCTGGGACTGGATCCATACAGCCGCCATATGTCACTTCCGGCGCTGCATGCGATCGCCAAACTCGTGGAGAATGGCGCGGTTGTCTCGGGCCCGAAGCCTACCGACGATGCGAGTCTCGCGGACGATCAGGCCGAGTTTGAAAGGCTTTCATCCCAGTTATTCGGTGACGGGAGTGGTGTACACAAGGTGGGCAAAGGTACGGTATATGCCGGCCAAAACCTTGCCGAGGTGTTCAGCACACTCAACCTCAAGCCAGACTTCGACTATTCGAAACAAGCTGATGGTTCCGAAATAGAATTCGCCCACCGCAAGCTGACCAACGGCGACATCTACTTCGTCGATAACCGAAGCGATCAAGATACGGCAATCGATGCAATTTTCCGGCTGGCTGGCAAGCAGCCGGAATTGTGGCGCGCTGAGACCGGCAAATCCGAGACGGTGTCGTTCAAAGTAGCGGACGGACGCACTACGGTGCCGCTTCACCTCGAACCATGGGGCGCGGTATTTGTGGTCTTCCGCAAGTCTACGTCGGAAACTTCGCACATTCTCCCGACGGTGACGGAGACGAAAGTCGCCACCGTCGGCGGTCCGTGGAACTTGGCTTTCCAGCCGGGTCGCGGTGCTCCAGAGTCGATTACGTTAAACGAACTCTCGGATTGGAGCAGCAGCAACGATCCGGGAGTGAAGTACTTTTCCGGCGTCGGGACGTACAAGAAAACAGTACAGGCCTCGCCGGATTGGTTCACGAAAGGCGCGCGGTTGTGGATTGATCTGGGCGGTGTAAAGAACCTTGCAGAAGTGACCGTCAACGGAAAAGGCCTGGGACAAGTGTGGCACGCGCCTTATCGCCTTGATGCGACTCCCGCTCTCAAGCCAGGTGCAAACGAGATCTCGATCAAGGTCGTGAATGCATGGGTGAATCGTTTGATCGGTGACGAGCAGCCTGGAGCAACCAAGATCGCTTTTGCGGATGTGAAACCGTACAAGGCGAATTCTCCGCTGCTGCCATCAGGCCTGCTTGGGCCGGTAACGGTGGTTCGTGAAGACACTCATTAATCGATGGAGAAGTTGTAAACGTCTGGGAGACGTATGCGCAAACTATTTATCGCTGCAGCGGAGATTTTCTCGTTCTGCGCGCCTCGGGAGACGACGATTACAACCCATACATCAACGGCCTGTGCAAAGCAAACTCAGTGGCGACGCTGATCCTTCCCAATCGCGCGGCAGCCGAAGATCCGACGGTAGCGGAGATCATTCGCCAGGCCGAAGTCGTGTTTATCGCAGGAGGACAGAAGGTTTGCGTGATACGGGTCATGCCGCTCCTGGAATATCTTCTACACACTCATAGATCACCAGGCCAAGATTTCTGCCGACCCGCACCATCTCATCGGCTCCGGCTGACGCGCCTCCGACTCGAAGTACAGCGTCGCACTTTTCGAGGAGTCGGACCGCAATCGGGTGGAAAACTTCGTTGAACACCTCATCGCCTATCTTGTTCGATCCTCCCAGTTCGACCAGCGGCAGTGCCAACCATTCGCCGAGGATTGGAATGTGTCCGGCCCGGAAGATAGGCAGCGCGTAAGACTCCATCTGCTGTACATTTTTCTTGATCAAAGCAGGATCGTCGTTCGTGCCGGACCGATACGGTCCGGCAATCAAGATCATCTGCGCTTCCGATGCTTTCACCGTCACGAAGTTCCTCCAAAGATTTTCATGAGCATAGGGAACCAGTAAGGCGATCCTTGGAGATCGGCTTCATAGGCCACGTATGCAGCGACACGAGTGTGACGTCGCCTTCAAGCTTCAGGCGTAGCGGACCAGACGGGATCTGATAGATGCGCGCGGTCAGAGCGACTGTTTCGTTCGCGAAAACTTCCAGAACTGAGCCATCGAGGAACATGTGCAGCCGAACGGGGGACCCGGTGGGGCCCGGAAGCGGCGCAGCAATTGTGTTTACGCGAAGTTCGCGACTCCCTGATTGGTGGGAGCACGAGATTGAAACGAAGTCTCCAGCTTCCGAGTAAAGGTGCAAATTAAACTCATCATCCTTGAGGTGAAGATGCATGTCTATTTCTGCGGCAAGATCCTTGATTCGCACTGCCTCGATGTTCACGCTTTGATCTGCGCGGAGTTTGCTGGCGTCAGCCGCCACTTCCGTTTGCAATTCGTTTTGCGAGCTTAACGAAAGCACGCGCGGAAGCGACATTGCACCCGCCCAACCCGCCGCAATCAGATCAGCGTCGGGGCGCGATTCCGGAATCCATCCCCAGAGAATGCGTCTGCGGCCGGCGTCAAGCATGGTTTTTGCCGCGTAGTACGAACCCCAGTCAACCACCCCTTCTTTTTCCGGTGTGAAGTGCTGGTGGGCGTAAGTCCCCACCTTCCATCGAACTTTTCCCATGGTGGAGATCAGCAGCACGTGTTTGTTGCCGAGTGGGAAAAAGTCCGGACACTCCCACATCTCACCCGCATCGACTGGATTCACGCTCGTACTTTGGCTCGGTGAGCCTTCGATCAGCGGATGCATGTAGGTCCAGTGGCGCAAATCTGTCGATGTATAGAGGAGGATCATTCCGCCTTTACCACGCACACCCGACCCGAGGATCAACATCCAGTGGCCCCCTTCGCGCCACAGTGCTGGATCGCGGAAACCGGTGACTTCAAGTCCCGCAGGCGGCGTTGCGATAACGGGCTCGGAAAGTTTTGTCCAGACACGCAGATCATGGTCCTGTGCAACCGCAAGGCATTGTGTTTCGCGCCAGGTGTGGGCGCCATCGCGAAGAGTTGCATCACGAGCCGAAGACGGTGGCGCCACTGCTGTGTAGATCACCGTCGGCTTCCCGTTATCGAGGACGGCGCTGCCGCTGAAGACTCCTTCTGAGTCCGGCCCGCCGGGCGTGGGCGCGATCGCGATTGCTTCGTTCTGCCAATGGAGCATATCGGAGCTTGTTGCGTGGGCCCAATGCATGTTGCCCCAGGTCGCGCCACGTGGATTGTACTGGTGAAACATGTGGTATCGGCCGTTGAAATAGATGGGTCCGTTCGGATCGTTCATCCAGTTGTGCGAAGGGATGAGGTGATACTGCGGTCGCAAAGGATCGGACGCCAGCTTCCGGCACAGGACGGCACGGTCGGGATCGCTGCTGGCGTGGACGGCGCGGCCCCAAAGAGAATCGACAACCGCACCGCACATTTGCAGGAACGCTCGGCGAGTAGGCATAAGTTCACCGTCACCCCGATGTGAATCGAGGTATCAGTGTGGTCTATTTCTTACCACACCGAGGGCAAAGAAGTGTTGGATATAATCGGTGAAAGCTCTACCTTTCATCGTGTCTCGATCTCTGTTCCAACTGAGTCAGTCGATCGTTCTCGCGCTCGCCCTCCTGAGCGGAGAAGCCCACGCGCAATCACATTCGTCCTCCGGCAAGGCTTCCCAGCAAGCGGCCTTGCAGAAAGGGCAGGCGGCCTTAAGGAAGGGAGACCTTCCGGAGGCTCGCGCCGATTTGGAGAAAGCCGTGCACCTGGCGCCGAACGACGCCGCGGCTCAATCCGCGCTCGGTTGGGTGCTGGCGCTGCAGGGTGAGAACGAGGCGGCGGTCGTACATCTGCGGACCGCACTCAAGATCAGGCCTGACCTCGTAGAAGCGCAGCTGACACTTGCCAGCGTTCTGTCAAAGCAAGGAAATCTCGCGGAG
>DATEHP010000139.1:0-6859 GCA_035279505.1 Candidatus Sulfotelmatobacter sp. | reverse complement strand
CGGGCATGATTTCGTCCAAAGACGCCCACGCCCACCACCGCAACAGAGATCGGACTTTGGGAAGGCAGCAGAATTTCTCGATGGCCGGTTGCCGCAAGGATTGTAAATGCAAATGCAACAAAGAGCACTCTGGCCAAGAGGCATCCAAGTTCCCACTTCTCGCGAAGGCAGGGAGAAGTGCTGCACACAGATCCTTTTTTGTCGTTGTGATACCGACTGGGGTGCCCCATGTCTCGCCTATGTTGCGAGACGTGGGAACTCGATCCTCGTGCGCCACGAAAGCCGGCTCCGATCGGATACCGTCACCGGCTCTTGCAGCACTCGCCCTCGCCGCGTATGATGCACCGTTTGCATTCTTGTAGATAAATCTGTCTCGATGAATAAGCCCGCACGCGGTTCGCTGCTTGGGATCGAACATCTCGACACGAAAGAGATCGAGGGCCTGCTGAAGCTGGCGCGCCGGATGAATCCGCAGAAGGCGCGTCCGCTGTTGCGGGGCAAGCGAATTGTGCTTCTGTTTTACGAAGCGTCCACCCGGACGCGCTCGTCGTTCGAATTCGCCGCGAAGTCGCTGGGAGCGATGACCACGCTGGTGCAGTCGTCGGGATCGAGCATCGAGAAGGGCGAGTCGGTAATCGATACCGGATACACGTTGCGGGCGGTGGGAGCGGACTGCATCGTGATGCGGCATCCATCGGCCGGCGCCCCACACCTCATGGCGACCCATCTCGATATCCCGATCATCAATGCCGGCGATGGGATGCATGAGCATCCTTCCCAGGCGTTGCTGGATGCGGTGACGATTCTCAAGCACAAGAAGTCATTCAAAGGGCTGCAAGCGACCATCATTGGAGACATTTTCCATAGCCGCGTCGCGCGCAGCGCCTGTCACCTGCTGACGCGTTTTGGAGTGAAGATCACGCTGTGTGGTCCTCCCGAGTTCGTGCCCGACGTGGCGACGACACTCGTCCCCGGGCTGCGGGTAACGCGTCACATGGAAGATGCATTGCGCGGCACTGACGTGGTCATGCTGCTGCGCGTTCAAAAAGAGCGATTGGCGGGACAGAAGATTCGCCTGCAGGATTACATTGCGCGCTATCAAATGACGGCGGCTCGACTGAAACTGGCAAAGCGGGATGCGATCGTGATGCACCCGGGGCCGATTATCCGCGGGCTGGAATTGACCGCTGAAGTGGCAGATGGTCCGCAGTCGGTGATCGTCGACGAAGTGCACAACGGCGTGCCGACGCGCATGGCGATTCTGGCACGGGCGCTGGGAAAGGCGAGATGAGGGCGGCAACTTCCATTCCCCGGATGTACGCGGATCAGCGCGGATTTCTCTCTTGCGTGAGGAGTGGGGATCCTATGTATCGCCAACGTGAGTGGAAGAGTTGCACAGGTCCTTCGTGCGAGGAATGCGCTCAGGATGACAAAGTGGGGGCTCGATGACACGCCCGGAACACAAAAGTTTGTTGATCAAGGGCGGTCACCTCATCGATCCCGCGGCAAAGATCAATGAGCCGATGGATGTGCTGCTGCGCGATGGGCGCGTTGCCGAGGTCGCGGCGCCGAACAAGATTCGTGGCTCTGCGGATGAGAAGTTTGATGCGCGGGGTCTGATCGTCGCGCCGGGTTTTATTGACCTGCACGTCCACCTGCGCGAGCCCGGCCAGAGCTACAAGGAGACGATCGCTAGCGGTACAGCGGCCGCTGCCGCTGGCGGATTCACCTCCGTGTGCACGATGCCCAACACCCAGCCGGTGGTCGACACTGCGGAGTGGGTGAGTTGGCTGCGGCAGCCGGAGCGGGGAGCCGTGGTCAACGTGTTTCCGATTGCTGCGGCGACGCGCGGAAGTAAGGGCGGAACCCTTACTGATTTCAGTGCTCTGCAGCGCGCGGGCGCGGTCGCTGTGACCGATGACGGCAAGCCCATTCTCGATGACGACATCATGCGCATGGCGCTGCGGCTGGGCGCGGAACTTAACCTTCCGGTCGTGCAACATGCGGAAGACACGCGCGTCACGGAGAATTGCTCGATGCATGCGGGCCCAACGAGTTTCCGTCTGGGACTCCGAGCCATGCCTGGATTGGCCGAAGCGACAGTTGTCGATCGCGACGTCACGCTCGCACAGCAGATTCGAGAATCGCGACTGCATGTGGCACACCTTTCCACCTCGGATGCGCTGAAAGCAGTACGGCGGGGGAAACGCGCCAAAGCCCGGGTGACGTGTGAAGTTACCCCGCACCATTTCACGTTGCTCGATGAGAACGTGGGCGAGTATGACACGAACTTCAAAATGAACCCGCCGCTGCGTTCTGCGTCAGACCGCGAAGCCATTCTGGTGGCGCTAGCGGATGGAACTGTGGACGCCATCGCCACCGACCACGCGCCGCATGCGGCGCACGAAAAACAACTGGAATTCGAGCGCGCGGCCTTCGGTATCACGGGACTGGAAACGGCGTTGGGACTGGCAGTTACGCACCTGCACCGTGCACACAAGATCCCACTGACACGGATTGTGGATCTCTTCACGTCGGGGCCGGCCCGAGTCTTCGATTTGACCGGGCGCGGCTCTCTGGCACGCGGCAGCTTTGCGGACGTCACGATCTTCGACCCGAAGAAGCGCTGGACCTTCGAAGCTGCGAACACGCGCTCTCTCTCCCGCAACACACCTTTCGACGGGTGCCAGCTGACAGGAAGGGTAGTGGCAACGATTGTCGCGGGAAGAATCGTTTACCGCATGTAATATTCGCGCGACTGGCGCGTCCAATAGTCTGTGGTTTCGTGCGCAACTACGTTTCCCCCCCCAAATGGAGGCGTGATGACTCGAGCAGTCAGATGTCTCGTTTCTGTCGTTCTTCTGTCAGCGGTAATTGCACCGGCCCAGACAAACGCCCCGACGGCGCCGCAAGCCGCTCCCAGCGCGGCCTCGCAGTTCGATGTCCGGGCCGCCGTCGATGCCTATCTGGCGAAAATGGCGCCTGACCAGCGCGCCCGCTCGGATGCCTACTTCGAGGGAGGGTACTGGCTCCTGCTATGGGATTTTCTTTCCGCCGCTTTCGTTTTGTGGCTCATGCTGCATTTCCGCTGGTCCGCAAAAATGCGGAATCTCGCCGAGCGAATCACACGCTTTCGTCCGATACAGACCGCGTTGTACTGGATCCAGTTCATTCTCGTATTTTCGGTGCTGACATTTCCGCTTGGCCTTTATGAGGGCTACTTCCGTGAGCATAAATACGGCCTGCTGAATCAGAATTTCGGCGAATGGATGCGCGACCAGTTGGTCGGACTCGCGGTCGGTGTGGTGCTCGGAGCAATTCTGATGGTGCCCCTGTTCGGCTTGGTGCGGCGCCTGGGCAAGACGTGGTGGGTGTGGGGCGCCGTGCTGATGATTGTCTTTTTCGCATTCGTGAGCCTGATCGCCCCGGTATACATCGCGCCTCTCTTCAACAAGTACAAGAGCCTGGAAAATGTCCAGGTCAAGGACTCGATCCTGCGGATGGCTCGCGCCAACGGCATTCCTGCGAGAGATGTGTACGAGTTCGACGCATCCAAGCAGTCGAATCGGGTGAGCGCAAACGTCAGCGGTTTTGCCAACACGATGCGAATCTCGTTGAACGACAATCTACTGAACCGCTGCACGCTGCCGGAGATTGAGACGACGATGGGGCACGAGATGGGCCATTACGTTCTCAATCACGCGTACAAAGGGTTGGTGTTGTTCGGTGTCGTGATCGTAATTGCGTTCGCATTCGTGAACTGGGGAATCAACTTCGCGCTGGCACGCTGGGGAATGAAGTGGGATATTCGCGGTATCGGCGACCTGGCGGTCCTTCCGCTGGCGGTAATCCTGTTTTCTCTGTTCTTGTTTCTGGCTACGCCGATAAGTAATTCCATCACCCGCACCATGGAGTTCGAAGCGGACATGTACGGGCTGAACGCCGCCCAGCAGCCCGATGGCGAGGCGAATGTCGACATGATGCTGGGGGAATATCGCAAGCTCGATCCGGGCCCGATCGAAGAGTTTGTCTTCTACGATCATCCCAGCGGGCGCACGCGCATCACAGCCGCCATGCGATGGAAGGCCGAGCATCCGGAGTCAGCTTCGTTAGAGGAGATGAACCGGCAGATTTTCCAGAAGAAGTAATCGATAACGAGGCGATCCTTGGAGAGCGCTGCACGTCGCCCCGCCGGGCTTCTCCCCTGTCCCAGGCAGAGGAGAAGCCGCGAAGTCCGGTTCTACTTCGCTGTCGGCGGAGGTACCACCTCCTGCAGCCTCGGGTTGTCGCGCAAGCGGCTGAACTCCTCGTCTTTGTAGACGTTCGCGAGATTGCGGTACCCGTCTTCCTTGGCTCGCTTCAGGCATTGCAAGCAGCCCTCGACGTCACCGCGTTTGGCGTAGGCTTTAGCCAACAGATAGGAGTATTGCGCGCGCTCCTCGGGGCTCGAGATCTGTGCCGAGATGCCAGTCCGGGAGTCGTGGCGGAGGGCGTCAGGATCGAGTTCCATGGCACGCATGTATTCTGCAATGGCGCGCTCCATCTTCTTCTGGCTGAACCACGCGGCTCCAAGATTTACATGGAACGTTGCGTCAGTCTCGTCCAGAGCGACGGCCTTCTTGAAGTATTTTGCCGCCGAGCCATAATTCTTCTGCATGTAATACACGGCGCCAATGTTATTGACGGCTTCCGCGTACTTGGAATTCTGCTTTACGGCTCGCGCGAAGCTCAGGCGCGCGGCAGCGAGGTTGTCCTTCCTTAATTCCGCCAGACCCAGCTTGTTGTAGAGGACGGCGTTCTTGGAATCCTTGCGCAGTCCTGCCTGGAAATAGTCGATCGCCAGCGTGTAATCCTTGACCGAACGCGCCTGGTCCCCAGCCTTTTCCAGTTCGGCAACCGTCATTGCATCCATTTTGATAGTGCCCTGCTCGGGGACGGGAGTGGCAGTGCTGTATCGCGACACAGTCACGAGCAGCGCGATCATCATGATCTTCACTATGGTGTTCCGCATATTGGCCTCTTTCTCGCGGTGCCCAGGTTCGGGCGTCTTACTCGCCGCGACTGAGTCAGTTATGCCCCGATTTGAGGCGTGCTACAACGCTATATCCGCTACCAAGAGGTTAGGGGGCACGAGTTTCACCTGTCCGAGCGAATAAGGTCCTAGAACGCAGCTACTTGGGAGGCGTGAGGCGAAATGCCACAGGCTTGCCAGGCGAGGGAAGTGGGCAGGGTTACAGGGGTTACGTAACCGTTTGCAAAGAACCATTATTCCCCGACAGGCGTATAAAAGAAGCAGAAGGCGCGCAGGTCCAGATTGAGGGAGGTTTCGGGTGCCTTCGACTACGGCGGTGTCGATATCCTGGGACGAAGAACGGGCGGAATTGCAGGCCGTACTGCACTCCCCTGCCTTTGCCCGGTCTCCGGCGCTAAGCCACCTGCTCTCTTATCTTTGCGAGAAAACCTTCGCGGGACAAACCGATCAGATTAAGGAGTATTCCGTTGCGGTCGACGTGTTCGATCGCCAGGACTCCTTCGATCAGGATACCGATTCCATTGTGCGCGTGCAGGCGAACCGGCTGCGCAAGCGGCTGAGTGAGTACTACGCCCGGGACGGCGCTGCGCATCCGATCCACATCATGATTCCGGTCGGGCAATATGTGCCGACGTTCCAGCGCGTTGTGCAGGAGGGGACAACAGCCGCTGCCAGCGAGTCCGAGAAGCCGCCAGCTCCTGGGATCGGATCGCGTACCAGCGCAAAGTCCTACTGGCTGATGGGCGCTGCTGTGCTTTTGTTGGCTGGGATGGTGGGTGCCGCATTCTTGGTTGGGAACCGACATCGGAACCGGTCGGTACCCGCTCCACCTTATTCCCAACCCATTGCGGAACCTTCAGCCGTGGGGCTGCCCGTTGGAGAAGAAGTCCATATCCTGGCGGGATCTAGCCGGAAGTATGTCGATCACGCGGGCAAGCTGTGGAATCCAGATACTTACTTTTCTGGCGGAAACGCGGTGCAGAGCGCGGTGCAGCACATCTGGCGTACCCAGGATCCCATCATCTACCGGAGCAGCCGGCAGGGAGACTTCACCTATAACATTCCGCTGAAACCGGGGACGTACGAGTTGCGCCTGCACTTTGCGGAGACTCAGTACGGCCCGGAGAATGCAGCTGGAGGCGGCGAGGGCAGCAGGACGATGACGGTGTCGGCGAATGGCGAGCCTGTGCTCCATGATTTCGATGTTCTTGCCGACGCTGGCGGCGAGCGCACGGCCGAGGTGAAGGTCTTTCACGACATCTCCCCAGCCAGCGATGGCCAGCTGCACCTCAGCTTCTCGGGAAGAAACGGCAGCGCCATGCTGTCGGCCATCGAGATTCTGCCGGGCGTGCGCGGGCAGATTCGTCCGGTCCGCATTGTGGCGCGCGACGTGCCCTACTACTCGAACGACAGCCGGTGGTGGAGTCCGGACGCGTTCTTCAAGGGCGGACAGATCAGCAGCAGCCAGGAACCCGCTCAGGGGACTGACGATCCTGAATTTTATGAGACCGAGCGCTGGGGACACTTCTCGTATGCGATCCCGGTTGCGCCGGGCAAGTACTCGGTGACCGTGCACTTCATCGAACACCACGCCGCACCCGGAAGTGCGGAAGTTCCGCAGACGGATGGAAGCAGTTCTCCGCAAGAGCGCGTGTTCAACGTCTTCTGTAACGGAAAGACGGTGCTGGCGAACCTGAATATCCTCGATGAAGTCGGAGAGAACCGCCCACTGGCGCGCAAGATCAAAGGCTTGGAGCCGAATGCGCAGGGCAAACTTCTGCTGGAGTTCGTGCCGGTGACACGTTACGCGACGGTGTCGGCGATTGA
>DATEHP010000138.1:0-19627 GCA_035279505.1 Candidatus Sulfotelmatobacter sp. | reverse complement strand
TCAAGACTCCCCACGCGGTTGCCCCACCCTTCCCGCGCTTTTTGCGGGAGGGTGGGCTCTGGCCATGAGCACGACACCCATTTGTTCTCGCCTCCGCGCCGTCCATTGTGATTCGATCTCGACAATCCCTTCCATCCCCGTTGCATAGTGAACAAAGCTGCTCCATTTCCAATCCTCTGGCCTCTCCACTAGTCCTCGCTTTACCGGATTGCGATGTATGTAGCGCAGCTTCTCGATGCGTTTCGCCTCGCTCCATACCGGGAAATCGTAATAGCGGACCTGCCAAAAGCGCGGGAGATGTTGCGCGCGCAGCTTTTGTGACGTGATCTGCTTGAGCATCTGTATCGCCACGGATAATCGCGAGCGTTCTGGTTCGCTGATCAGCAGGTGGACGTGCTCCGGCATCACGACATAACCAGTAATGTAGCAGCCGTACCAGATGCGGACTCGCTCCAGTTCTCGCTCGAAGGTTTGTTTCGCTGCCAACGTATCGAGCAGCGGCATCCGGTGATAGCAACTAAACGTGATGAAATGCAGGCAGCGCTGGTTTTGATAGCGGACTGGTTTGACGTGCATTCATGCAGATTTTAGTCCGCGCGGAAGGCCCACCCTCACGCAAAAAGCGCGGGAAGGGTGGGGCAACCCCCATTTTGGGAATTTATGAAAGGGTCCAGCCCCCGTACCGCACCTTGACGACAAGGTCATGACGTGCCGGGGGCCGCTCAAGTGCTTGCATGAGGTCCGCGCCATCTACTTCTCCCCCGTTTGCTTCTTCCCTTCCGTCATGACTCTTCTCAAGATCCGGTTCATTCGCGTCTGGTAGCCCGGGCCTTTGGACTTGAACCAGTCCACCACTTCGATATCCACGCGCAACGAGATTCTCCGCTTTCGCGGCCGGTTCCAGCGCGACTCCGCGCCCGTTTCCTGATCCGCCAGCAAGAACAGGTCGTCTTCAACCGATGCGTGCAGGTCGCCGGCTCTCACCCCTCGGGACCGTCCCTTTTGCCGCTTTCGTTTCTTGACTTTAGCGGTCATGACGCTATCGTACACCCTCTGCTGTCATGACGATGTGTTCCCGCGGGAACACATCGGGGCCGGGGCAACCCCATTTTTCGGAATTTATGAAGGATGGGCCAGACCCCCTCTGGCACCTCAAGCGAATCTAGCCGCGACTACCACCCCATTTGGTCCATCCGTATCAGGATGATCGCGCTGTAGCTATTCATGCGCTCGGGTCGTCGCTTCAGAGGAGCGGGCAGGATTGCGGCGAGGCGTGCCGCCGGTTCGCGCCTGATATTCCGGGCTGCGGTTCCGTCATAATAACGACATCCCGATTCCGCACCGTAGATGCCGGGGCCCCACTCGACCACGTTAAGATAAATCTCCAGAATGCGTCGCTTGCCGAGGACAAATTCGGCTACTGGCACCAGGGAGGCCTCTGCGCCTTTGCGCAGGATAGAGCGGTTCGTTCCGAAAAACAGGTTCTTTACGAGTTGCTGCGTAATGGTGGAAGCGCCGCGGGTGCGTTCGCCTTCCAAATCCTCCTGGGTAGCGATCTGTATCTCGCGCCAATCGAATCCATGGTGCTGGTAGAAATGCGAATCCTCCGCGGCGATTACCGCGTGCTGGAGATCAGGCGAGATTTGGCCGAGCGGAATGAACTTGTAGCGTTCGCGATAGGGCGAGTGGTGAATCCAAGCCTGCAAGCGGCGCTCGATGTGCACCGCGGTTGTTGGTGGGTCGATCCAGCGAGAGGCAGTAAGGATCAGCGCGGCAACTAACCAGAGACAAGCCAAAAGAAACAACGCCCCAAGGACGAGCCGTGCGAAAACGGATCGAAAGAAGCTCGTGCGAATCGCGGGCTTTGCGGGTACAGTGGCTATCTCTGGCACGTTCCAGAATAATAGCCGCGCCGCCGAGGGTATACAGGATCTCGCCTGGTTGATCCCCGGAAGACATATCCACCTGGCGAATGATGGATAATGTCACCCCAGCGCTCAGGAGGGTTTTGTGGCACTGCAAAATTGGAAGTTCGCGCTTCGGGTTCTCTGGCGGAGTCCGCTGTTCACTTTGACTGCGGTTGTAACCATTACGCTCGGCATTGGGGCTTGTACCGCAATCTTCAGCGTCACCCATGCGGTGTTGTTGCAGCCACTGCCTTATAAGGACGCCGATCGGCTGGTGTTTGCGGGAATGGAATTGCGGCAGCGCCATGTTCGCGACCTTCCGTTTTCTAACGCCGATTTCATCGACATGCGAGATGGAACGAAGAACGCCTTCGAGGACTACACAGGCGTTTTTACGTTTCGGCAGGTGATTGTTCACGACGATGGCACTCCCGAAGAGGTCAAGACTGCCTTGGCGACTACGAATTTTTTCCGGATGTTGGGCGGAAAGGTTGTGATCGGCCGTGATTTTCAGGATGAGGACGGCGCGCCACAGCCAGCGGCCGCGGCTGGAGCTCCGCAACCGGCGCAAAAGCCCGTCATGGCCCTGCTCAGCTACGAATATTTTCGCCGCCGCTTTGGCGCGAATGCGTCGATTCTGGGACGTCCAATCGGTAAGGCCGCAGGCGGGCCTAGTCCGATCGTGGTGGGAGTACTGGCTCCGAATTTTCGGCTCTACTTCCCGCCAGATGCGGAGGAGGAACCTGCGCCCGACGTGTGGATTGCAAACAGGCTGGACTACGATGCGGCCAACCGAAATCAGTTTGGGATTCGCGCGATTGGAAAGCTGAAGCTGGGGAGCACCCTCGAGCAGGCGCGCGATGCAGTGGAGAAAGTTGCCGCCGAAACGAGGAAGCAATTTCTGATCTCGGGAACAGCCGGGTACCACATCGGACTGGAGCCACTGCGGCAACATATGGTTGCGAAGGTGCGTCCCGCAATCGTGGCGCTGATGGGAGCGGCGGTTTTTCTGCTGCTGATTGCATGCGCGAACGTGGGTAATCTTTTGCTGGTACGTGCATCCTTGCGAGAGCGGGAACTGGCGGTGAGGGCGGCACTGGGCGGGAACCGGTGGCGCTTGCTGGTGCCGCTCTTAACAGAGGCAGCGATGCTCGCCGTCGTCGGCACGATGGGAGGGCTGGCACTGGCATGGATGGGCATCCGCGTCCTGCAACGACTGGCTCCGGAGGATTTGCCGCGGCTGGAGTCGATCCAGATCAATCTCCAGGTGCTTGGGTTCACGGCGCTGACGTGCCTGGCGGCGATCGGAATATTCGGCATGCTGCCGGCCTGGCGCGCATCACGGCCGGGCGTCGCAAATCTGTTGCGCGGCTCCGGACGAAATGCCGGACTGATGGGCGGCAATGCGCTTCGAAGTGTAGTCGTGATGGCGGAAGTGGCGCTTTCCTTTGTACTGCTGGTCGGATCGGGATTGATGTTCCGCAGCTTCTTCGAACTGCAGCATATCGATCCGGGATTCGACCCGCATCGGCTGTTGATCTTTCAGATCGCCGGCACGCCTCGAAACGCGGACACGCCCGAGAAGCTTGCCGCATTCGAGCGCGCAGTGAAAGACCGGCTGAGTTCGATGCCCGGCGTGGAGAGCGTGACCGCAGCGAACCGGTTCCCCTTCGAGCCAGGATTTTTTCCTAACCGCTGGGGGACCGAGGACGCACAGGCGGACGCCAGCAAGTTTCAGGCATCCGACAATACGATTGTGCTGCCCGGATACTTTGAAACCACGCACGTACCGTTGCTCGAAGGGAGAACATTTACAGACGACGACACCTTGCCCAAGCGCGATTTTGTGGTAGTCGACGACCTTCTTGCCAGGAAGGCATTCCACGGACAATCAGCCGTGGGCCGCCGGATTCTGGTTCGGGTGCGCACGCCCGAGGCGGAATGGGTGCAGATCGTTGGCGTGGTCGGGCACCAGCGTGAAGCCTCGTTGACAGAAATCGGGCGGGAACAGATTTATTTCACAGATACGTTCGTAGGAGCGGGCGCGGTGAATTTCTGGACGATTCGCACGCGGAATGATCCCGCGAATTACGCAAACGTGGTCAGCGCGGCGGTGCGTGAGGTGGATTCGCAGGTAGTGGTCAACGAGATCCAGACCGGGGACGCTCTGATGGAAAAGGCGCAATCGGGAACGCGATTCTCGCTGCTACTGATCGGGGTGTTTGCAACCGTCGCGGGGGTCCTGGCAGGAGTAGGCCTGTACGGTGTGCTGGCGACCACCGTGCGGCACCGCACTGCCGAAATCGGGGTACGGATGGCGCTGGGCGCCGAACCGGCAAGAGTCTTTCAGCTTGTGGTGAGTCAAGGATTCCGCCTGAGCGCGATTGGAGTTGGGTGTGGCCTGATCGCGGCGTTTGGACTGACGCGACTGATGAAAGCGATGCTGGTCGGTGTGCGGGCGAGCGATCCCGCGACGTACGCAGCGATAGTGGTACTGTTTTTGCTGATCGCGGCACTCTCGTCGTGGATACCGGCACGGCGTGCAGCGTCACTGGATCCGGTGAAGGCTCTGCGGGAGGAGTAGGGCGAGCCCTTTCATCAAGGGTGACGTTACCACACGCGTTCGCTCCTCGGTCTACAAAGAGATCTTCTTTCGCCCCTTCGGGGCTTACTCGTTCCGGCTATACCCAGGGCTTACGCCCTGGGCTGTATTCTTTCGCCGCTGCGCGGCTGAAGAACAGACCCTTGTACCCATTGACAATCTGGAAACTGGCTCTCACGACGCGCTTTCAGTGTCGCGGTGTACAATTCCTCGCACTCGGGAGAGGTCTCAATTGCCAGGGGCATAACTGAATTCGCGAGGGATGGATGAAGAAAGATCTAGTGTCCACTGTACTACTGAGTGTCGTTTGCCTGATCTGCACCTTCTGTTTTGCCCAACAGCCTGGTTCGACAAAACCTGCCGCCCCACGCAAGCAGACGACAACACCGCCCGTAGAAAAACCTGCGGAAACGACTCCGAAGCCGGAGACGCCTCCGGAGCAGAAGCCCGCCATCCGCGAAGCCCCGGCCGACAAGGAGAGAGACAAGGAAGAGCGCTACGACATGACCGAGGTTCCGCCGGTCATCACACATCACCAGATCACCGTCGACGGGAAGCCGCTCAAGTACACAGCGACGGCGGGACGGCTACCCATCAAACGCGGCGACGGCAAGATTGAAGCAGAGATGTTTTATGTCGGCTACACGCTCGATGGGCAGGATGCAGCGAAGCGGCCTCTGACCTTCGCTTTTAATGGCGGGCCGGGCTCGGCATCGATCTGGCTGCACATGGGAGCGCTCGGTCCCCGCAAAGTCGTACTGCAGACCGACGGGTTCATGCCTCCAGCGCCGTATCGCATCGAGGACAATCCATATACGCTGCTCGACAAGAGCGACCTGGTGCTGATCGACGCGATTGGCACGGGTTTCAGCCGAGCCGCCGACCAGGAGATGTTCAAGAAATTCTGGGGCGTGAAGGGAGACATCGAGTCCTTCAGCGAATTCATACGGCTCTACATCAGCCGCAACGAGCGCTGGTCATCTCCGCTGTTCATCCTGGGAGAAAGCTACGGCACGACTCGTGCCGCCGGCATCGCGGGATATCTTGCCGATCGTGGCATCTCATTCAATGGCATCACGCTGCTGTCGACGGTGTTGAATTTCGAAACGCTGGAAGACAATCCTACGAACGACCAGCCTTACGTTTTTTTGATTCCGTCGTTCACGATGATCGCCGGGTATCACCACAAGCTGGCGTCTGATCTGGCGCAGGATATGAATCATGCACGGCAGCAGGCGGAGCAGTGGGCATCGACAGATTACGAGCACGCGCTCGACAAGGGAGATGCACTCACGCCGCAAGAGCGACAGAACATCATCGACCAGCTCGCACATTTCACTGGCCTTAGCAAAGCGGTGATCGACGAGGCGAACCTGCGTATCAACGTTCAGAAGTTCACGCACTATCTGCTGATCGATCAGAAGCTGCGGGTGGGGCGGCTTGACGGGCGCTATACCGGGCCCGATCCTAATGGACTGCTCGACACGCCGTTCTACGATCCGACAGGATCCGCGACGCAGCCCCCGTTCACCTCGGTGTTCAATAACTATCTGCGCACTGAACTGGGATACAAGGTCGACATGCCCTACAACGTGAGGGCGCCGAGAGGCGGACCGGGCGGTGATACGTGGGATTGGGGATCGGCAATTCAGGGATTTCCCGACACGGCGTCCGCCATGCGACAGGCCATCGTGAAGAATCCATATCTGAAGATTCTGGTGATGGAAGGTTACTACGACCTGGCAACGCCGTACTACGCGGCGAACTACACCGTCGATCATCTCAACTTGCCGCAGAAGTATCGCGACAACATTTCCTTTGCGACCTTTGATGCAGGGCACATGGTGTATCTGCCGATGGATGGCCTGAAGAAGATGAAAGCAGATCAGGCAGCATTCATGGAAAAAGCGGGGCCGCAATAATTGAAATCAGGAGGCATTCATGCAACGCACGTATTGCTGTGAGTGGGCCATCGTCTGCATTGTGATCTTCTCGGGAATGGCGGCATGGGCACAGGACGCGTGCGAGCGTCTGAGTGCGGCGAAAGTTCCGAACGCTACAATTACTCTCGCGCGGAGTGAGGCGGCGGGAACTTTCAATGGGCCTCCAGCGCCCTTCAGCGGAGTCGACATCACCGCGCTGTACAAGAGTCTTCCGGCATTCTGCCGCGTTGTCGCCGAGGCCAAGCCGACGTCTGACTCCGACATCAAGCTTGAGGTCTGGCTTCCCGTCTCAGGCTGGAATGGGAAGCTGCAAGGGATTGGCAATGGTGGGTTCGCGGGACTGATCGACGCCATGCAACTCGCCAACTCCGTGAAGAGCGGATACGCCGCGACGGCGACCGACGCCGGACATACAGGATCACCGATCGATGCGGCCTGGACGATCGGACACCCGGAGAAGGTCATTGATTTCGGCCATCGCGGGATTCACAAGATGACGCGCGTCGCCAAGGCGCTGATCCAGGCCTACTATGCGAAAGGCCCACAGCGGTCATACTTTGCTGGATGTTCCGACGGAGGGCGTGAGGCGCTGATGGAGGCGCAACGTTATCCCGAAGACTATGACGGGATTCTGGCGGGCGCACCGGCGAACAATTGGACGCCTCTGCTCACAACTGCAACCTATGATACCCAGGCTCTGACCCTCGATCCGGCGGCGTTCATTCCTCCGGCGAAGATTCCTACGATTGCGGCGGCAGTAAACGCAGCCTGCGACGAAGCCGACGGTGTGCGGGACGGAATTCTGAATGATCCGCGACAGTGTCATTTCGATCCGGCGACGATCCAGTGCAAGGCGGAGGATTCCGACAAGTGCCTGAGCGCTGCGCAGGTCACGGCGCTGAAAAAACTGTATGAGGGAACGCTCGATTCGCAGGGACACGTGGTCTATCCCGGGTATCTGCCCGGAGCCGAGGAGGGGCAAGGCGGGTGGGGACTGTGGATCACGGGGCCAGCTCCAGCGAAAAGCTTGATGGCTATCTTCGGGAACGGATTCTTCTCCGGCTTCGTTTATGAGAAGGCCGACTGGGATTACAAGACATTCAAAGTAGATTCGGACTTGAAGGCTGCCAACGAGAAAACCGCGCAGGCGTTGAACGCCACCGATGCGGATTTAAAACCGTTCAAGGCTCGTGGGGGAAAGTTGATTGTGTATCACGGATGGAATGACCCGGCAATCACGGCGCTGAACACGATTCATTACTATGACAGCGTGATCAAGAAGATGGGTGTGAAGGATGCAGACTCGTTTGTGCGGTTCTACATGGCCCCGGGTGTCCAGCACTGCGGCGGCGGGCCTGGGCCAGATTCGTTCGGCGCGGTCGGTGATCTGAAGTTCGACGATCCGCAGCACAGTCTCGATGCTTCGCTGGAGCAGTGGGTGGAAAAAGGGACGGCACCTGCAACCGTGATTGCTTCGAAGTTTGAAGGGCAGGACCGCACGCATGCGAAGATGACGCGTCCTTTGTGCCCGTATCCATCGGCTGCGAAATACAAGGGGAGCGGGGATACGAATGATGCCGCGAACTTTGTGTGCCAGAAGTAAGTCAAAGGCTTTCACCACAGAGGGCACTGAGGTACACGGGGGAAAATCTGAAAATTCTTCGTGGAACTTCGTGTACTTTGTGATTTTTAGCGGCTGTATTGGTTTTTCTTCTTGTCCTCGTGCCGCTCGATGCCTAGTTGAATCAGGCGGTCAATCAGGTCGGGATATTCGAGACCCGTTGCCGCCCACAGCTTGGGATACATGCTGATCGCGGTGAAGCCCGGCATGGTGTTGATCTCGTTCACGTAAATCTTCCGCGTTTTCGGGTCCATGAGAAAATCGACACGCGCCAAGCCGGAACAATCCACCGCCTTGAACGCCTTCACGGCCAACTCCTGGACTTTCTTCATCTCGGCTTTCGTGAGTTTGGCGGGGATGATCAGCTGCGAGCCCTCGTCGAGGTACTTCGCGTTGTAATCGTAGAACTCCTTCACCGGGACAATTTCTCCCGGCACGGACGCCTCGGCTTCATCGTTGCCCAGGACGGAGCACTCGATTTCACGTGCCTTGTCTTTGCTGCCTCCGACGCCCTGCTCGATGACGATCTTGCGATCGAACTTCGCGGCTTCCTCGATCGCCGGCCCGAGTTCCTTCTTGTTATGAGCTTTGCTGATGCCGACCGACGATCCGAGGTTCGCCGGCTTTACGAATACCGGATACTTCAGCTTGGCGACCAACCTCTCGACTCGCTTTGGATCTTTCTTCCAATCGCTGCGCAGGATGGTCACGTGCTTCACGATGGGCAGTTGGGCGGCGATGAACAAAGATTTCATGATGTCCTTGTCCATGCCTGCGGCGGAGCCGAGAACACCTGCGCCGACGTAGGGAATGTCTGCGAGTTCAAGCAGGCCCTGAATCGTGCCGTCCTCGCCAAACGTGCCGTGGAGTACGGGAAAGATCACATCGACGTTGATGGCGCGATCGGCGGCGCGGCGCATGGGCGAAGAATCCGTCTGGAATGGAACCAGGCCACTCTGGCGATGGACCGGCTCGGGAGGCACCACCACGGCCTCACCGCGGGAGAGAACGGCTGCTGGTTGTGTTATATCCGGATCACCGGCGCGTAGGTTGCGCGGCTCAAGCATGAGTTTGCCCGTCAGCAGGTTCTCGGCGTGCTCGGCCGTGAGCCAGCGTCCGTCCTTGGTGATGCCGATGGGCACAACCTCGTACTTCTCTTTATCGATCGCATTGAGAACCGACGCAGCTGAGAGCAGCGAGACCTCGTGTTCGCCGCTGCGCCCGCCGAAAAGAACTCCAACTCGAAGCTTTTCCATGACGACCTAGTGTGGACGGGGAGGCTATTGTGCGTCAATCACAGGGATGGTTCGGGCAAAAACATCGGTCGCGGATTTGCACGGATTTCCACGGAAAATTCCCTTTTTTCTCGATCCGCGTGAATCCGTGTGCATCCGTGGCGAGGAAGTGTTTCTCTACAGAATCTTCTTACCGAATGCCGACAGAGCCAGTTCGACGGCAAGGTCCGCCGTCTGATTGTGTTCGTCGATCACGGGATTCACTTCCACGATTTCAAAGCTGAGCATGCGGCCGTGATCAGCGATGATCTCCATGGCAAGGTGAGCCTCGCGATAGGTCGCGCCACCGCGCACGGGAGTACCTACGCCGGGTGCGTCTTCGGGATCGACCCAATCCATGTCGAGCGAGATGTGGTATCCGGCGGTGCCGCGGCCTGCGATCCGCAACGCCTCTTCCATCACGGTGCGCATGCCGCGTTCGTCGATGTCGCGCATGGTGAAGACGCCGATGCCGGCACGGCGCACGTTCTCTTTCTCGACGGCGTCAATATCACGCACGCCGACGAGCACACAATTTTCGGGCTTCACCTTGGGAGAGAAGTCGTAGATGTTCGCGAGATCGCCAGGCCAGAGTCCCATCAGCGCAGCCAGAGGCATGCCGTGCACGTTGCCACTCGGGGATGAATCGGGTGTGTTGATGTCGGTGTGGGCGTCGATCCAGATCAGCCCGATGCGCTGGTTCTGCCGGCGATAAAACTCCGCAACGCCAGACACTGTTCCAGCTGCCATGGAGTGATCGCCGCCGAGCGCCAGCGGGACCTTGCTGGCCTCGAGCGTTTTCAACACTAGCTCAGCATGCTTGGTACAGGTGGCCGTGATCTCTTTCAAGTACTTGGCGTTCGCGGCGCCTTCCTTTTTCTGCTCGGGGATCGCGACCGGCACGTTGCCGCCGTCTTCGACTTCATGTCCGAGGGCTTCAAGACGAGCTTGAAGTCCGGCCACGCGCACCGCCGAAGGACCCATGTCCACGCCACGCCGTGACTGTCCGAGGTCGAGGGGAACTCCAATCACGCGAATCTTGTGGCCAGAGGCGCTGGTTGAGGGAGCGGATGTAGTCGTCATAAAGTGCTATTTCCCCAAGCCGTCTGGCAAGCCTTTATAGTAGCGGAATCCTTCGACTGGCTTGCCGTCTTTCATCCGGACGTGGTTGCGAGCATCGTCTTTCAATTGCTTGATCTCTGCTTCGGACAGATTCGCCTTGTAGCTCTTCCAGCCGGGCCCATACTGGCTGACGTATTTGGCGAACGCGGTTACCTTCTTCTCGGCGAATTCACTGATGTCAACCCATGTGTTCTCATCGTCATGATCGTAGTCGTTATAGAAAAGGTACTCAGGAATCATGTACTCCTTGAGGCCCTCCTGCGTGATCTGGCCTTCGAAGAGCAACCGCCACATCGCGGCCCGGGCAGCATCTGCCGCCAGGTAGGAGGCCGCGCGGTGATCGGACTTGTGCCATCGCTGATAATTCTTACCCGGGTCCCATGACATGAGCACTGTAGGGCGTAGTTTTCGAATCCAGCGTACGAGATTCTCCACGACGGCCTTACGATCTTCGAACTCCAGCAGGCCGTCGTCGTAGCCCAGATTGATGTAGTGGTCGGCAGGAATGCCCAACTCCGCTAATGCTGCCAACTCCTCGCGGCGGCGGATCTCCGCTAATTGGGTCCGGGACAAGTTGGGGTCCTGCGTCCCCACATTTCCCGTCGTGAGAGTTACAACATAAACCTGGTTGCCGTGTGCCTGCAGTAAAGCGAGGGTGCCGTGCGAATTTGCATCATCGTCGGCATGCGCGCCGATCAGCATGACGGTTTTCCCGGACCACTTTTCAACCGGGATATCGGGAGTATGCTCGGGACGTTGAGCCAGGGCTGGCAGCGAAAATACCAGCAACAACAAGAGAAGTCTCTTCATGGAGATCCTCGCACAGGAACTGAGCATTTACGGATACAACCGGTGCAACATGCGGGGGAACGGAATGGTTTCGCGCACGTGTTCCAATCCACAGATCCAGGCAACGGCGCGCTCGATGCCCATTCCAAACCCGCCGTGGGGCACGCTGCCGAACTTACGGAGATCGAGATACCACTTGAACGCTTCTTCCGGCAGCCCATGCTCGTGAATGCGCTGGAGCAGCAACTCATGGGAGGCCATACGCTGCGAGCCGCCGATGATTTCTCCGTATCCTTCGGGCGCCAGCACATCGACACACAACGCCAGATCCGGCCGCTGCGGGTCGGGCTCCATGTAGAACGCTTTCACCTTGGCTGGATAGCGATGCACCATTACCGGCTTGTCAAACTGTGCCGAGAGATAGGTTTCGTCGGGAGATCCGAGGTCGCCGCCCCACTCAAATTTCGATTCGAGCGCACCTTTAGCGTGGCCTTCCTGCAGATTCTTCACGGCGTCGTCGTAGCTGATGCGCGGAAACGGAGGCTCGACTTTTTCGAGCTTGGAGATGTCGCGGCCAATGGTCTGCAGGTCGACGCGCCGGCGGTCCAGACATCGCTTCACGATGAAGCTGATGAGGCCCTCGGCAATTTCCATGACGTCGTCGAGAGTCGCGTAGGCTACTTCCGGTTCCACCATCCAGAATTCGGTGAGATGGCGGCGGGTTTTTGACTTCTCGGCGCGAAAGGTTGGGCCGAAGGAATACACCTTGCCCAGTGCCATTGCCATAGCCTCGGCATAGAGCTGTCCCGATTGGGTCAGGTACGCCTGGTCATCAAAATAGTCGACGGGGAAAAGCGTTGTCGTGCCCTCGCAGGCGGCAGGAGTAATGATCGGCGGATCGGTGAGCGTGAAACCGTGCTCGTCGAAGTAGTCCCGAGCCGCTTTGATGATCTCTGCCCTCACGCGCAGGATCGCCGCCTGACGCTGCGAGCGCACCCACAGGTGACGGTGCTCCATGAGGAAGTCGGTGCCGTGCTCCTTGGGCGTGATCGGATAAGGATCCGATTCCGGCACCCGCTGCACAACCTGAACGTTTGCCACGTCGAGTTCGTATCCGCCGGGTGCCCGCTTGTCGGCGCGCACTTTGCCCTCGACGATGACGCTCGATTCCTGTGTCAGCGTCTTGACCGCTTCGAATACTTCGGGAGCAACAGCATTCTTGGGGACGACACCTTGAATTACTCCTGACCCGTCGCGAAATTGCGGGAACAACAGTTTCCCGCTTTCGCGCAGGTTATAAAGCCAGCCGCGAATGGTGACCGTCTGGCCGTCGTGCTTGCCGATTTCTGAGATTGTGCTAACGGGAGACATAGAAATTTTGTAATTGGGCAATTTGGTAATTGAGTAATTTAGAGAATTCAGCCACGAAAACTGCGTCAGGCTGCGCAGATTTCAAATACTCAATTGCCAAATTCCACAATTACTCAATTACTTAATCATGCAGTTGCATCCAGCTTGTCGAAGGTCTCCCCCAATTTTTCGAGAGCATTCACTTTTTCATCTTCTCCAAGTTCCAGCAGCAGAGGCGGCCGTTGCGGAGCTGAGCGCAGCAACTCGACGGCTTCCTTCCAATCGATGGTTCCCTGCCCGGGCCACAAATGGAGATCCTTGTTCTTGTCGTTGTCGTGGACGTGCGTGGAACAGACCTGGTTGCGCACGATCTCAAAGGCTTCGCGCACCGAGCTCATCATGTGGGCGTGCCCGAAATCGAAGCAGATGCCGACGTCATCGAAATGCGCGTTGTGAATCATTTCCACCAGCTTGTCGGGAGTGGAAAGCTCGTTGGGAATGTTCTCCAGGAGGATCTTCACACCGAGAGGCTTGGCGAACGCCCGCAAATGCTCGATCGACGTCATGGCTGCTTCAAACTTCTTTTCGCTGAAACTCTCGTTCGGCGCGCCCAGGTGCTGCACCAGAAAACGGAAAGGAATCTGCTCAGCGATTTCAAGCGCCCGCTTGATCTCGTCCATGGCCTCGACGCGGGCGGCACGGTCGGTAGATGCTACGTTGATAGGAGGCGCACCGGCGCGTCCCCACTCATAATCGGCATACAGAGGTGAGTGCACCGAGTTGAGCGGAACACCGCTTCCCCGGAACCATTCCGCGATTTCCTTCACATGCTGCTTGCGGTTGGCATAGTCGAGATGCTGGCGTGCCGCAAAGATCTCGATTGCCTGCACACCGCTGCGGGCCAACCCGTCCAGGATGCCGGGATGCAACCGCTCTTTTACGAACAAATAGGATGAGACTGCTCTCTGCATAGGCGTAATTAGTATTCCAGATTGATGATTTCAGATTTCAGAGACAGCTGGTACGTTTTGATTTTCAATCTGCAATCTGAAATCTTGCGATCTTCGATCCTATTCAGTATCCCACGGCCTTGCCACGGCGGTTGCGACCATCGGTTGCGCCGAGGCGTTCCCCCGTCACCTCATCGATGGCAATGCACTCGGCATCGCTCCAGTACGGTGACACGTCGTGTCCCTCGTGTAGTCCGACCTGGACCTTGTATCCCATCTTTCCGAGCGTATTGACGGTATCCGGGGAGAACCATTTCTCGACATTCACCACATCGGGCAACCATTGATTGTGAAACCTTGGCGCATTCACCGCTTCCTGGAGATTCATGCCGTAATCAACCACTCCCATCAGTACGTTCGCGACCGTCGTGATGATCTTCGAACTGCCGGGCGAACCCAATACCATCACGGTCTTTCCATTGTGCACGACGATCGTAGGCGTCATGGATGACAATGGACGTTTGCCCGGCCCAATTTCATTGGCGGCGCCCTGAATCAGCCCGTCGGCATTGGGAACTCCGGGCTTCGAAGAGAAATCATCCATCTCATCGTTCAGCAGGAATCCCAAGCCATCGGCGGTCACTCGCGATCCAAACCAATCGTTGATCGTGGTGGTCACCGAGACCGCATTCCCGTCTGGATCGACTACCGAGTAATGAGTGGTGTGGTTCGATTCTCGCCGCGGAGCCTCCGGCGGATGCGCCTGAGCATACTGCTCTAACTCGCTGAAAACCGCCGGGCGCTTCAATTCTTTGCTTGCGCTGGCGTGTTCCGGGTCGATCGACTCCCGCCACGCCGCGGCGTATCGCTTGTCCAGAAGCTGTGCTACCGGAATCTTGGAGAAGTCCGGATCTCCCATAAACTCAGCTCGATCGAAGAATGCGCGCCGGAATCCCTCCACGGTGAAGTGGATCGACTGCGCCGACCGGCTCTGCATCTTTGCCAAATCGTAGCCTTCCAGAATATTCAGCGATTCGATGAGCACGGTACCGCCGGAAGACGGTGGAGGGGCGCTGATCACGTCATAGCCGCGATAGCTCCCATGGACCGGCTCGCGTTCCTTCACTTCATAGTGAGCCAGATCTTCGGCGGTAATCAGGCCTCCACCCTTTTGCATCGCGGCTGCCAGTTCGCGCGCCAAAGCTCCGTGATAGAAATCGTCAGGGTTCTCTGCGATTCGCTCCAGTGTACGCGCAAGGTCAGGCTGGCGGAAAACCTCTCCAGACTTGTAGTAGTCGCCATTGCGCTGGAAGACCCGGCGTGATTCCGGAAATTTCGCCAGGTATGAATCGTGAAGATCCCGGGCCTCGTCCCAAGTCAGGGTGAATCCATCGCGCGCGAGCTTGATCGCGGGTGCCATCACCTGTTTCAGCGTAAGCTTGCCGAATTTCTTCTCCGCGGTGACCATCCCGGCCACCGATCCCGGCACGCCGATGGCTTTGTAGCCGTATTCGCTGGCTCCCTCGATCACGTTGCCTTGAGGGTCGAGGTACATGTCGCGGGTCGCCGCCGCCGGAGCCTTCTCACGATAATCGAGGAGGTGAGCCTTGCCGTCGGCCATGCGGATGAGCATGAAGCCGCCGCCGCCAATGTTTCCCGCCGGAGAATGCACGACGGCGAGGGCAAATCCGGTAGCCACGGCGGCATCGACGGCATTCCCTCCGGCTTGCAGAATCTCAACACCGGCTTGGGACGCCAGTTCGTGCACGCTCACAACCATCGCATGCTGGGCATGCACCGGGCGTGTTGCCGCGAAGGCGGAAGACGCCAGAGCCAGGATCGTCAGTAGCAACCGAATCAGCGGTTTACGGGGAGATCGCATGCCAGGTTGAGGGTAGCCTTGTTAGAGGAGACTCTTGAGGCTAGCCGAGCGCAGCGGGCAGAGTCAAATGATTCAGGGCAATCCGCGCTGAATCGCGGTGTTCTCGCTCTATCTCTTCTTCGATCGTTTTTGCAGCCCTCCCCTGGATTCGACAGGCTTTTTCTTCGTGTTCTTCGACGTCTTCGGGGCATTCGCCGCCACCATGGAATAGGACTGGCCGATCAGTTCCCTGGTTTCGGCGGCGGCTAGCGCATCCAGTCGATCCGCCATGACCCATTTGTAGCGGCCCACGTACGGCGCTGGATGGATATCCTCCCGTTCAATCAGTTCGGCGAACACTTCCGGGGCGCATTTGAAACAGAGCCGCGGATTGTCCAGCCCTACGATGGCGAAGATCTTTCCCCGAATTTTGAAACACAGATCGTCGCCCCACTGCAGGTTTTCGGTGGCATCGGGAAAGCTCAGACAATACTCGCGGATTTCATCGACTTTCATGGCATCCTCTGACTGACTGAATTATTCAAGGTCTCCGGCGGCACTCCGGTCCGTTTGATAATATTCTTGCCGCTCGCACGAAAATCCCGGATAAAGGAGGAGGTATCGTGAATATCCACGGCGTGGCCCCACTGCTGCAAGTCTTCGATATGCCAACAGCGATTCGTTTCTACCGCGACGTGCTGGGATTCACCGTCTGGTCGTCCTCCGAACCGGGAGACCATTGCAACTGGTGCGGACTTCGCTTGAACGGCGCCGAGGTGATGCTCAACACGGCGTACGAAGCGGACCAGCGCCCGCCTGCTCCCGACCCGGTGCGCATCGCGGCGCATGAGGATACTTGCCTGTTTTTCGGCTGCAAAGATCTCGACGCAGCTTACCGGCACCTCCGCGACCACGGGGTGAATTTGAAGGAACCCAAAGTTGCGCCATATGGGATGAACCAGTTGTGGTTCAAAGATCCCGACGGATACGGACTTTGCTTCCAGTGGCCAGCAAAGCAGAAGTGGCAAGACGAGTGGGAGAAGTCCTACGGGATTCAGCCGAAAACCGTCGCCTAGTCGGGCCGGTGGGTCGTGCGACAAGCGCAAAGAAACCGACGCCGCCTGCACGCTCCCCTTCGCTTCGCTCCGGGTCGCGGGGCGGACGAAGGCGTCCGCCCCTACATAAGCCGGTCCATGTGGGAAATCAGCCTCTGTTTTACTGTTGGCCATTCGGCCCCGACAATCGAATAGCGGACGGAATCGCGCGGGATGAAGTCCGCCGCCATCCTGTGCGAGCGCAAGATACCTTCGTATTGCGCGCCGATGCGTTCCAGCGCCGCACGCGAACGCTGATTTCTGGCGTCGGTATGAAAGCAAACGCGCAGCACGTGCCAGACTTCGAAGGCGTGGGACAGCATCAGCAGCTTGGCCTCGGTATTCGCGGCCGTGCGCACGGCGGATCGCGCCAGCCACGTGTAGCCAATCTCACAGGCATCAGGAACGTCACGGCCGTGGGAAGGATGCCCAATTGGCCAGGCCCAGCGCTCGATGTTCCACAAACGCGTCGATCCGATCACGGTTTCATCCGGCAGGCGGATGATCGCGAATGGCACGGCCGTGCCCGCATCCCGCCATGAGAGTGCGGTATCGATATATCTGGTGGCTTCGTCCTTCCCTTGCGGAACAGGGCTCCAACGATAGAGAGATGGATCAGCAGCCGCAGCCGCAACCAGTCCGTCGATATGCTGATCGCCCAATGATTCCAGTCGAATGTGTTTGCCTTGCAGAGTGAGGTCAGAGGTCATCGTCCCATAGTAGCGTTTCCACAGCAGCGCGGCGTCAAACCCACGATCGCTTCGCTGCCGCGGACCGAGTATTACGGACTTGGCTTAATCACCGTCACCTTGCTGTAGGCCACGCGGAACCCCAGTCGCTCCGCATTGCGCTGCGAGGTGGTCGCTCCCTGCGTGACCACCACGGCGTATTCGCAACCCGCTTCGATTGCCGCCCTCATGCGAGCCCGCAGCAAAGCTGTCTGCAGTCCCCGTCCTCTGAAATCGCTGAGCGTGCCTGCTCCACAAAGCGCAAACACCTTGTGCTCGGGAATCACCAGACCCGTGCCACACGCCACCGGCTTCCCATCGATGGTTGCGACGAAGGGAAGTGCGTCCCCCATCTCATACAGCGGGGTGATGAGTCCTCGGAATGCTTCGGGTGCGCCGTCGGGGAAGAAGGCACTCTCCACGATCCCACCCGCCACTTCGGCCTCTTCGACCGGCGATCGACGAATCTCGCAGTGTGCCGGAGGAGCCGGAAACTTTTCCTGCGGATCCAGCTTTCGGTAAAGCACGTTGTTCAGCTCGGCGATCGCGTATCCGCGTTCCTTGAACATCTCGAAGGTCTCAGGCCGATGTAGCGGCGTGAGATCGACCTGCGATGGAGCCTTGCGTTCGCGGTAGAACTGCTCGATGCGATCTACGTCATCTTTCGTGAGTGGCGGGTCGAATCCCACGCCTGTCGCCCTGCCGATCGGAGACCCGAGCCCGGCGAACACCATGTGACCGCCGCAAATCTGTTCCTCCGCCGCACCGACGTCGGGCTTCGTCCGCTTGAATACCCTGGCGTAAAGCACCTGCGGCATCTCCTCGCACGATTCCAGACGGCGAGCGAGCGCCTTATCTACGAATTCCATTTGGATGTCCTCTCTTGCATTGAAACCGCACCATGGCTGGAGAGCGCCCGCGCACAGGTCCGCACGCGACTCGCTCAGGATGCAGGCGCCGAGTTAAAGGACGGCGGTCATAGGCAGGTCGATAGAGTATCGCAGGGCGCCGAAAAAGAGCAAGACAAGAGTGCCGGGAATTGTTTCAGATCGGTAATTTTCCCGAATGGAAACGGAGCCACGTCCCAAAGTTAGGTCGCCCGTGACGTCCATCACAGGGAATCTCGACCTCTGCTTCCGATAATGCTCACCATGGGAGCCGCGCCCAGTTCGTGGTGACGGAACAATGCAGGAGAGTGGGCAAATCATGAATATGTCGAAACCATCCATCAGGTTCAAGGCCGGAATGGCGCTCGCAGCCACGGCATTCCTCAGTCTGCCGGTCTGGGCATCGAAAGAAGGCTCTGCCAACAATACGCCGGCCCCGGCGGCCGCCGTTGAGGCGGCACAGTATGCGGGCAGTGATACCTGCAGGACCTGCCACGAAGAAATTTTCAAGAAGCTTGAGGCGACGCCGCACTGGAAAACCACGCTGGCGCGCCACGGAGAAAAGGCGCGGGGTTGCGAGGCGTGCCATGGACCGGGGCAGGCGCACGTGGAAGCCGGAGGCGACAAGAGCAAGATTTTCACCTTCACCGGCGCGGATCCGGCTGAGGCCAGCCGCCGCTGCCTCGCATGCCACGAATATGGCGAGGAACACGCGAACTTCACCCGCTCCCAGCACAACGCGAACGAAGTGAGTTGCGTCGCCTGCCACTCGCCGCACCATGCCAAGGAGGCGCAATATCTGCTGGTCGAGAAGCAGCCCGGACTCTGCTACAGCTGCCACACCGAAACGAAGCAGGACTTTCAGCGTCCCTTCCGCCATCGCGTGGATCAGGGATTGGTCCGGTGCAGCGACTGCCACAACCAGCACGGCGGATTTCTGTCGAAACAACTGCGCACGACTGCGGCCCAGGATCAGGTCTGCTTTAAGTGCCACGCTGACAAAGCTGGGCCGTTCACGTTTGAACACGAACCGGTCAAGACCGAAGGCTGCGTGGCCTGTCACTCGCCTCATGGGTCAACCAACCCTCGCCTTCTGAAGCGGGCGCAGATGAATCTGCTTTGCCTGGAATGCCACACCCTCACCCAGGACTCGGGTGCGCCTGCGATTCCTACGTTCCACAACCAGAGCCAGAAGTACTCGGCCTGCACGCTGTGTCATCCGGCCATTCACGGTTCGAATTCCGATCGATTTTTCATGAAGTAACGAGGAGACCATGACCAAGACTATTGACGCGAATTCGCAACTGCAGATCGGCCAGGGGCTCCGGGCCACACTGGTATCGTTCCTGGGAGCGCTGTGGACTGAACCCCTAGTTTGAGACAAGCGGAAATGGCACACTTTGCAGGGAAAGGAACTGCAAGTGGCGAGGAGACGAAAGGGACGGTATCCGAACGAGTTCCGTCGAATGGCGGTCGAGCGACTGAAGCGTTGCGAGAAC
>DATEHP010000137.1:0-199557 GCA_035279505.1 Candidatus Sulfotelmatobacter sp. | reverse complement strand
TGCGCTCTGAGCAAGATACTGGGTACGGCACTAGAGTGGGGATATATCGAGGCCAATCCTGTGCGCATGACGAGACTTCCAAGAAGGCGACGATCGTATGCCAAGGCAGTGCTGACACCCGAGCAACTGAGATTGCTCGTGGCCAGGCTACCGGAGCCGTCGCGTTCGCTGGTGTTTTTGTTAATGCTCACGGGACTGCGGATCGGCGAGCTGCTGGCATTGCGCTGGCGTAACGTCGACCTCACGTCCGGTCTGGTCCGCGTAGAGGAAACGGTCTACGAGGGTCACTTCGATGAACCTAAGAGCAGGCACAGTGTGCGTCTGATTCCCTTGGGACCGATTGCGGTCGCGATGCTCGCCGGCCGGCGGAGGCAGTTACTCGCGGATCCGTCGAGCTTGGTGTTTTCCAGTCGTACGGGAGGCACTCTCGACCGACGCACACTGTTGTCGAGGCAACTCAAGCCCGCAGCGAAAGCCGTGGGATTGGACAACGTGACCTGGCACTTGCTGCGTCACTCGAATGCCACTCTGCATGATTCCATCGGAACGCCCCTCGGAACCGTCCAGGCTCTGCTCGGGCACTCATCGAGCGAGATCACGCGCCAAGTGTACCTGCATTCGCTGGCGGCCGATCGAAGGACGGCCGCGGAGAAACTGGAAGCACATCTTATTGGACCCAATCGGACCCAAGTGGGCTTTCGGGACAACTGAGGCTTCCAGGATTTGTTGGTGCAGAAGAAGTTATTGGTCGGGGCGATAGGATTTGAACCTACGACCCCCTGCGCCCAAGGCAGGTGCGCTACCAGGCTGCGCTACGCCCCGACATGACTAGCAGAATTGATTCTAAAGTACTTCCGAACGTCCTTGCTACCCCGAACCATGATTTTTATCCACAACCGTGCCAAAACCGTGCCAATTTCCGGGTCATTGCACGGTGACCGTGCCAGAATGCGCACCTGCTTTTTCGGCAGGCATTTCATTGGCATGGCGGTTAATCTTCTCCAGCGCCTCGCGTTTCATCTGCAGTTTCATCTGCGAATACTTCTTGAAGACTTGCGCGTCGCCCTGACGAAGCATTTGTGTGACCCACTCGTCCGCTACGCCGCCGGCACTCAGCCGTGTGGCATAGGTCGAGCGGAGATCGTAGATACGAAAATACGGCACCTTGGCGCGCCGCAGCGTGGCTTCCCAAGTCGTCTTGAGAGTCCTTAGATGTCCACTCGGGTTCTGATCGCTCGGAAACAGATATGGACTACACGGTGAGAGGCGGATCTGATCGCGAAATGCCTCGAGCGCCAAAGGCGTCAGCGGCACTTCCGCGACTCCGTTCGGAGTCTTGGAATCCGGAATCCAAACCATCGCGTTCGTGAGATCCAGTTGCTCTTTTTTCATTGCCACGAGTTCCTTGTAAACGCGCAAGCCAGTCTCGGTGATGATTCTGACAATGTTACGCAAATACTCGGGAGCATGCGCTTCGATGGTTCGTTGCTCCGACCAGCTCACATAGTGTGGTCGGAACAAGCCTTTCACTTTGACCGGAAATTCCACTCCCGCACACGGGTTGGCCGGGAGAAGCTTCTTCCGGACTGCGACGTTCAACATCCGACGGAGCACCCGAAACTCCTGGTGGACCGTGCTCGACTTCAGGATTCCATGTTCGCGGTACCCCTCGGTCAGTTTCCTGCGAACCCGCTGCCGAAGACGGCGGCGGAGATAGTCTTCGATCGCGTCGGCTGTAATCTCCACCAGTTTTCTGCCGACAAAGGCAGACTTCAGGTGGGTAGCACAGCGTTGATTCGCTTCATGAGTCTTTTGGGCACGAAGGGGAGGTTTCGAATAATTCTCGAGGAAAGAATCCACCCATTCTTCAAAGCCCAGAGACTCGCCTTTGCGGATTGCCTCTAAGAGGTTGCCGTCTCTCGCCTGCAGGCGTTCCCGCAACTTGCGATGGGCCTCCTGCCAGTCTCCGGTTCCCGTGGATTCCCTACGGCGTTTTCCATCTCGATCGCGATAACGAATCCACAGAACCTTGCCGTCTTTCCGTGCAAAGACAATCCCGTCTTGCTTTCTTGCTTTAACCATTCACCATCTCCTGTCGAAATGAGGCGCGAAACGGTTCGAGATCCGATCTGAGAAACCGGATATTTCGACCCATGACGCGGAGATGGGGAATCTGCTTTCGTTCCACCCAAAGATACACAGTCTGTGGACTTACTCCAAGAAATTTTGCCGCCTCCTTCACGTTCATCGGGAAATCGGATGGGGAGTCGGTTGTCTCCGCATGATCTTGGCTGGACACGATCGAAAGCTGTGGATGCTGGATGGCTGCCATCCCGGTACTCCTGTTGCATCAAGCCGGTAAGTGTCGTTGGGATGCTTTTACATCAAGCGATTTTTTCGGGCAAAGCACTGGAACGAGCTATGTGGGAGAGTCGATTTGACCGAAATCTGCATCACGGTTAGCTTCCGGCTGCTGCGGATTGATTCTTGGACTGAGGAGTCCTCGTGTTCTCATCGCTGGGGGAGCTTGGTGAAAGACTTCGTGCCACTGGGTATATTGCCGATTCCGTAGCCACGACAACCGTTTACCTTTCGGCAAAGCTGCACAAACCACTTCTGTTAGAAGGGCCCGCAGGCAGCGGAAAGACGCAGCTGGCTTATGCGGTTGCGGAAGCCGCAAACACAACCGTTGAGCGTTTGCAGTGCTACGAGGGCATCAACGAGGAAAAGGCCATCGGGAAGTTCGACGAGTCGCTGCAGAGACTTTGTGTGGAGCTGAAGGCGAAGTCCGACAGCGTCGATTGGGAGTCACTCGAGACCGCTTTGCATGGGCGGAGATTCTTCAGCGCGGGTCCTTTGCTGAGTTCGCTTGAATACGAAAAGCCTTGCGTCTTACTGATCGATGAGCTCGACAAAGTAGACCATGCGTTTGAAGCAATGTTGTTAGAACTCCTGAGCGCCTGGACACTTAGCATTCCAAAGCTCGGCACAATCCGAGCCAAGAGCATTCCGTTCGTTGTCTTGACCTCCAACGAAGAACGACGCATCGGCGATCCACTGCGTCGTCGCAGCTTTTATCTACGAGTAGAACACCCCAGTGCGGAACGAGAAGCGGAAATTGTTGCGCTGAGAACCCCCGACTCGAGCCGCGAATTCCATGCCGGCATGGCTGGCCTCGCAAAAGCGCTGCGGGGATGGAGTCTCGAGAAACCGCCCTCGGTTTCCGAGATTCTGGACCTTGCACAGGCACTCAGAGTTCTCGAAACGGAACAAATTACGGCGGAAATGAGAGACATTCTCCTGCCCTTAATTGCTAAAACTGAGGCGGACCGACGCAAATTACTGCTGCGAGATGGCTTTGCCAGTCTCATTTTCGATGCCCAGCAATATAGCGCCGAAGCCTTGCGAGGCACGGCAGCATGAAAGCCCTGCTCATCATGGTTTTATGTGCCGCCTCGACCTCTCCGGCGCAATCTGCTCGATCCACGAAGCAAATGGAAGCGGAGTATTACGTGGAGGCGTATGCGAAACACTACCGAGTGCCGATTGCACTGGTTCGCGCCATCGTCAAACAAGAATCGAATTGGCGGCCCTGCGCTGTTTCTTCCAAGGGCGCTGTCGGACTCATGCAGTTGATGCCTGCGACGGCGCAAAGCCTGGGTGTGGCCGACCGGTGCAATCCCGATCAAAACATCTCTGCGGGTGTGCGCGATCTTGCCTGGCTTATCGAGCGATTTCACAACGACTTCAGACTTGTAGTTGCCGCTTACTACGCCGGTGAAGGCCGTATTGGCAGGAGAGGTCTTGGCTACGGAAACCCGGACGTTGTCGCCTATGTCGAAAGCGTTAGAACAACTTATCTTCGCGAAACAAGACTGAACCTGAAAAGCAACGAACGCGAATGAGAAAAGAGATGTGAGATGAACAAATGTTTGAGTTTGGTGCATTTAATAACGATCGGTTTGGTGCCTTTCAATCTGGCCGCAGGGCAAAGCGAATTGCCGCAAGCGCGAATTTTAAGTTTAAGTGTCGACCCGGCTCAGGTCTTGGTCCTGCATCTGCGGCCGGGATACGTTAGCTCAGTGCGGGTGCTGGAAGAAGTCAGTTCGGTCGTGCTGGGCGATCCGGGGTCCTTCAAGGCTGAGCACTCCGAAGCAGAGCCGCAGCTGGTGTTCTTTAAGGCCACGACGGCGAAACCAGCTCAAACCAACGCTTTGATCACAACTAGAAGCGGTCGGGGAATCCCCCTGAGCTTGGTGAGCACTGGAAGATCGGACCCGAGTGAAGTGGTCGATTACGTCCTCAACTACGAGCGTCCGCACAGCTTCTTGATTACTTCGAATCATTCCAGCTTTGTGGTGGGCGACACGCAGGCGCTCGCGTCAGGAGACCCGCCCGCTAACCCTCCTCTATCCAATGCCGCAAAGGAAGAGCAGCAACTGCTGAAGTCGGAACGATCCGAGAATCCGCACTGGGAAGGAAAGCTCCTGCGGGTATCTGTCGGACCGACGAGAGAGAAAGGGCAGGAGATGGCAGTGTCTTTCGCAGTACTGAATGCTTCCTCACGGACGATTGAGATTCTCCCGCCCCAGATACAGCTCGCTGGGACATCGAAAGATAAGCATCGGAAAGCAATCAAGGCGGAGCCGGTTGCAATCAAGGACTACTGGATCACCACACGCAAACTGGCACCGGGTACGAAAGCTGATGGAATGGTCCTTTTCGAAAGGCCAAGCTTCAAGGAATCAAGCGAACACCTGTTGCTGGCTGTTGCGCAAGCCGAGGAGGTCGACCGTCCGGTGTTGGCGCCCATTGCCTTCGTTGCTCCGGTTGCTGGAGGTGGAAAGTGAATAGCCAAAATGGACGTAGCGACAGAGGGCACACCGGTTTGATCGAAAGCCCCAGTGCGACTGAAGTTCTTGATGACGTTTCGATCCCCCCGCTCCAGCCGGACCCTTTACCAGAGGCTGCGACCCGAGGCAAGCAAAGAGCGAAGCAGCAATTCCAACAAAACCGTTTCATCATCGTGGCTGCAGGCGCGGTCGTGACGGCACTCCTGATCTTCGTTGCCGTCTCCATGCCCCATCGGAGCGCGCCGCATAAAACGAAGAACCAAAGCGGGACTAGGGACGCGTCATCCACAGAAGTGATGAACGAGAGCGAGGAAAAAAGCCTATTTCCGATCACCGACTCCGGGCGCCCGGCAGCGAAGGAAGCGCACCCTGGATTTCTCAACGAACGCGACCTGCAAAGGACCGTAATTCGATCGACAGCAAATACTTCGCAGGCAGCTCAGCCCAAAGAGGCTGGGACATTGGCTTCGATACCCCGCTTTGAAGACAAATGGCAAGCCCCGCCATACCCAGCAGGCGCGAGTGCTGGTGAAACCGATGTGGATAAGGCTGAGCGCGAGGCGATGGAAAAGCCATCACTCCTGTATGTACGCAAGGTTTCGGCCAGTCCCGCGGGCGCCCAAATCGCGAATGAAGCAACGCCTGAAATGGGCTTGGGCTTAGCTACAGGCACGCGCCTGCGGGCACGCTTAGATTCAGTGGCCAGCACGGCTGTTCAGGCGCCGGTTCTGGCAGTGATTGAGTACAACTACGAACAAAACGGAGAAATCATTATTCCGGCGGGGGCCAAGGCCGTAGGTCATATCCGAGACGCAAACCGTGCAGGGTATGTTGACCTCCAATTCGATTCTCTGCTGATGCCGGACGGAGCGTCCGTTCCCATCGAGGCTGCTGCAACAGGTTTGGATCTGCGGCCGCTGAAAGGAAGAGTTGAAGGCAAGAATACAGGAAAGAATGTTCTTGTCCGATCGCTATCCGGAATCGGTCAGGCCGGCTCCTTGTTCCTCGGGCAAGGGAGTCTGAATCAGCCACTCAGTGAGTCAGACCTCATGCGAGAACGCCTTTCCAGTAACCTTGGCGAAACCGGCGACAAAGAAATTTCCAGGATAGCGGTGAACCAACAGAGCGTAGTGACCGTTCCGGCTGGGATACCAATCTACGTTGTGGTTCAACAAACGTCCAAGTCCAGTCAACCATTGGCGCGGGCGGGACCTCGGAATCCATCGACGTCCAGTTCGTCGTTCAATGCTGATCAGCTGCGGCAAATGCTCCAGCTGCAGCAGGAGTTGAATCAGTCACCAGCAACCGGTAATCCATCCCCGCAGTAACGAGGTTCGACGAATCCGATGTGGCCGCCCCCGGACCCCTTACGAATCCTGGCCGTCACCTGTGTCAGGCGCCGGCTATTGCGGCAATGAGGTCGCTGAACTTCTTTTGAATTTCTTTTGCGTCCGTCGTGCGGTATCCCAATTCCGCTGCCAGCGTTTTGAGTTCGGCATTCCACTCTGGCGGAATCGCGGTGTCCGGAGGAAAAACATGTGTGCTTCTTTCTGCAAAAATCCTCACCGCCGCGGTGCGTGCGCGCACACGGTCGATCTGGCCAAGCATATCCACGACCAGAATATCGAGTACGTCGCGTGCGCGGCCTTCCTTGTGAGGTCCGGTACAGGCATGAAGCTTCTGCGCCACCTGCTCGTTGATTCCCAGACAACGTACTTGCGGAGTGACAGGGATCCCCATTTCTGCCACGCCCTCGATTGCGGGCGCGATCACGTCGACCTCTTGGGCCTCACCGGGACCAAGGTCGACTGCAATCGTCTGCCATGCTCGGCCTCTGTATTCAATGGCGACTTCGACGCGGATTGTGTCCGCGAGATCCATCTCATGTTGTCCGGCCTTTAAGCGGAATGTGAAATCGTCAAACGGGAGTTGCAAAACTTGCGCAAGCCGGCGAAGACGTTCTGGTCGGTTACCAGTCAGGCCGAGATCGAAGTCCTTGGTGGTACGCGCCGCGCGTGCGTAGCGCAGCTCCATGGCCACGCCGCCCTTAAGGTAATAAATATCTATCGTGCCTTTTTCCATGGCGCACTCCAAAACTCCGCACAGCGCCAAGAACGAGACCCAGCGGCGCAGGCGCTCCTGATCGAGACCGTGCTCACGCGCCACACGCGCAAGTGTCTTTTCCAAGCGTTCCGCTGGTTTCGCTGTCATGTTTTGGCTTTGACCGTCTTTGCTTTTCGACCCCCGCTTGCCTGTGCGTATCGGTCGAGATAGAGCGTGAGGACACGGGCCTTGTCGGATGTGATGTAACCCTCTTTGCGCGCATCTTGCAAAGCTCCTCGTGCCAACCCCAGACGGCCGGTTTCCTCCACAATCTGCAGTATTGTTTTTTCAACGGTAGTAACGGGGAGCCCTTCGCGAGTTTCGATGTCCGAGGGGCGCAGATCAGCGCGATGAATCTCCACCCACTTCGGACGGTGACGTCGGAGGCGAGTAGTCTTCGGCACAGTGATGTGCACCCGCGACGGATTCGCATCGGAAATCCCGTAAACCGCCAGGGCAGTTTCGTAGGACAAGGCTATTTTTTCCGGTCCGCTGTCAGCCCTTGCCCAGAGCACCGCTTCCCGGTACTGGCCGAATCGGTCCGAGGGAAAATAAGGAATGCGGTAGACCCCTCGTGCGACGCGCTGGAGTTTTCCTCGTTGCGTCAGGCGCGCTACAACTGAGTCCTTGATTCCGATCGCGCGCGCCTGGCTTGCGGTCACGAAACCGTCATTGTTTTCCGCAATCGCCAGAAGTTCGTCGATGCGACTTCGCATGAACACCAGTCTCATCCGCAATAAATGATTTGTCAATATAGTTCCATAATGGAACTATATTGACGCTATAAAATACCGCCCAATGCGACCCCTATCTGACACATTATACGAGACTTACGATTCGACTCTAATAAGATTGCAGCCTCCTGTCTTACCAACACATAAACAGCCAACAAAAACAGTGCGGTCGCGGCAATCTCCACCGCCAAAATCTTGGCCATCAAACGCCATTTACTGAATCGCTCCATCGGTCCTCCTGGCGCACGACCGGATCATCGCGAAATCGCGTTCGGCTGGGGAGGAGGAATAATTTGGGCATCAAAAATCTTAACCCCCCGGATCAACCGTATTCTTCAGCTTCTGGAATCTTGATTTCTTCCCGTTTTAGCATTTCCTTCAGCCGACGTACGGCCCGGCGTAATTCATCGGAGTTTTTTGAATTCGAACTGTGCCGCGATCGAAGTTGGGTCGCTCCTGATCACACCGTCTCGCACATCGGACATCGCGCATTCCCGGCTGGCGAGTCCATGTGAGATGCACCAAACTCGAACATTTATTCATCTCACAACGCTTTGCTGTAGCCCTCGCGTAAGCAACACTCTTCCAAACTTTCCGCTCTTGAAATCGACCAACGACGGGGATTCGCTCGACCTCCCGAGGCCCGTCGCTCTTTTCCTTACCTCTCGGTGCCTTCCCGAGGAAGACTTTCAGACTTTCCCGACTTGCCCGAAATTTGAAACGCCCTTATGTTCCCCGCTGCGACAGGGAGGTTAGACCGAAGTCGCAGAAGAGGAGCATATGAGATCGGCTAGTTTTGGAAACCTGCGGCATCGATTGGCGCTTGCCGCTCTCTTGGCTATCGCCTCGCTTCAACTCGTTCCGCTGGTGAGTTATGCCCAGAACCTCGGCACGCAACCGGCAACGGGCCAAGCCGTACAGGGGCAAACCGCTGCTCAACCCGAAGGCACAGTTCTCAATCTCGTGAACTGGGTCGGCAACGTGATCTCTCCCGTGGGAGCGGCGCTGGCGGTGGTCATGGCCGTTGTCTCCTATTCGCAAGGCCGTGGCGTGGCACGCTGGGCTGTCACAGCCGGCGGACTGCTCGTGATCTCCGGTCTGACCCGCCTGATTGAGTTCTGGATTCAGAACGGTACCGCCGGCGTGCAGTAGGGACACTCACTGTGGGTGCTCAGGCAATGACTTTGCCCCAAATCATCGTCGATCTGCTGACACTGCTATTCGACCTGGCAGTTCCGGCTGCCATTTGCACGATGGTCCTGGCTGGAATCGCGTTGCGGCAGGAAGGCGGCGTGAACTTCCAGACAGGGGGCAAGTTCCAGAGATGGGTGTTGTGGTCGGTGATTCTATTGACGCTGCCGCAGTTCCTCTCGTGGTTTGCGGCGCAGGGGATCACGATGCCGGCGCAAGGCGGAAGCATCGGCAGTGCGTGGGTGGTGAGCTTGCAGACGAGCTTCAGCGGTTTTGTTTCGAACGTCGTGGTTGCCAAACTGATTCCCGTGCTAGCCGCATTCTGCGTGTTGAAGGCGGCGCTAGATGCAGCCGAAGGGCAGAGCCCGCTGCCATCCGTCGTTGCGGGGCTCTTTCTGTTGTCCGTTTCTGGGACTGTCCAGCTCATGCAGAGCTGGAACAGCGGATCGGAGTTCGCCACTACGGACATGCTGACCTCGGCGTGGAACTTCCTTGCTGGGACCATCCTGCCAGAGGCAGCGGGTTTGGCCATCGTGGGAGCAATCTTCAACTATGCCCGCCATCGGCCTTTCATGCCGCTGGTGGGATCAGGATTGGCGTTCTTGAGTGTTTCGGCTATCTGGCGGCTGATACAGGCCATGGCCGGCTGATGAGGATTGGAGGTGACTCTGTGAATCTGTCAAACGGGTTGCTTAACCTGACGAATTGGCTGGGCAACGTCATCATGCCGACCATGGCCGGTTTATTCGCGGCCGCAGCGATCTACCGCTTCAGCAAGGGCCACCCGTACTCACACCTCGGGTACGCGGCACTGGCTTCGCTGATGTGCTCCGGGTTGTTGCGCGCGATGGAGTCCTTCAGCAACCAGGCGGGTTGGAACAACCCAGACCGTTACTGGATCTCCGTGCTGACGCTGGTGAACTGGGTTGGCAACGTTTTGTTGCCGCTCTATGGCGCAGGACAGGTGGTGCTCGCGGTTGCGCACTTCGCAGGTTTACTGGAACGCATGACGATCGGCGAGGCGTGGGTCCGCAACCTCATCTCGGCGATGTGCTGCTTTAGCTTGTCGGGGCTGTTGCGTTTGGGAGAGTTCTGGATTCAACACGGAACGGCTGGAGTTCGTTAGAAGGAGGTACGAGATGCCATTGCAAGTGACACCCGTGAACCGCAACCTACAGACGCGAGTGACCTTCATGCTGCTTGAGTTCGAAGATCTCTTCATCGTGCTGGGCGCCGCAGCCATCATGAATGTCCTTGGTCATTTTGTGGGCGGTGAGATCGCTGGAATGCCAACGAATCTCGTCCTCCAGTATGGCGTGCCGCTACTGATGGTTCCTGTGCTCATGGCCTTCAAGTATGGCAAGCCCCGGGGCTACGTTCGCGATCTTGCCTTCTGGTACCTGAAACCGCATGCCTACTGCGCCGTGGCACGCGACCGCGAAATCCGTTCTGCGTATGTGAGGGAGGAATAGCAGTGCCGATGACTCTTGAACAACACCAGCGAAAGCTCCACGATCCGGCATTGTGCGAGCAACTTCCGGTCCGCGACTACCTGGACAATATTGTCGTTCGCACGAATGGCGCTTTTGTTGCAGGCTACGAGTTGAGGGGATTGGCATCGTATTTCGCGAGCGACGAAGGCCGAGACCGCGGCAAGTTGATGCTGGAGGCGCTGCTGCGCTCTCTGCCGGAACAGAGTATGAGAGTGCAGTTCCGCTACGAAGTGGTGGAAGACCTCGGAGGCCTGCTTAAGCATTATGTCGAGACCCAGCAATCAGAACGGCCTGAAGCAATTGCACTCGATGAAGTGCGCGTCGAACGATGGAGCGCGAAGGAGGCGGACGGCCACTACATGCAGCCTCTGTTGCACGTGTACTTCATCTGGGACCCAGTCGTACATCGTCGCATTGCGGGTAAGCCGCTCAAACCCACGGGCAGTCCTTTCAGCTTTTCGGCCCGGAAATGTATCGAGCGCAGCGCTCGGGAGCATCAGCAATTACTGGCAGAATTTGAAAGTTTGCTGCGCGGGCTAGAAACGACGCTTGAAGCCGCAGAACTCGGCGCGCGCCGATTGACCGACGATGAGTTGTTTCTAGAGGCGAAACGAGCGCTCAATCCATTGTCTCCCGATCATCGGCCGTACAGGCGGGGTGAGGAGCAAGGGGAATACCGGAGTGCCCGCGAGCAGATTGTCGACACCAGCATCGCGGATGAGACGGACTCCTACTTGAATGTCGGTGGAGTTCTCTATTCCTTTGTAAGTCTAAAAGAGCTCCCGGATGCCACGTTCCCCGGAATCTTGAGAGAGTTGGTCGGTCTCGATTTCCCGATCATTGTCAACACGCAGATCACCATTCCTGATCAGGCGAAAGTGCTCAAAGGCTACAAGAGCCGGTTGCGCAAGATGCAGGCTGTGCAACGCGACTCGAATGGCGGAATTCGGACCAACGTGGAAGCCCAGGTCGCCGAAGGCCAGCTGGTCAGGGTGCAGCAGGACATTATCTCGAGTTCGGTCAAGACAGCGAAGCTGAGCTTGGTCATCGGAACGCGGACTTCTCACCCAGCCATAACGACAGCGGAATTGGAACAGGCAGAGCGAACCATCGACAACCGGCGCCAACAACTTCTCTACGCAATTTCGCGCATGAACGGCGCCAGGGCTGTGACGGAGTCGTTGGCCAAAAAGCGCCTGTTTTTCAGTTCACTTCCGGCCATGGCGGAGCCTGACAAGCGAGACCAAGACTTACTTACCTCGAATGCGGCGGATCTGGTGCCGGTCGAGACGCCTTGGCGCGGCACACCACGGTCACCATTGTTCCTGCTTGAAACTCCGTATCGCCAGCTGATCCCCTTCTCGCCCTTCGATCCCGGCTTGAGCGACGCAAACATGCTGGTGATGGCGAAAACTGGCGGCGGCAAGACCGTCATGGTACAGCAGTTTCTTCTCATGGCCGCTAGAAGTAATCCATTGATTTCGATCCTTGAGCGCGGCGACTCGTATCGTCCCCTGGTCGAACTGATGGGTGGTCGGATGATCACTATGTCGCTCGATAGCGAACAAACAATTAACCCATGGGATTTGTCAGAAGGGGAAAGAGAACCAAGCAAGGATCAAGTCGCGTTTCTGAAGAACCTCACGCGCCATATGCTCGGCGAAGGGGGAGCCGAAGACACCCAACTTCTTGACAACCTCATCACCGAGGCCGTGCTTCGGACGTATAAGAGGGCCGGGATCCGCCCGTCGTCTCCCATTCCAACATTCTCCGACCTTCGCGACGAACTCTCACAGTGGCGTGACGAGGAAAAGAATCAACGCGTGATGGACGAGGCTCATCTGGCAGCGATCAAGTTGCGAAGCTGGACCGGCGAAAGGGGGGTGTATTCGAAGCTGTTCGACCGCGCCACAACGATCTCACTCGACAATCCCTGGTTGTTCTTCAACGTGGAGCAATTGAGCGATGACCAACGGCTCGAAACGGCAATGAGCCTCCTCATTGCTCACGCCACCGCACAGCGGGCGGCAGGCAAGGCGGGTAGACGGAGTATCACCGTTCTTGATGAATGCTGGTTCCTGCTTGATTCCCCGGTGCTGGCACCCGAAGTGGTCCAGCTGTTTCGTACGGCGCGCAAGCGTAACGCCAGCGTCTGGGGAATGAGCCAAACTGCGGAAGACTTTGTGGGGACCGAATCGAAGCCCAGACCGCACGGAGCGGGCATTGTGAAGAACTCGACCACCAAGATCATCGGCCAGCAGCCGGGCGACATGACCGCCCTACGGGAGCACCTGCACCTGAACGAAACCGCTCTGAACCAGATCAAACATTTCAGTGCACCGATCAAAGGTAAGAGTTCCGATGCCCTCATCGTGATCGGTGAGAAGGCCGACACCACGCACACAATCCGGATGTCACCGACTACGGTCGACTATTGGATCATGACGACCTATGCGCGGGAACGCGTGTATCGGTCGTGGTGGCTGGAGCGACGGAAATCGGTGCCTTTGATGGAAGCCTACCGTGAACTGGCCGAGAAGTTCCCAGCAGGACTGGCTGACGTCGATCCACTTCCCGAAGAAATCTCAGGAGAAGTCGCAAGAGGTACACACCTATGAAAACCAAGACTTTGGAGTTCCTTCGCAACTTTCAACACCGATTAAGCCGCAGCAGGCGATGGCTGTTCGTGGCTGTAATCAGCTTGTGCCTAATTCCCGCGAACACGCGCGCTCAAGGTATCGGAGACATTCTGTTGCTGCTTCACACCGTCACCGGCACTCTCCAAGGCCCGATTGGTGACGCATTGAGCGAAATGCGGAAGGTGAGTGCGGCGGTGAACAATTTTCGCCAGCAGATCATCTGGCCCCTGGCTTTGATCAATCAGGCCAGATCCTTTGTCAGTGCAACCCGGGCACACTACACCGGCCTGATGTCCCAGATTGAAGGCCTCAAGAACAATAGCGCGACACTCGCTCTCCCCATGCAGTTGGAGTCCGTGTTCCGAAGCGCCCAGTCGGGTTCCATGGGCCAGATTCCCTCGATCTATACGCAGATCTATCAGCCGGTTTCGCTGTCTGGAAGTGCGCAGCCCGTGCAGCGCAACCTCATGGACATTGACGATGCGATGTCGATGGATTCGCTGAAGATGGCCATAGTGTCCGACCAAACCAGCCAGAGTATGTTGACTATGGCTGATTCTCTTGAACAGCAAGCGATGGCCGCGGCACCCGGATCGGCCGCTATGGTAACCGCTCAGGCTCGCGTCGCCGATCTTGAAACTCAAGCACAACTGGCGAAGATGCTCGCCGCTCAACTACGCCAGGAAGCAACGAAGCTGGCGCACCAGAATGCTCTGCTCAAGCAAAGATCGGTGGCGACGCAAAATCTGCAGAAGCAGATCCAGCAAGTTCTAACTCATCCCTAAGGAGTTCGCAGAATGAAAACGACGGCACTCTCTCGTCTTGGGAAGGTCCTCCGCAACGCAGTGGCTGTGGCATGCGGTCTCGTTGTGGTAATTACGCTGCTGCCCAGTAAGGCCCGCAGCCAACTCGGGCTTGATCCGTGCTGCGCGATGATGCAGATCGGGCTCAACACAATTTCGGGCCTGCTCAGAAACTCCGTAGCTACGCCGCTGGGTTCTATTCAGCAGAGTCAACAGCAATCAGCAAATTTCGAGCAGCAAGTGGTGTTTCCGTTGGCTGCGATTAATCAAGCCAGAAACATGGCTGTCCAATTCGAGGGCCAATTTGTTCAGATGCGCCAGCTCTTCCAGCTGCCGGTAGCGAGCGCCACTCTGCCCATCCCGCAAATGCTTGAGCAGAGTCTGCTCTCAGGGAATCCAGGCGCAATGCCACAGATCACGAGCAACTACTACTCCTTGTACGGCTCCGTGATGGCGCCAGCGAGCGCGCCGCAACAGGTGCGGAATCTGGTCGATATGACTGATGCCGAAGCGCAAGCCGCCATGAAGAAGGCAGTCGAAATCGATGCGTTGGCCAACCTAGAGCTTCAGGCGGCGGAACAGATCAATCAGCAATTGCAAACTACCGCGCCCGGCACTTCGACCATTTTGGAAGCCGAGACGGCGGCATGGCTGGTGCGAGCGAACGCATATACCCAATCCGCGATGGCGGAACTGGTACGCGTGCGTTCCATCGAGTTGGCCAACTCGAGCGGCCAGCTTAAGTTCAGCGCTTCTCATACGGCGACTCTTCAGTCTACTGGCAACCAGGTCTTGCAGCAGGGGGTCCAGTAGCCGTGTTTTATTTCCAGCAACTGCTGAACACGGCGCTAGCCGGGATTGACGGAACCGCCATCATCTCGACGGTCACGAACTTCGCATTCGCGATCCTGTTGATTGGATTTCTGATCGGCCTCTACCAGGCGGCATTTCGCGGAGGCGATTTGCAGGCGCTCGCGGGAACGGCCGTCAAGTATCTGATAGTTGCCATGATCGTGTCCAACTGGGCGACGGTGTTTCGCGGCGTCAACGGCTCCTTCAATACGGTGGCTAATTTCATCGGCAGCAGTTCCGGCGCGGGAGATATGTTTCAGAGCTGGATGGGGCAACTTCAGCAACAGTTCGCCAACAACCCATCGTTGACCCTCACAGACATCATCACGGGCGATGCGGCCGCTACAATCACGGTCGTTCTGCTCGTGGTTGCTTATCTTCTTTATGCCCTAGCGATGATCGTGTTCTGTTTCTTCTACACCTTATTTGGCGCGGTGCTCTACGTGGTCGGCCCTCTCGTACTTGCGCTCATTCCCATTTCTGGGGTTGGCCAGCTGGGGAAGGTGTATGCGGTCAATGTCATGATCTGGAATGCCTGGGGAATTCTCTATGCTGTATTCGGCGCACTCATCACCGCCATTCAGGTCAACCAGGTTAACAACATTCTGGGCAATGGATTCCTCGGTTTTCTGAAGGGAACGGGGGACTCGGTCATGCTTGGACTCGTCAGTATCTTCTACGCGCTGGCCATCGCGCTAATTCCCTTGATCGCGAAAAGGATCATCTCAGGCGATGTCGGGTCAACCGCCTTTGCGCTAGTGAGAGCAGGAGGGGTGGCGGCCGGTGCCGCTTTGGCTGGAGTCAGTGGGTTTGCGGCGGGAGTGGGTCCGTCGTCCGCCGGCGCTTCAGCTTCGGGCGGTGTGAGCACTTCGTCCACCTCTACTCTCTTGGCGTCGTCTTCGGCACCCCCTGTGCCCTCGATGCCCGATTTCATTCGCTCCGGAGTTGCGAGCGCGATGAACAGCAACAGCAGCCCAGTCATTCCGACGGCCACAGGCGGCAACGAAAGCTCTGGTAACCGAGATGTCGCCGCTGCCGTATCGGGCAGCACAAGCCGTGGATCCAGTTATCGACCCCACTCGGTAACCCAAGTCGTCAGTTTTAATGTGGGCAGAGCGCTCGGAAGAGCTGCGGGAAGGAACAATGCCGAGAACAACTAGCTCTGGCAGAGGAGGTTTCTATGTGGAGGCAGCCGCCAATTTGGGAACCGCAAGGCACCAAGTTCCGACCGTACAGCATCACGACTCTGATCTTCTTTTATATCGGAAGGTTTTTCGGTCGTTTGTTTGGCCGAAACCGCTGATTGTGGTTTGAGAATTTATCAGGAAACGAGCATGTGGTTGAAAAAGAAAAAACCGTCTAAAGAAGTCGATGCACCGGAGAAGGTTCGATACAGCCGCTATTACGAGCATGATGGGATCCTGCGCGCCTATGCCAACCGGGCGATGGTGCTGGCGTTCTTGTGCGTTCCAATAGCGATGTTGGCGCTGGCTTTCGCCGTCTATGTTCGCCTGCAGCCTCCCACAGTCATTCGTGTGGATGAGAACGGACTGGCAACGGTCCTGGGTGCAACAGAACCGGGCATTTCAATGACGCAAGGCCCGGGATCGGAGCCAAGCGAGTTTGAGAGACGAGCATTTGTGCGCTTGTTCCTGGAACGCTATCTGAACTTTTCGCCGACGAATGTGAGCCGCAACTGGGCTGACAGTCTGAACATGATGACGGCCAACTTACGGCGTACCACCTACGCCGGCATGCAGAAGGATGACTTCATCGGAAAGATCGAAGACGATCAGACAACCTCGGAATTTCAGATACGTTCGCTCGAAGCCTCGAAAGACGATCCACTCACGTATACCGCATTCGGAGTCAAAGAGGTCCACCACATTCACGAACACAACGAAACCATCGACAAGGTGGTGAGCGAATTTCACGTGAGACTGCTGGTTGAGAGACGGTCCGAGGAAAACGCGAGTGGGCTGCTGATCGGAGAGTACTGGGAACGGGCGATCGAAGGCGAGAAACGCGACTGGGTACTGCAACAGGCGGACTTGGGCCTCCGATAGCTCTGGCAAGGAGCTGGAATATGGAGAGTAAAGGGACTACAGAGGCGACGGAACGGCCGGCTGCGACGAAAACCGATAGTGGCATCGCGCAGAGAAGGCGCCGGAATGGCAATGACGCAGACCCTCGCTATTTTTTGGTGAAACCCGGATCGTCCCCGGCAAAACCGGAACTCGGCCAGGAAATGGCGAGCGAAGGGGAGGCATTGATCGAGGCATTCAGAAGCGGCCAGCCGTTTTACACAGTGACAGCTTGGAAAGCAGTTCCGGAGGTGAATGGCGGAAATCCTGTGATCGTGAAACAGGCGATCTCCCAGAAAACGGCTTAAACACAAGTTCGATGAGATCAGCACGAGCAGTTCTCAGGTGACCAAGACGTTGATTTTGGTCCTTTGAGCCCCCCGCGGCTTGATGCGGGGACTGTGCTGACCGGCGCTTCATTCACTTGAAGCCTGGCCCAGTAAATCCGAAACGGAGGCCAGGTAAAGAGCATAGAAGCGTGCGGTCGCGCACACTCCTTAACTCGATCCTGGTTTCCCAGGAAAACGAACAGTCAAGGAGAATAAACATGACGAAGAATACGACGACGAACAATTACAGAATCCCGGCCGACCAACTCCAGAACCTCGAGATCGACCGCAACGGGCGAGTAGCGCCGCGGTTGCATGATCTTGAACCACTCAAGAACACGCTGCTCAGCGTGCTCTATCCCGGAATCAAGGTAGCCAGCGTAAATGTGCCTACCGAGCCTCTCGACGATTACGAGGAAGCGCAGGTCGAGAACGCTTTGGCAAGGCTCGTCTGGAACGGGACTCACTACAAATTAGTCGGCGCCAGCGGCTCCGCAAAAAAAGGCAAATTCTATTTTGTGGACTGGGAGCACAGCAGAGCGATTGCCGAGCGGTTCCAGCACTGGCCGCAAGCGGCGATTGTTTACTTCGGGATCCTCGTTTCGCCCTGCAAGGTAATGATGGAGGAACCCGATGTGTGCGTGCTCGTGGTACCCGACAGGAACCTCGGGACCAACGATTGCCGAGGCTGGATTCGGCGATCGGTGTTCCGGCGTCTCCAACAAAAGCACAATGACGAAATACTCTCGCACCAGGTGGAAAGACTTCGTCGCGAGCGCCATGCCGGCCCACGCGATGAAGATCTGGACGAGAAGCAGCGGTTCGTCCTTCGCGAAGACGCGAAACGGGAAATTGCCGGGAAACACCTTCCCGAAGGACGCTTCTACCAATTCCGCATGGCCTTTGCCGAAACGCAGGCGAAAGGCGCATTCAAAATCATGGAGGATGATGTTGCCGACGCGCTGGAGGTGGATTTTGTATTGCCGGAAAGCGCGGTCAAACCAGGACTGAAGATGCCGGCGGTAATGTATTCAATCGTCGGGCCGGGCAGAAGATTTCGCGGTATGACCGTGGTAGGCGTCCGCGAATTCTCCCGCCAGCTCGAGTTTGAGTCCAGTTACACGCTGCTCGAGCATGCTCCTGAAGACTCAATTCAGCTGGAGATTTTACCACTGGCGATGAAGCAAGTGGGCAAGCTGAGTGAGGCGGTAGGCGAGGGCCGCTACGAGGATCTGCTGGAGATCCTCGGCCACCATCCCGACAAAGCTTTGCCGGATGGAGTCGAGCCCGAGAACGAGGAATTCCGGGTCGTTGAAGGGCTGCTTTTGGCCGACGCCAGCGGCGAGATCGTCCGTCATCCCTATGTCAACAATCAACTGAACAAACTGCTAGCGCGCTGGGCATTCAAGGCAGCGACCGGAGGAGGCTTCCGTCTTCCTGCATTTGCTTTGATGGATGACGGTTATCTTTTCCTGAAAAATGGCAAAGTGTTTTCAGGAGCTGACTGGATTCCTGAGCACAAAGCCATCTTTCCGCTGCACTCGAAACGCGGCCTGTGTGTCCGCTATCCGATACGAATGGTTGAAGATCTCCTACCGTTCGGAAATCTCTCGGACGATGAGATCACAGCGCAACTCCACAGCGATCTTTGCCGAAATGACTCAGAGCTCACCGATTCCGAAACTCGTGAGCTGATTCGACGGCAGCTTCGGTTGGAGGGCACCTATGTCCTGCATTCGGAAACGGCAAAGAAAAATGGTGGCGATTTTGACTTCGACTGGGTTTGCGTGGTCGAAGAAGACCGATTCCCACGGTTCGTGAAGGATCGGTTTTTGCGAGGTCAGGGCCAGCAATCAGGGAAAAACAAGGCCAGCAAGGCCCGTGATCCCTGGTTCAATCTGGAGCACGTGGCCATGAAGGCGCGGGGAAATCACATCGGCTCGATCACCGATCTGATGACCTCTTGCCGCGCAGCAGGTCACGGAGAGCTTGCCGCGGAGTTGGCACTCGAACTCCAGAAGGCCCTGGACAGCCTCAAGTGGCAGGTCCAGCCCGATCTCAAACTGGTCGCCGAAATCCGCCAGCAGATTCACCAGGCACCCTGGCTTCGTTACAAGAACGAGCGCAGGGTTTCTGATCTACCCATTCACCTGGAGGTGGAAAACACCGATCGTGTCGGCCACCTCTACAACCACGTCCGCAAACAGATTGAAGATCTGCTGATCAACAAGGCTCCGATTGAGGCGTTCAAGGCACTCGTGGTCGGCGAGCAGGTCACCCGCGAGATGCTCGAAGACTGCCGTTTCGTCAATCGGGTTTATGCCGCGCTGATCGGCAAGATCGTAGAAAGAAGGGAGCAAGTCAAAGAGCAACTGGAGAAAGGCAGGGCTGAATGGGACACAGTACGACAGAGTACCGACAAGGAGCTGCGCCGGCAGAAGCTGTTTGCCATGAACCAGGCACACGGCGCATGTCGCGCGGATGAAGAGCGGGGCCGGTACGAGATGAAGGCGATTCTCGCGTTCATTCGCATCTGGGCGCAGAACAAGGCGGAGAATCGGATGGGCTGGCTGCAGGCGCTGAACCGGATTGTCTGCACGGGCCAACGCTCCAGCGGCTCGATTCTTTTTCTTGCTTTTCCGCAGGAGCTGATCCTGAAGCTTGCGGAACGCACCGGCGGCAAGCCGGTTCGCGTGCACATCCCGAGGCTCTATGACGGGCTCGTTCGTACTGACTCGTCAGGTCGAACTTTCCTGGTTGATCCCCTCAAAGGCGGAGGACAAAAACACACGTTCTTGTTCAAGTACAGGGGCGGCAAAATCCTCCTCGACGATGACAACCCCGAGCAGGCCCCAGGAGAAATATCAACCGAATCCCGCGCTGAATCAGAGGCAACGGCAGGTGTAACCCCACCTGGAATTGTCGATGAGGCGGTCGAGTTCAATGCGGCAACCTTCAGCGACGAAGAGGCGAGCGATGCGGTCTGGGTCATGTGAGGCACAAACGCGTGAGCGGAATCCGGAAGGATTCCGCTCATGCCTTAAGAAGGAGCTATGAAACGATCTTTTTTGCTCATCCTTATAAATAGCTTCTGTGCAATCCTCGCGTCGTCTCAGCAATCAGGTCCTTCCAATCCGAACGCTGTCGTCCACGTTTCAACAGCGTTGAACCACCTCACCGTTTTGGAATTTCACGAGCCAGTCACGATGGCCGCCGCAGGCAGCTCAGATTTCCAGATCGAGCGAGAGTCGAACAAGGTCTTCATCAAGCCGGTCAAATCGGGTGCCGCGACGGACTTATTCGTTTGGACCGCTTCTCGCCGATTCTCCTACGAGCTCGAAATTGCCCAGGAGGTAAAAGACATGAACTTCGCTATCGATAGTGCCCAACCGGTTCCTCAGCCCGCCAAGCCTGCGGTGGACAGCGACACCGACCAGTTTGCTGATGTGGTGTTAACCCGCGCGCTTCTTGGGGCAGAGGAGATCAAACAACGAAACCCCCGGAAGATGAAAGGGCAAGTCAGTGTGCGCGTCGAACAGGTGTTTCGTACGCGAAGCACTGTCTACGTCCACTACACGATTGAGAACCATAGCGGCCTCTTCTACCGCGCGAGTGTGCCACAGGCTTATCAACTAAAGCTTGCCGATTCGCCCATTGCCCTCGCGAGCCTGGCGCGCACGCAACTCGATCGAACCGCGCTTGATCAGCTTGGCGAGACGCAGGAGCTGGCGCTTCCCGTGGCGAACGCTGAGGCTGAAGTGGAGGATCTTCATCCGGGAGAAACGACCCAAGGAGTCGTTCCGATTCGACAGGACCTGAAGTCCCCCACGATCGTGCAGTTGGTTTTTGGCGATGGAGTGAAAGCTACGTTTGTATTTTAGGCATGAAGGAAATCGACCAAGTCGCGAGACAGATAGCCCGGTTGAGGGAGTTCCACGCGATGGATCAACGCGAACAATTCGGCGAGCTATTGCTGCGCTTGATCGCAGACCCGCTGAAGCCGAAGACGGACACAGGAAATGTCCGGGTCAATCGCGTTCTGGTTTTGCTGACCGTCATGGCTCTAATGGCGGGAGGTACGTTTCTATTTTTTAGTTTTGTTCAGGTATGACCTACTCCAACGAGTATCGACTCGGCCGCCGCGCCTACCACTACAACCAGCAAGAAGGTCTTGCCTTTGTTCTCTCCGTCGTTGCCATCCTCGTACTGGCATTTGGCTATTACGTCCTTCGGGCGCGGTTCCACATCCGTGTGGCTCAACTCATCGAGCTATCGTTGTATGCGCTTTACGGTGGAATCGCTCTCGCTTCCATCATCTGGTATTTCGCCACGTTGCGCCGGCGAAAGGAAGCAAACTGGCCCCACCCAGCCTTATTTATCAGCCAGGCCAAGGATCGCAATTCGGTTGCCACGGCATGCGAGCAGAAGTCCATTGTGCTTGGCTACAACGTACATCGGGAGCCATGGTTCTGGTCCGACTCCACCCGCGTGATGCAGTCGATTGTCCTCGGAGCGACGGGTTCGGGCAAAACGACACTCCTCAAGAACATCATTACGCAGGATCTGTTCCGGGTGGTTGGCCCGCCACATCATCCACACCGGATTCCGATGCTCATCTTCGACGGCAAAGCCGATCACCAGTTTTTCTCTGATCTTCTTCCGGCGATTGAGAGCGCCGGGAGAATGCACCAGTTGCGCATTCTCGACCCATCCAGGCCTGACATTTCCGCACGATACAATCCGCTCTTCAGCGAACACGATTTATACCAGGAGCACGCAAACTTCGTCTTCCAGTCCTTCGATCTGAAGGAGGACTTCTTCCACGGACATCAAGCGACGTATCTCAACGACCTGGTACGCGTGCTGGCCCACACACGAAAGGGCTTCAACATTTATGACGTGCTGGTTTTGGCACTGGATCCCCGCGTCCTGAACGAACAGATCGCAGTCGCGCGATCCTGCCTGGATGCCGATTCGGAAGCAGGCGAGCAGCGGCGCTTGAATTTCGAAATGTCGGTCCGCAACCTGCAGCAGTCATTCCAGGATCGAGAACGTGTTCCCAAGATTCAGGGCCTTCTCAACGAATTGATGACGTTTCTAGCGGATGACCTGTCGCAGATAACAGGGGCCTACGACGACTTGCTGTCACTCGACGAAGTCATCGACCAAGAGCTCATCCTTTTTGTTTCTCTCAACACCAATAAGAACTCCAAAGCCGTTACCGCACTGGGCCGGATGTTGCTCCAAAATCTGCAACTCATTCTCGGCAAGCGCTACGAGAACTCTCAGGTACATCGACGTGAACATCAGCCCATTGTCAGCGTAATCCTCGATGAGTTTGCGCCCTTTGCTTATTCCAATTTCTCTCAGATCTTGCAGACCGCTCGCGGCACGAACACTGCGTTTCTGTTCGCATTGCAATCGCTGCCCCAGCTACTAAAGGTCGGCCGTGGGTTCAAGGACGATGTCTCCTCGGCGCCCAATACTACGATGGTCTTGCACACGCGAGACGAAGAAACCACGCAGTACTTCCTCAAGGCATCGGCCCGAGTGCCACGCAAGCGTCGCACTCTGACCGTTCGGCGCACTGGCATCTTTCAGGAACAGTACGAACCGATCGGATTCGGCAGTGAGACCGATATCAAAGACACGCGCGCGCAGGAGGAGCACATCAAGAACCTGCCGGTGGGGCAAATGGAGATCCTCATGACGGATCCAGTGCAAGGCACGCTCCATTCTCACCTTCATGTACGACAACCGCGGAGTTACCGGTTCCCCGGACACGAGCCAAGAATCTATCCTCGTCTCTATTCGCCTTCGCACTTCGACGGGGCGAACTTGCGTTTCAAGGATCGGGACCTCGCACAGCGAAATCGACAATTGTCAGTCCGAACCGGAAGGCTGACATGGATGTGAGACGCCCAATCTCGATCGCTTCCGCCGTGCTGATCATAGCGATCGCGTCTCCATTTGCGTTGGCTCAAGCCGGCTCCTCTAACAGCGAACCAGCAAGTCATCTGATTTTGCAAAGGCAGCAAAGCGGTTTCCTTGACTTTACCCTCAAGCGCATCAATCCCCGGGATACGGACTATGGAGCATGTTTTGACGAGGGCCGCGCAGCGTTGGCCGAAGAGACAGTAATGAAGACCTACTTCTGGTCAAACGTCGTTGCCCTGGGGATGTTGGGATGCCTGTTCACCATCGTTGTTTGTCAGCATCGGGTACATCGCAGGCGGGAATGGATGTCCGCGGAAATCCTCGCGCAGTTGGAACAGTCCCTCGCGCGATCCGACGCTCGAGTACGGCAGATCACGGAAAGAAATCTGGCTCTGGCAGGATCGATATCTGCTTTGAAGCATGCGTCGGAGCAAGCTCCGCCGAGTCCAACAAGACCAGCGGATAGCACGCCGCATGCTAACCGAACTCCGCCACTCAATGGCCAGGCAGCCGCTCCCACCTCATCGAAAACGAAAGCCACAAAGCCGATGCCCGATCGCCAATCTTCTACCGCGACGGTATCAAGTTCTTCGGTCGCGACAATGCCAGCTTCGGGCAGTCAAATTTCGTTATTCAAGCCTGAGGTCGAACTGGTCACCAAGGTGAATGCTCTGGAGCAGCAACTCAGCCACTCTCAGGAAATGGAGAAGCAGCTTCGCCGTCAGTTGACTGATGCCGGGCGCAAGCTTGAGGCAGAGCAGGTGCGGAATCGCAGTTTGAGGACCGATCCAGCCTGAAGAATTGATCGGTTGGGGTTTACAGGAAAATGCCAAAAGACAAAAGAGAAAAAGAACGGACGAAAGAACTTTCAGATGGTGCGCCAACCAGATCTGCGTCCAGCAGCACGTCAGAAGCAATCGACAACCGGCTCGGGTACAAAGCGTGTATTCAGGAGTTAACACCGAACGAACAGCAACTGGCCGAAAAGACCAGACGCCTGGCTGACCTCTGTCAGTACTTCACCGAGCAGCAAATTGATATCCCCGCCGACATAGTAGAGCGAGTTGCGGGGCTATCAAAACTGGCAGTCCCGGAACGCGTTCGCGCCCTGGTCGAGGTCAACCGCGATCTCATGGAATACCTGAATACCGTTGCCAAGGTTGCCGGGAAGCTTCAGTAGTCACGCAGATCGTTTGCTCATAGCCTGAGGGACTCGTGCAGGGCAACTCAACCTCAGCGCAAGTGGACTCCGTATATGCGCTACGCGAAGAACAGCTTGGTCGTCAGTTCCGAACGGGACATTCCTTTGTTGCGGCAGGTGCGGAACTCCCGCTTCGTCAGTCATAACCAACTCTATGAGTTCATGGCATACGGAGGCTTTGATCGTTGTCGAAGCAGTTTCAATTGGCGCACTCGGCGGCTGGTTCGGTCGGGTCATCTATCGATCTGTGAAGGCCTATTTGGCGCCGGATCGGTTGTCTATCGAATTAGCAAAGAAGGACTGGCCCTCCTCGAACACCACGGTCAGTTTACGACCGTCCTGCACTCCAGTACGGGGCATCTTCCCCATTCTTCACAAGTCTTTCATTCCTTAGAACTGAACGCAATTCAATTGGCGCTAGCGCAGCAGAGCCTGCTTGCCGGGTGGCATTCCGAGGTCGAAGTCGCATCCTTTAACACCATATCTCGCTCGCCGTACCAGAAGGACTATGACGCGATCGTAGATGTATGGAACGGCGACAAGAGAGCCTCCTTTGCCCTCGAATATGAGCGCACTTTGAAGAGTTCCAAGCAGTACGAACGAGTGCGAAAGGCCCTCGAATGCGAACGCAAGGTGGGATGTGTGCTCTACCTGACATCCGGAGTCGAAATCCTCGTGCACCTGGTACATCAATTTGAGTCCGTAAATATGATTTTGGCGTTTGCGAACGCCCGAGACTTCGCGCAGTTGCTCCTGGACACGACCGTGATTACCGGGCAGGACGAAGCGGGAGTGAGATTCGGAGACCTTCTTCCATGAGGGAATGCCGCTTTTTTGCCCACTCGTTGGCTGCTTCTCGACGCTCATTTGGCGAGAAGATGCCCGTTTTGGAGAGCATCTAAGGTGCAACTTATCAGCAAGTTGCTTTCTGACTCCCCTGTGCTCTGCGTCCGTTTCGGATGGGTGGATTTGAGTCTATGTAGGAGCTGTGCGTTCAAATCTTTGAGTCCCCAGCTGGCGGACCGCTCCGTTGCGAGCCGGTTCATTCCGTCTTTGTGTTGGTTGGGTGCTAGCGAACGGGTCTGTACGAATCGCGTGTCGCCACAGGTATGTCGGTCGAGTTACTCGCGCAGGTCTGGGGACCCATGCACGTCCGGAACGCATGCAACTCACCGCTTGAGGGATTTGAGAAAGGAGATCACTATGTTCAAAAGCAGAGGCCCCATACGATTTTCACTGTTGTTTACGACGGGCGATATTGGCCTGTCCAGCAACGCCAGCATTGAACACGTCATCAAGGTTTTTCTCAATACCGGCGAAGCCATTGCTGCACGTTGGATCGAAATGCCGAAAGGCATTTTGCTCCTGCAGGCAGTGCCAGACCAGCCCGCTTCCGGCGCCATCTACCTGTATGACCGGGAGCGCCGCACCTTCTTCTTCGTCGATTTTCTGGACGGACGGGACGATGACCTGACCGCTCCCGAATTCGACCGGCTCGTGGTCGAGTATGACCTCGTTTCATGGGCGGCCAACCCTCGGTTTGTACCTTTTCAGACCGGAACCGTAGCGACGGCCTAAAGGAGAACGCCTATGAACGCAACGGGGCCAGCAACGACAAAACTCGCCGCGCAGTATTTCGATTTGTTTGTGAACCGTCTGGCCTACACCGTCCAATCTCGAAAACCAGCGCCCAACGGCAAACATTATTACTACCGCCCGAAAGATGGAAGCCGAGTTTCGTTGGAGATTGTTCAACGGCACATACATGGACGGCAGACAATTGGTTTGTATGCGCTCAATCCAAACACGCAACGTTGCAAGTGGGTTGCGATCGACGCTGACTACGAAAATGCCCTGGAGGATCTCCTTAAGCTGCAGTGGGAGTTGCGGCAGGACGGGGTAGAAGCGGCTCTCGAGAAATCACGGCGGGGCGCCCACCTTTGGATCTTCGCCGAGAGACCCCTGATGGCCCGGGATTGTCGGATTTATATCTACAATCTTGCTCTACGTCTGAACGTTCCGGTCAAGGGTGGGCGCGGACTGGCAGAAGGAATCGAAGTATTTCCTCGCCAAGACCAGCTTGGTCCAGATGAATTTGGCAACGCGATTCGGGGACCTCTCGGGATCCATCGTGTCACAGGTAAACGCTACTGGTTCTACGGGGCTGCCTACGACACAAAAGCGCAACTTGACTACTTGCTGCGGTTGCGAAAGATCACGGAGCCGGAACTCTTAAGCTTCGTCGACGGTCTTGAGATGCCAGAAGAGTTTCAGCCGAAGCCCAGGATCGAATTACCGCCCTACAATCCATTGCGGCAAGAATTTCGTATCCTCGACCACGTTCGTCCGGCACGTAAGCAGTCGAGAAACTATTGGGCGCAGTGTCCATCCTGTTCGCAGCAAGGCCATGATCGTAGGGCTGACAATCTGGCGATCTCGGTAGCCGATCCGCGCAAATATCGCTGTTGGGCGGGCTGTACGAAAGAGATGATTCGCGCAGCGCTGGGGCAACCTATTCGAGCGCAGAAAAGTGGTGATTATGCAATCTCAACCAAGACCAACAACGCGTAAGCCGGACACGGAAATCCTCGCCCGGCAAGGTATGCGGCTGCCGGGTATCGTCTTGAATTACCTTAAGTCGGCAGGAATTTACTGCCAGCCCACGGTCTCCATTGAGCATCAGCGGGTCGGCAGACGATACGTGCTTCGTGGTGTCGAGTCTGGCGGGGCTGTTGCTTCTTTGGGGGCTTATTCGAGTTTCGTAGACGAATCCGGAAACGCGTTATCTTGGCTTCAGCGAGTGGACAGCATTGCAGTCAACGGCGTCCACGCCATCGTGGTCGGACCCGTAATGGTTCGCCTCGAAATGGTGCGGATTGCGCGAACCTACGATCTCCTGATTACTCGCCACTCGCTTAGCAAGGAAGAGAATGGAGCAAGGCCAAGAATTGAAAGTGGCATTCTCTTTTATGGTCGCAGGGGCACGTTGGAGATGGAACTGTGGGGAAAGGACGCCGCCTTCCGTGGCGCGGTGTCGCCAGTTTTCTACAACCGTTCGGGCGAAATCGTGGTCGTCCCAAACCATTTTGAGCGTGCAATTGTTCAGCTCACTGCAGCGGCCTGTTGCATCGGTTGCCGTCACTGCCATCTGCTCGCACCGGGACTCACGGTTGAAGAGGACCGCATCGCCACCGAGAGATGCGATATGCTTCCAGCCCTTTAGATCGCAGCCCGGTCTGCGCGTACTGTGCCTTCACTGAGTTGACCGTCCGTCCCCAGCCGCCCCCGAGGGATGACGACATTCCCTTTTTAATAGCTGAGATCTGTGGAAACCTCTCCATAAAGGTAGAGCCACGGACAGGGGCGGGCGCTTGCTGATCTGGTCGAACTGATCCAGAAATGGTCAGCACTCGTCCCGGCGCTTTCAAGGTTTCTCGATTCCTCATTTTCAGCTGCTAGAAGAAAAACCAACCCCAAGGAGGACAACGTGTTCGTCGAACTCATGCCTTTGCTCAAAGACCGAACTCTCTTGCTTACGATTGCCCGAGCAGAGGACAAAGTTAAAGTGAACGTGATTCCTGCCAGAGCAAGAGAAGGCGAGGATCATGCCTTAACCACACCACTGAGTTATACCGCCTCGCCGGAGGAGTTGGACGTGGAGTTTGGCAAACACCTTGCCAGCTACGTGGAATCTCATCTCGCTCTTGGCAGCACCCTGGCCGAAGCGAAAGCACAAATGGACGCAGCCGCCAAAGCTGCACGCCAAAGAGCGAAGGCCACGCAGCCTCCGAAGGCGGAAGTCGAGGTCGCCAAGAAGCCAGACGCAACCGCTTCGATGCCCAGCGAGACAGACCTTACCCCGAGTCTGTTCGCGGGGCAGCCACAAGCCGCGGAATCGCAGGGTGCATCCGCTAGAGAAGAAAGGAAGACATCATGATTGATGCGAAACCATTGTCCCGCAGCTTCACTTACAACGGTGTTAAGCTCCCCGATCCCGATGCGAAAATGACACTCGAAGAAGTGAAGAATCTCTATAGCCATCAATATCCTGAGTTGGCTACAGCTGCAATCACGGGGCCGGAAGCGACTGGAGAGCAATTGCTTTACAGTTTCGTTCGAGCCATTGGGACGAAAGGCTGAAACGGGTTTTCAGGTCGACGGCAAGTCTTGATTCGAATGAGCAATTATGGAACGCACGCGAGACAAACAAAGGACACTCCCCCTCAATACGAAGCTGAAGGTCTTAGACGACCTCCATAGGCAGGACCGCGAGCGGCACTCGCGTGGGCAGACGACGCTCGGGAGGTTTTTGGAATGCGCGGAATTGCAGTCAGCAGCCGCAATCTTGGCAAGAGCGGTCGAGCAATGCTCCCGTTGGCGAGCAGGAAAACGTCTACTACCACCCGCAGGATCGCTACCACCGACAAGCTAATAGCAGGTGCATGCGGAATCAGTTTGCCTTCTTTAGCTGATCTGCCGGCCGAACATCGCTTTTCGGCGGATGATCGCGAGATCATCGGGCTGGCGGAAACTCTCGTGCAATCCGATATTGCTGCCCCGGAAGACTGGCAGAGAAGCGGCCAGGACCCGAGTAAATACGTCTTGCTGATTCTTGAGCGCTGGATTCGGGACCACGGCTGCACCGCGATTGACCGCCGCTTCGACCTGGATCTCACGCTGGTCGATCGACTGGATGAATACTCCGAGAAGCGACCGCAGGAAGGTAGGCTCTACCTCATCGTTGATCCGGTGAGCGCGGCATGTGTCCTCTTCAATCCGAGGCTCGAACTCCTGGAACAATCGCATCCGCGTTTGCCCGCTACTTTCTTTGTTCACTTTGTGGGAACGCTCAACCGCTGGGTGAGAGTCTATGACTATCGTGACGGCGACGAGCGAGTAGAAATGCTGCGTGAGTGGCATGAAGGCGAAGACAACGCGGACCAGTACGAGATGCCGGATGTTGAAGGTTGTACTCCGAAGGCTATCAGGGAACGGCCATTGAGCCCCGGCAGTCTCAGGGAACTCGTCCCGACGCTTAGAGACGCGCGAGTAAAGGTCCTGATCACAGGACTGTTGGAACTGTGCGGGATTTCGAAACAAGCCAAACGACCCGAGTTCACCGACGAGATGGGAGAACAGTTGATGGACTCCAACCCGCCGCTGCCCTGCCTGTTGGCAGCATTTTCTTCGGGTGACGCCGTAGTGGGATGTTTCGACGATGAATCCGAGACGGCTATGGAAGTGACTCCGCAACCGAACGTGATTATTCCTCTCAGACTTTTCGACCCGATCAGCGTGCGCCAGGGATTCCGGACTCTCGGTGTCTTGTGCAGAACTTTAGCTGCGGCAAGTCAGTTGATTGATCTGATGCCAGGGAATGAGGACGGTGTGATCACTCGCGAGGGGTAGTTATGGATGCACACGTGCGAATTGGGAACAACCGAATCTTCACGCTCAAGCAGGCGGTGCTTGTCTACCAGGAAGGGACACGAGCCTTTGCTACGCTGCACGAGGTCAAACAGAGGCCTGATCGAGCGTCTTACTTGTGCGCTGGACAGTCCGTCACGATTGGCTTCCTCGAGTCACTGGCCAAGAGCCTCGGTGCAAGCATGGCAGCGGAGGTACTGCCCGATCATGTGTTGGCGAGAACACCGGACCTGATCGCCTGGTGGACACAGGCGAAAACACGGCTGATGTTTTTCGGCGATGGCGATACGAAGGCAAGGAACCTGAATGGCAAAATGTATCCTCACCCGGCGCTGGTATTCATGATCCAGGGACGCGAGTTGTTTGTTCGCGCACTCGCGGAAAACTGCCGGCCGAAATCTGACACGTACCTGAAGAATGCGCCGTACTGGAACACAGACGCCCAGGGTCGAGTTTGTCTCGGCAGCATGCGCGTTCCGGGTGAGGTGAGTGCCTCGTCCTTACGAGGATGGGAAGAAGCTTACTTCGCCAGTGAATTCACGCACCCGAGCGGCGCGGTCCGATTGACGACGCATCCTGGCGGCTTCCTGGGTCTCTGGTTGAGCCTGGTGGGCGGAAAGCAACGCTTTCCTTTGAGATTTCTGGCTGACAGCCGGCAAACCCTTCAGCAATTCATCGAGTAACGAGGTGAGGGATGAAGCTATGGAAACACACCAGATTCATCCCGAACTCCTGAGACACAGAGTACGGGTCCTGGTCGTTGGCTGTGGCGGCAACGGTAGTGCAGTAGCTGCGGGCCTGCCGTACCTGCATCAGGCGCTTTTGGCCTACGGACATCCGGAGGGCTTACACGTGACACTGCTGGATCCGGACGTGGTTTCTGCGACGAACTGCGTACGGCAACCCTTTAGCCAGTCTGAGATCGGTCTCCACAAATCCGTGATTCTTGCGAACCGGTTGAACTTGTTCTGGGGTCTCAATTGGGAGGGAGTTCCGGAACGACTCGATCCCCGGCGACGACTCGACGGTGTAGATATTGTCATCGGCTGTGTCGACACCAGAGCGGTGCGTCGAACCATCGCAAAATGCGCCGAAGATTGGAGTGAAGTTGGGTATTGGCTGGACATTGGGAACAATGCCGACAGCGGGCAGTTTGTTCTGGGTGAACCGCTGAACCGCCGGAACCGGCGCCGCAGACTGCGACTGCGTACGGTCTCTGAACTTTTCCCCGAAGCCATTCAAACAGGCCCGGAAGAAGATCGCCTGCCGAGTTGCAGTTCGGTAGAAGCTCTCGATCGCCAAGAGCCCTTTGTGAATCCGACTCTGGCCAATCATGCATTGGCACTGCTGGCAAGGTTGTTTCGCTACGGCACAATTGCTTCTCATGGAGCGTTCGTCAATCTGTCGTCGCTATCTGGTGTTCAGGCGCTACGCATCGACCCGAGATACTGGAGGCGACTGCGAAGAAATGCGGAGCGCAGTTGGGGTCAACAGGACGCGCCAATTCCCCGAAAGAACTTCAACTGATCTAGGCGTCACGTTTCATATAGACCTTGCGTTCATCTTCATGTGTGACGCGGAAACCGAGCCGCTCATAGAGTCGGCGAGCGGGATTGATTCTCACGACATTCAGTCGTACAGCAAGATTCAACGCGGTGGCTTCACTAATCAGTCGCTTCATCACTTCCGTACCTATGCCCTGACGCTGAAACCGGCTGTCCACAAACATCTGTGCGACAAAAAGCTGATCACCTTCCCTAGTGGTCTGCACCCAGCCTACGTCGGTACCGTCGAGTACGATGATACGAACCTGGGTTGAATTGCAGTCCTGCCTGAAGCTGGCTTCTTGAGCAGTTCTGTCTAAACCCAATTCCTCAATGATCCATCTCATTCCGCCGAAATAAACACGTCGGCAGTACTCAAAGTCCTGGTCCAGAGATGGACGCAATTGAATCGGCATCGGTTTATTCTGTGCCACTGAGGCGATAGCCTCAAGCGATTCCCACAAAACAGAACCGGGTGGTGACGGGAGTTCCCGATAAGGCCGCCACAGTTCATCCTTCGAAATAAAAGGAGAGCCCACCGTGAATGTTCCTACCACGCAAGGTGTCAGTGCACCTTCGACAGCATCACCGCCAGATCTTTCAGACGCTTGCGGTGAGCGAAGACAAACGAAGGTAGATCTCAATGAAGTCCTGCGAGCGTTGGCGATTCCGTTTGAGTTGACCGTGGTGCAGTGGCGAGTCACGGAGTGGAGCGATGGAGGCACTCGCGGGTTGATGCTTCCTTATGCCGATCCGCGTGCTTACAGCGACCGGCTCAACGACCTATTGACTCCCGCAGGATGGAGCCGCAAATACACCGTGCAGACCAGTGCGCCAGTGCAGCGAACAAAGCGCGGTCCGGCCGCGAAGATCTTGGTTACATGCGAGGTGACCATCGCATGCATTGGAACTAACTCCGGCACCGGAGAAGAGTGGTCGGACAAGGAGAACGCTTTAACGGCTGCGGAGGCACAAGCATTTAAGCGAGCGCTGTCGCTCTTCGGACTGGGCCGCTACTTGTATGACATCGATGGGGAGTGGGTTGACTTGGATCGGCATGGAGCGCCTACCAGAATCCCGAGGTTGCCGCGCTGGGCGACTCCGAACGGCTGGCTGGCCGGGCTCCGACCAAAACTGCGGCGAAACCGTCGTGCATTGGTTCGAGCCAACGGACATGCGGACAATGGTCGAGTACCGAGTCTCGATCCGAGCCATCAGGCGAACGGCAAGCGACAGAGCGTAGTGCTGGCGATCGAAGCCATGGAGAACAAGATTGGCAAGCGCTTCTACCGAGGATTGCTCAAGAACGTAGCCCGCGCCTGGAGTCCGCACCAGATTCAGGAGACAGCAGTGCTCGAGAAAGTCTTGGCGCAGATGCAAGGTGCGGAGCGGGGGATCGCGCGACTTGATGCGGCGCAGGCCAAACTGGCGCCGGAAGCGGTCCAGAGAATCATCTCATCGTTGAATGCGCCGCCCGCGAAGCTGGAAGACCTTCAGACTCTACATGCCCTCGTGATGGCCCTGGAAAAGGAACTGGATGGAGAGACACACGCCGGTTGAGATTTGCCATACACATAATAAGGAGAAGAGCCAACTTGCGCGTTAGGGAGCAGTAGTAGGGTCGGCTGTCTGAAGAGCGTACAGCATCATTCACTGATGACGTGGTCGGCCCATTCCACCAGAGAAACGTAGATCGGAACCGCGCCCCACTGCGCATTCCAACTGCTCAAGTCCGCTTCCGTGACCCCACGGGCCCGGGAACAGGCTCCTCAAGAAAATACGGGGATCTTTTTGGCTACAACCTTCGCCATGGTCTCACTCAGCGGTGGCCATCCGACGGGTTTGACTGCATCGACTGTGGCTTTGCGCAAAAGGTACGTCGCATCGTGAGTCAGAAATATCCGCACATCATGTCCCGCCTCGGCCAATGCAAGTCCGTGACCAAAGACGAAAAATGCGCGGGTCGGCTCATCGGTTCCCCAAGAACTCCTCATCAAAATGTGTTTCTTCTTGGGTGCCGGAGGTTGCGCAGTCTGAGCCTCGCTGCTGGAAAGGGTAATGGAGCCAGCGGCTAAGCGCGCCAGCAGCCAATTGCGCTGATGTTTCGAGAAAATCTCGGGCGGGTTGTCATTTCCACCTCCCAGCAAATTGGCAGGAGTCTACACAAGCCGGAAGTGGATTACAACCTGGGTTACCTAGAAGCCACATTCGGAAAGATCGCGGCTCGTGCTCAAGGCCGCGGTTGAACTCTGTAAACTCTGTGAAGCAATTCTTGCAACTAGGTCCAATGCCGGAGTTCAGAGGAATGACGAAGCGCGCTTTGCTCATCCACGGTATTTACTATTTCGACGAGGCAAACGCTCTGGAAGCAGCGAGACTGAACCTTGCGAAGGACGGCTACGAACCGGAAAACGTTACCGCTTTCAATTGGGACTTGCTAGTAGGGGATCCCGAGGCGGGTGCCCAGGGTCATTTTAATCTTCGATTCCTCATCGAAATTGGGGCGGGGCTTCTTGAATCGGCCCATCTCGGATTCTTCGAGCCAAACTACCAAAATCAGAGTTCATGGTTGTTGCTCGTTCACAACTTCTTGGCATTCCTCCTGCAATTGCTGGTGATTCTATGGCCCATTTGGCTGTTCGTCGCATTTTTGACACACACTAAGCTTCTGTTTGGATTCGCGGTTGTCGGTGTACTCCTTGCTCTCATTGCTATTGGCCTAGTGATCAGGTCTCGAAGTTTCTTCTATGCGACAGTACGAAGGGTAGCGCTGGTTTGCTTATGGCCATTGAGCTATGCCGTTATGCTCCCAATTTTTGTTCCGGGAAGTCTGCTGTTGCTGCTGATGGTGCTTGCCTTTGTATCGCCTTTTAACGTGATTTCAAGCTCAGTCGAACCAGATGGCGTCTTGCACGCTTTCCAGAGTTTTGCCGCACTCGTCCTCACCGACGGCCTCCCAGTCCTGGTGATGTTTGCTTTGTTGGACCTCCTTCCTTTTCTACCACTCGGGGCTTTCGCGAAACTTACAGCCGACGTAGCCAGATACATTGGTCTAGCTAAATACCGCGCGGCAATCATTCAGCAACTCGATAAACAGATTCAGAATACTCTCCACGACGAAAACTCCGAGCTGCTCTTGATTACCCATAGCCTAGGAACGGTGATTGCGACTGACTACCTGTCACAGTTGATCGCTGCAGGTTCGGAACTAAAAAACATCACAGTGATCACGATGGGGTCGCCGCTCGAGCGATTCTTTGCTCGATTCTTTTCGCAGCTCTACCCATCGCCGGAAGAATTCAGTACTTTTTTCGCTTCTCATATCCGCACTTTCATATGGATAAATATTTTTAGAAAGCATGACCCCATTGGTTCCAAGATTGGAAACCCGGAAAGCCTCATCGAGAACCATCAGATTGAGGAAGAACTAGGGTGGCTAGAAGCGCACTTGAATTATTTTTCCTCTCAAGCGGTTTATCGTTGTATTCGAGAGTCGGCACATCAAGGAGAGGTGGTCGAGAAAAGTGCAGAGCTTCACAGGCTGAACAACCGAATACTTGACGCGTCGATGTTTGGATGGTCCTCCGGTTCTTTCCTTTCACGAGCATGGGCAACGCGTAGGGCTGCTCTCGACATGCTGTCAAAATTAGTCCCTCCGATGACACGAAGATATCTGGCTTTTTGTCTGTTACTCGTGGCCGGAACGATCATTTGGGGATTGCATCTGGAGCACGGATATATGCAAAAAGTTTGGCTCTCCGCCCTGAAAGGATTGCCCTGGCCTGCTCGCGACTTTGGCTCGCTGAGGCGCTGGAACGATATCTTATTCAAGATTATGGCAGCTCCTGTCATTTGGGGCATGGCCATAGATCCATACTTGCGATTAGCGCTCGTATCTGTTGAGTCTTATCCTCAACTCGTTCCAAGAGATCCGAGAGAGGAGAACGAACTGCGCGCCAAACTCCAGGCACACAGATGGGCGCGTTTAAGAGATCTTGCAAAGCCCGCAATCATCCTCACCCTTCTGTTTGTTCTCCTTCTCGCCACTCACTATTGGCACGCAATACCATAGGCTCAACGAACTCGCGCAGGACCACGTCTGCCGCCCGCAGGAGCCGCCAGCGTGTAGGATTCTTGAAAAGCTTTTTGGGAGATGATCTCAGGCGCGCATCACTATACCGACAAAGTACAGAATGAAGAGGCTAGCCATAACAACCGCCGCAAAGGCGACGGTATAGGCACTATTGCAGAGCAACACACTGGCGCATGCGGCGCAGTTCGTGGCGCAGAACATCTGCTGAATCAGAGCGCCAAGCCATGCAACCAGCCATACCATGCGCTCATACCACTCTCGTATGTGTAGAACTCTGTCTGCGACTTCGGCGACGGCCTTCGCTCCGGCTACGATCGTCTTGACCGTCTGATCCTGGACCACTGCTTCCACCGTGGTTTTCACGGCGGTCACGACGGTTCCCACCGCCGTTTCCACAATCCGCACCAGCCATTTCACAAAACGACGTAATGGAACTCCGCATCGCCGGTTGACCCATTGACCGAATTCATCCAGTCGGCGGCCCGCACTTTCACACCATCCGGGACGCCGCTCTTTTTCGTTGGGCATGTTGACCTCCTGCCGATTGTTGGATGCCGATCAGAACCATCTGGTCGAACACGCTTTTTGAAATGTCTCCGCCACCAGAAATGAGCATTGCCGTGAGAATTCGTGTGACCACCAAGGCCGAACTGTATGAGAAACGCAAACAAGAACAACTCGAACGCGGATTCCGAATTGAGGACGAGCAAACGATGCCGGTCAATGGCTTCCGCTCATTCGTGGCCGTGCGGGAACTGCCTGTCTCGGACGGGCGTGACGATCTCGTAACGGAGGCGCTGGGAAACGGCGCCAAGCGCGGGAACTGGTGAGGTGCTGGATGTCGCTCAGAATTCGGTTCCGGTTTGATGGAAGGTGCACACGTCATCCCCGCTACGATCCCAAGCGCAATGGACATCCATCGGATGGGAAGTGTGACGGATGTGAGTCTCTATATGGCATTCACCTTTACACCAAAATCGCCCAACGAAGAGCTGAACACGCAAACCTCATCGTGGTTCGAACTCCCACGGATCGGGAAGAACACAAGACCAGCGACGAGCGGCACGGCTCTGAAAGTGGAGATGAATCATGAGATCCTTACCAACAATTCCGCTCTTTCCTCCAGGCCGCATGGTCGCAACGCCTGGTGTCCTTGCCTTGCTGGAGCAAGCCAATAAATCACCTCTGGAATTCTTGTCCAGACATCTGCGCGGGGACTGATAGTTATGTGGAATCTGTTTGGCAAGAGGCAATATTCGATTCGGATGCACTTGTTTGGTGAGATCTGTAGTGTGCGCGACACCCCTTCCGGAACGAAGGCCTGCGACGCCATAGGCGGAGCGTTCAGGCCGAAGTGAGGGAGGGGTGTCGCGCGAAGATGACGTGTGGCTAACTTCGGGGTTGCCGACGATTCTGAAGTTGATGACGATAAGCCCGTTTACCGATACGTATTCTGCGTTCAAGGCCAAAAGCACTTCAGTGAGTGACTCGGCCTGTAGTCGCCAGTTGACCAATGGCTGCAAGAGTACTCCCACAAGCTTCTTCCCATAGAAGTTCGAGTGGTATATCATCTCTTTCCATCGGACTTCTAGTGGAGAGACTGATGCTCAAGAACAACCAATCCAACAACGAGATGCTCAAAGGCACTTTGGACATGATGATCCTGCGGACACTTATCGGCGGAGACGCGCATGGGCACACCATCGCGAAAGTCATTGAGCGCACCTCCGAAGATGTTCTCGAAATAGAACAGGGATCGCTCTACCCGGCGCTTCACCGGCTTGAAGATCGTAAATGGGTTTCTTCCTACTGGGGTGCGAGCGAAAACAATCGCAAGGCAAAGTTCTATCGGCTGACCGCAGAAGGCCGTAAACAACTGGTGCGCGAGACCAGCCGCTGGCGCCAAATAACACGGGCCATCGGTCTTGTGATGGGCGAAGAAGGCGGTGCGCAATGAGTTGGACGAGATTCCTACACCGCAAACGCGCCGACGCCGAGTTGCAGGACGAGATCGAGGCCTTTCTTAGCGAAGAAACAGCTGACAACGTAGCGCGGGGGATGTCACCCGATGAGGCCCGGCGGCAAGCGCGGATAAAGTTCGGCAACCCGCAGAAGGTGCGCGAATCGTTATGGACGCAGAACTCACCCCTGCTGTTGACCCATCTCGGGCGAGACTTGAAATATGCCTTTCGTACGTTGAGCCGCACGCCGGGATTTTCGATCATCGCGTTTGTGGTCATGGCTTTGTGCATCGGCGCTGCCACGTCGCTTTTCACCGTTGCGCGTTCGGTGCTGCTGCGGCCGCTGCCTTTTCGCGACCCCGCGCGGCTGGTGATGGTGTACGAACACTTCCGAGGAGGGGAATTCAGCTACCACCCTGTTGCGCCGGCCGACTTCTACGATTGGCGCTCGAAGACCCACGGCTTTGAAGACATGGCAATCATGCGTCCTGCCGGATACAACCTCACCGGTGTGCGCAACGACTTGCCGGAGTCGGTCGACGCAGAGGCAGGTTCCTCGAACCTGTTTTCACTGCTGGGAGTGCAGCCGGTACTGGGCCGGGACTTTACAGAGGCGGACGATCAGCGCGGCAGCGCCGTTGTGATGTTGACCTGGAGCCTGTTCGAGAGGCGGTTTGCAGGCGACGCGAAGATTGTGGGCGGCCAGATTCACCTTGACAGCAAACCCTACACAGTGGTCGGCGTGCTGCCCTCGTGGTTCACGTATCCCAATGCCCGAATTCAGCTGTGGGTTCCCTACAAGGCCGATGCCAGTGTTGAGATGCTTCAGCATCACGATTGGCATGGCAGCCAGGTGGTGGCAAGGCTTCGCACTGACGTAAGCCTGGCCGGCGCAATCGCGCAGGTTGGTGCCATACAGTACCAGAATCATTTGCAGTACCTGCACGATCCGGTGGCTGAAGATGTTGTTTCGCGCTCCCTGAACGAGAATCTCGCCGGAGATGTCAAGAAGCCGCTGACGTTGATGCTTTCCGCAGTTGGCTGCATGCTGCTTATCGGCTGCCTCAATGTCGCCAACCTGCTAGTGGCGCGGGGAGCGGCACGGCAGAAGGAGGTGGCGATACGAAGCGCCCTCGGCGCTCAGCGGGCCACCCTGATTCGCGAGCAGATGGCTGAGAGTGTTCTGATTTGCGCAGCCGGCGGAGTGGGCGGGATTCTGCTGTCACTGGTCGCCACTGAGTGGCTGGCAAAAACGTGGAAGGACCTGCCCACCGCGCAGAGCATTCACGTTGATGGCGCGGTCATTGCGTTTGCCTGCGCGCTCATGTTCGCTGCGGCGCTGATTGCAGGCTTGCTGCCCGCGCTTTCCACAACAGGCAAGTCGATGCTAAAGGCCCCGCAAACCTCGGTCCGGACAGGCTCGAGCAGCGTTTCGCGCACCGCGCTCAGAAAGTCCCTGCTCACGGCGGAGATTGGAATCACCGTGGTACTGCTGGTGGCCGCCGGGCTGCTGCTCAAAAGCTTTATGCAATTGCGCGCAGCCAATGTCGGCTGCGTAGTAGACAATACTCTCACTTTGCAATACAACCTGCCCGGCAGTAGGTACGACACGCCGGAGAAGCGAAACGCATTCAACGAAGCTCTGCTGGCGCGAGTGAGAGCTATGCCCGGAGTTCGCGGCGCTGCATTGGGAACCACGGTTCCGGGAACTGGATACTGGGGTACCGACGAATTCACGGTGAAGGAGCATCCTCTGCTCAAGACAGGCGAACATTTGCCCGACGCGTTGACGCGCTGGGCCGATCCAGGCTATTTCAGCGCGCTCGGAATTCCGCTTGTGAGGGGACGGTTTTTTACCAGAGACGAACGTGTTGGGCACTCGTACAAGGTGATTGTGAGCCGTCAACTCGTTCAGCAATATTTCGCGGGCGAAGATCCGATCGGCAAGCATTTGCACTTTCCAGGGCGCGCCCACGATGGAGCCCCTGACCTGCTGGATTGGGAGATTGTGGGCGTAGTCGGCGACACCCTGTACCAAGTCGGCAAAGAGCCGAAAGCAACAGCGTATTTCCCAATCCTTGAGGGCCGGAGCGATGCGACGCTCGCGGTTCACACGGCAACGGATGATCCATTGCAATTCTCGGTGCCGCTCGAAAAACAGATCGCTTCGCTCGATCCTGAACTTCCGGTCTCAGATGTGCTCACCATGAACCAGATCATTGGCGCGTCCCTGGTGAATGCGAGCCTCAGCGCAACCCTTGTGCAGGCTTTTGCTATTTTGTCGTTGCTTCTTGCTTCGGTGGGATTGTACGGCGTGCTGTCGTACCTTACCACTCAGCGGATCTCGGAACTGGGAATCCGCATGGCGCTCGGCGCGCAACGAGATCAGCTCTTGCAGTTGATGCTGATGGAGGGCCTGCGGCCAGCGCTGTTCGGGCTCGGGCTTGGTTTGGTGATGAGCTTCGCGGCGACACGCATCTTCCAGTCGATGCTTTTCGGAACGAAGCCTCTCGATCCTGTGGTTCTCTCCGGTGTGATTGCGACGCTGCTGGCGGTTGCGGTTCTGGCCTGCCTGGCTCCCGCATGGCGTGCTTCCCGGTTAGATCCAATGAAAGCGCTCCGAACCGAGTAGAACAGGGTCCGCAGATTGAGGCATTATCGCCTGACCACTCACCGACCGAAAATGGGGAATGAAAAGTCGGCGTGAATCGATTTCAGAAACTCCTGGATCACCGGCAACCAGAAATTGAGCGTATCACGCACAGTCTCGCTCATAACACATTAGGTGCCCCCAATCTGCACCAGCGATTGTTCACGAATCTGAAGCGGCGATTTGCCAGATGGCGTGGGGATGCTCTCGAGACGAACCAGCAATGACTCCAGTGCGGAGACACCGTCGTCAAGAGCTGCGATCTCCGCGTCGGTCAAGGGGATTTCCTGGCGCATGCGCAAGAGATTGCTCTTGCCCTCCAGCAGAGCCGCTGCCGTCGATTCCTTCGGGAGGTAGAACGAGCATTTCGCGCATGCCATGCGGTGTGGACATTGCTCGAAGAAATCATAAGAGCAGTAGCCATGGCCAAGATCGTAGAACTTCCACGGCTCGGTGATGGCCGGGCCTTTGCGAACAGAGTCCTGATCGATGAGCACTTCGATCGCCCGCACATTCCGCGCAAAATAGCCAGCATCGACATAAGACTTTGCCAGCTTGGTCGGGGTGATCCTGACGTAGTGCTGAGTGGCTTCGGGCGAGCTGTGGCCAAGCCACTCTTGGAGTTCGAAGAGGGTCATTGGTTCTTTAGCATTGAATAGTTGCGAGGCGATGGTGGAACGTGCCCTATGGCTGGTGATTCTTCCGCGCACATCGTTAATCGGTATTCCAGCCTTTCGACACAGCATTGGAATGATTGAACCATCGAGATAAGTCAAGCTGACGCGCCTCATCTCATCGAGAAAGAGAAAATCGACGAGTTCTCCCGTTTTCGGATCTGTCAGCTTCGCCTGTGGCGGGCGCACTTTTTCCCAGCAGGCGATGGCTTCACCGACAAGGCGATCCACCGGTTTTGTAAACGCTCTACCTGTCTTGTTCACGGGCACTTCTAGAAAACACACTACACCGCGAGACATGGCTTCCCGTGTTGTGTCAGTGTCGAGATCACTGTGTTGCCAACGTATGCAACCTAGCCGCAACCGGGTGATTTCGTTGATGCGAAGACCGGCGAAGAGCCAGGTTATGACGAAGGCGCGAATGAGCTCGAATCTGAAGTGGGTTCTCCGCCTCAACTGGGATCGATACCTTCCCATCTGCGGGAGGTCATCCGCCGTAAAGTTGAGTCCAGCCCACAGTAGCTTCGCCCATAGGTCATCAGCGATGACGCGCGGCTTCGGGCCAATCTGAGCAATCAGTGTCTTCGGAGTTGCGAATGCCTGTATGGGATTGAACCGGCGCGGAATCGTCTCCCATTCCTGAAGGTCACGGAAGAATCTCCTCAGAATGGACAGCGTAGACGCCTTAGTGTTGGCGGCCGTAGGTTGCCCTAGATTCCGCACATGCCCGTTCAGTTTGGTCCAATCACCGTTTCGGATTCGAGTCACCATCGCCACGCATTTTGCTGCCAAGTCCCGCGTCCACCGAACCGGAGAAGACTCCAGGTGTTCGTGACCAACCCAGCGCCCGATGTTGAGCAAAGTGTAGTAACTTCTGCGTCTGCTATTAAGGCAAAGGGTAGATGTGTCGAACCAGAACTTGCAAAGATGCGCCCATTCCGCAGGCACGTTTTCTGTCAAATCACTGGTTTCCTTTCTCCATGCCGGCAGCGTTCTGAATGGAACGAAGCGGTTCACGGATGATTCCAAGTTTCGTCAACACTCGCGAGAGTGCAACCAACCACATACTGGGGCGAGACTTTGTTCCGTTTTCCGTTTGCCTGTTCCACTCACGCCTCTCCGCGAGTGTTCCAAGCACTTCAATCGTAAGATCCTCAAGATGTGGGCTACGATTGACGAGCAGCGCCTCACAAACCCTTCGGGGTATGTGTTGCTCGGTGGCTCTACCGGAATAGCCCCATTCGACCAGGAGAGTTCGGACACATTCGAGCACTCCTTCCACGGAGGTTTGCCCGAATATCTTCTCGGCCAGCTTCATATATAAAGGAGGCCGCGTTCCCACAGTATCGAGGTCGCTGAATCCACAAAGTAGATATGCGAACGCAACCAGATGCTGCTGTTGATCTGGATGATTGTTAATTGTTTCGATCCACTCTTTCTTCGTCCAGCCCCAGAAGGTCCTACGACGGCGGTTCATCTCCCTCAGCAAATAGAGAACGAGAAAGGGTCGGATGGAAGGACGGAGCTTCGTGTGACTGAACAGGTCCTCTATTGGCTCAATCAAGCGTCTGACCCTGTAGTGGAGAGTCGCTTTCGCCGGGTGATGCTCATGCGCGTGCGATTGCAAGGCCGTTGTTTCGCCGGAAGTCAACGCTGGATTGCGATCGTAGCGTTCGATGTCCATCGGGAACCACTTGTTCGGTGTGGGTTCTTGCTTTTCTGAGCTCATCCGAGAATCTCTGCAGCAAGGCGAACACGGTAGTCGTGTATTTCCGCCATCCCTCGCGCCAACTTGGCCGCGAGTTCCCGGCCGCTCAGATGAATGTAGAGCAGGGTCCTCTGAATACTTCGATGCCCGGCAAATATCGCGATCTCATGAATATCCCAATCGGTTCGCGCCAGATCGGTAAGACAAAGGTGGCGTGGTGTGTGAGTCGTGAACTGCTTCACACCTGAGAGTTCAGCTAGCTTCGCTATCCACTTGGACCAAGTCCAAATGGTAAGCGGCCGTCCAGAGTTGCGGCGTGATTCGGACAAAAACAGCTTTCCGCGATCGCGGCTCATCACCCTACGGTGGGTGAGGTAGCGAGCGTACAATTCGCTCGTCGGCTCGGAAAAGGGCACCACGCGCTCACGTCTGCCCTTCGTGTTCTCTGCTTGAATGCGTATCAGGCGGTGTGCAGGATCGATGTCTCCGGTTTCGAGATTGCAAATCTCTTCGCGCCGCAGCGCGCAATCATAGGACATCGCCAACATCACGCGGTTTCGCACCGGCTCTTGCCGAGCTGCTTCGAGAACCGCTCGCCACTGCTCGTCGTTCGGAATCCACGGCAGTTTTCGAAATCTCGGGACCAGGCCACGACTGCCCAAAATGCCATGCCGCACCGGATTTCGTTCGCGAACACTCTCTTCGACCAAGTAATCGTAGAAGAGCCTGATGACCGTCACTCGCAGCTGGAGCGTCGCGTTGGAGAGCAGGTCTCCATTCGTTTGACGTGAGTTGCTCGCATCGGGTGTTGGTAAGAGCAGATCGCGAACGTAGGCCGAAAACTCCAGCCGCGTTGTCTGTTCGATAGTCAGGCCTTTGCGTGCAAGAAACGACAGATGTTTTTCCAACCCTCGGCCATATGCCTCCAACGTGTTGGCCGCAAGCCCTCTGTTGCTCTGCCAGGCTAACCAAGCTCGGGAATGAACGTTCTCTGCAACCAGAGGGTATCTTTCCCAGCGGACTTCGCAGATCAAGCTGTTCGCACCCATCTGTTCCTCCAGTGTGATTCCGCCTCCCGCGGGAGGTGGAATCACGCGATACATGAGCCTGGAGAAACAACGTGATTCCACATAATGGGGCAATCTCGATCAGGAAGACAAGACCGAAAACGAGTTGGGCCTGAAGCATGGATTCCGGTTGCTGAGCAGCTATCAGGTGACGAAAACCGAAAAGCTCTGGATCATCACCGAAGCCGATCGATCCGTGACTACCTTGCTTTTGCCGGAAGAGTACTGAAGATTCCGCGTCATCCCCCCTACCTTGTCGTCCAACGATTTCAATTCCCTCTTGTAGGAGGTTCTGTGCGGCCTCACGGCAAGACGAAACTTGGCTTTTTCCCACTTCCAACGGCGGAAGCGGAGCGCCTTAAGAACTATCTCAAGTTTGCTCCGGAGTGCTCGGCGGTTGATCCATGCGTTGGCGATGGCGTGGCATTTACCCGCTTGCTCGAAGGAACTCAAGCCCACCGATATGGGATTGAGATTGACGCAAATCGCGCGAAGCAAGCCCGATCGCTCGGGATTGAAACGCTGCACGCAAACACGATGGACGTACGCTGCCCGGCCGAGTCAGTCTCGCTTCTCTATCTCAATCCTCCCTACGACCTAGAAGTGGGCCAGACGAATAATCAGCGTTTGGAGTTGGTGTTTCTCGAACACACCTACCGGTGGCTAAAACCGGGTGGTGTGCTCATCTTTGTGATCCCGCAACCGCAACTGAAGCCGTGCGCCAGAATCCTGAGCGAGCATTTTGGTGATCTGGCTGTTTATCGGCTCACCGAACCGGCGAGCGTCCAGTACAAACAGGTTGCCGTCCTAGGAAGGCGACGCAAACGTCACCGACAACTCGGCGATACCGAATTACTCAACTGCGTGCGCTGGTTAGAGATGATGGCCTGGAAACCCGATCTCGCTGACCTGACCGACGGTCCGGCAGTTTCCTACGAAGTGCCGTCGTCTGTACCCGCTGTACTCACCGACACAGGTATTCCATTGGATGAAGTCGAAGATTTGCTGCTTGAGTCTGCGGCCTACCGTCAGGCGAGCCGAATCCTTCTCCCCAGGCAGCGTGATGTCCGAGGCCGGCCACTCACTCCGCTGCACGGCGGGCATGTCGGATTGCTGTGCACGGCAGGCATGCTCAACGGGATATTCGGCGAAGGGGAAAACCGCCACGTTGCTCACTGGCGCTCGGTGAAGTTCACCAATCATTGGGAAGAAGAGGAAGAAGACGGCACAAAGATCCTGCATGATCGGGAGCGGTTCTCGCACGAACTGACACTGGTCTTTGCCAATGGCAAGACACAAATTCTTACCCACGAAAAGAAGGACTCCGAATGAAGAATGCCCACCTTCGGTTTGGCTGGCTGACCTATGTGAAGAGCACGGAGAAAACAACGACCAGCATCAAGCTGCATCTGGATCGCTTTATCGGGGAGATGCTGCCGGATCCTCCGCGGCAGGCGAAGGCCCATCTCATCTCTGTGATTGGCGGCGACAGCCAGATCTCGGCGATCAGCGCTGCGATCTTGCTCGGAGACCGGTTCATGATCGAAGGCCCCGAGATTCCACCGATCCGAGTATGTCTCGAGCGGAACCCACAATGTTTCAAGGGTTCCCTGCAGCTTCCGGGCCGGAAGAAGCCTTTGCGCCACCTTATTGGCATGTCGGAAGAATTGATTTCAGCAAACAGGTCCGCGAACACCGGCAGGCTTCTGCTGGCAGGATCGGAGAAGCAGTTCGTCTGGGCTTCCGTCGCCGAGATCTATGGGATCCCTGGGATTCCGGAATGGGGCTGTTGGTTTGAAGACGAACTCGCCAGTCATCATGCCCTCGCTCCCGCGTTGGGCATTGGATGTAACCCAGTCATTGTCAAAGGTGAGAAAGAGCAGTTTCTCGACTGGCTCAGTTGGGGCGTAGAGAGCGGTGCGGTCCGGTTCCCCGAGGACACAGGTCCAGTCCGCTGGCCTTCTTTGAATCTCGAACACATCTTCCTGCACGCTGAATAGTTCCGCGCCACCTCCCTGTCTTTCCCCATTTTCTTGCTTACCTCTCTGTTCACGAGCGAGTTTCCATGCCAGAGCTATCAACTATCTACGATTACATGCGCGCCAACGCCAACCTCTTAGGAACACGGATACTTGAACAATTTTCCGCGCTGCACCAAGTTCATGATCCCCTCTCACCCCGCATCGAAGCACTGTTGCGAAAGCCATTTCCTGCACAAGCGGTCGCGATCATGGGGCTGGCCAAACGATGGCAGCGGGCGCGGACCGGGATGGTGGTCGCGGAGTGCGGCACCGGCAAAACTTTGATCTCGCTCGGCGCAATCCACGTTCACAGCGAAAGAAGTCCGTTCACGGCGCTGGCGATGGTTCCTCCTCACCTTGTCGAAAAATGGGCGCGGGAGGCATTTCTCACCCTGCCCGGGATGCGGGTATTCATCATTGATGACCTGCGAAATGGCGGAGATGAAAACAAGCACCACGGCGTAAACGAAGTGCGGCTCAGACAGGGACGCATCCTCCGAGAAGGGCTGCGCACGAGCTTGAGCGAGTTGCGGTTGCGAAGGGATTCGCTGAGCTCCAGGAAACGCTGGTCGTCTCTGTGCGGAAAACCGTCGCTGTTTATCGTCGGGCGCGAGCGGGCGAAGCTGGGGTATTTCTGGCGCCACGCCTTTCGCATACCGCAATCGGGTCCTTACCTGGGCTGTGTCGTGAATTCCGACACCGGCAAACCTGTAATTGTCGACGAGAGCCGCCTGACCGTCGCAGAGTTTGAGAAGGTTAGGATCGTTGAGACGGTCGAAGCCCGCGGTGACAAGTCGTGCCGCCGGTTTCACAGTCCTCTGTGGCAAGCCGATCGGGACAAGATCCGCCGCATGGCGCCGATCGAGTTCATCGGACGTTACATGCCGGGATGGTTTGACTACGCGGTGTGCGACGAGATCCACCAATTAGCCGGCGACACGGCGCAAGGCAATGCGCTCGGTACTTTGGCGTCTTGCACTGACCGGATTGTGGGGTTGACTGGCACGCTTCTCGGGGGCTATGCCGACGACTTGTTCAATACCTTGTTTCGTCTCGAAGCCGCCAGGATGAAGGAGCACGGGTATGAATGGAGCACAACGGGGCGAAGTTCGTTCACGCAGGACTATGGTGTTCTCGAAACCATCACTAAGGTAGAACCGGCCGAGAATCGTTGCTCGAAAGCCAAAACCACAAGCATGGTCCGGCGCAAGCCGGGAGCTTCTCCTTTGCTCTTCGGAGAATTCCTGATGCAGTTGTGCGCCTTCGTCTTCCTCGAAGATATCTCGGGAGAACTTCCACCTTACGAGGAAGCCTATCTGAACGTCTCAATGGACCCGCGGATGATGGCGGCCTACCGCGAACTGGAAGATCTCATTCGCAAGGCATTGAAGGAGCACAGAGGTAACCGGTCCGTGATGAGCACGATGCTCAACACTCTGCTGCTTTATCCAGACCACCCGTATGGTCTGGGAACTCTGTACGGGACAGAGTTTGATCCGGAACTCAAGCGCAACGTTCGCTTCGTGATCGCCGAGACAAGCGACCTTCCAGAAGAACAGCTTTATTCGAAGGAACGGAAACTGATCGAGGAGATCAAGAGAGAACTGGCCGAAGGACGCCGATGCCAGGTATTCGCGGTCTACACGCAGAAGCATGACGTCACAGCCCGACTCCAGCGGATTTTGACGAACGAAGGCATACGCACGGCAGTCTTGCGCGCGAGCGTGGATACCTCGAAGCGCGAAGCCTGGTATGCCCGACAGATCAAGGAAGGAATTCACGTCGTTATATCGCACCCGAAGCTGGTTGAGACCGGACTCGACCTGCTCGACTTCCCGACCATCATTTTCTATGAGTCGGGATACTCGCTGCACACTTTGCGGCAAGCCAGTCGTCGATCGTGGCGAATCGGACAACGGCGGCCGGTGCGGGTGAAGTTCCTTTGCTACGAGGGAACGATGCAGACGGCATGTCTGCGTTTGATGGGAAAGAAACTGCTGGTGGCGCTCACCATGGAGGGGAAGTTTGCAGGCGAAGGACTACAGAACCTCGACGAAGACGATGACGTGCTGTCGGCGATGGCTCGGGAACTGGTGGAAAGAAACGGCATTGGCGATACGGCAGATGCCGTCTGGAGAGCGCTCAACGCGCAACACCAGAAGCTGTTTCCCTCCGTTCCGCGTTTAGACAAAGATCATTCCGGAAACGATCTCTTACCGGAAGCGCAGGTCGTGTTGACGGGGGCGGAGTCTGAGCCCGGGCTTCTGGTTGAGGAGGCTCTCGGAACCCTTCCGCTCTTGATCTTCGGGCAACGCCCCGCCTGTTCCTCAAACCGAAGGCCGCGCGGGAAGCCAGCAATCCCGGAGCAAGGGTCGCTGTTCGCGTTGAACGAATGAACTCCGTCGACAGGGGAGCGGCACACGGAACGGGATCCATCTCGGGCGGGCGTGACAAAAGTCATAGCCACGGGTTGTGAATGGAAGTTCACTAGATGTGGCAGCCAGTGAATATGGATTCACATGGCGCCCGTTGCGCGGGTCAGATGACATTGACCTTCAATCCGGGCGACCGGATATGACCGGGAGCGTGATCGATGTCGATCGAAAAACTGGAGACCGAAATCCGTCAGGAACAGATTGCCAAGGCCGCGCTCGGCCTCGTGGCCTGGAGTGGCGCGGCGCGTAGGCCTGGTGCCGTCGGCCATCTACCGTCACTTCAAGAGCAAAGACGAGGTATTGGAAGCCACGATCTCCCACATTCGCTGGCGACTGATGGAAAACGTACGGGCGGCGCGGAACTCCACGTCCGATCCGGTCAAATGTTTGCGTTGTCTTCTGAAGCTGCATGTCGACCTGGTCCGTGAGAACCGGGGGATTCTGCACATCGTATTTTCCGACTCTGTCTACAGCGGCCGTCCTGGACGGAAAGGACGCATGTACCGGACGATCGACGGCTATCGGGGACAGATTGCCAGCTTCATCAGCCAGGGACACAGGCAGAGGGCCTCATTCGGCAAGACCTGGATTCGCGCACTCTGTCCGTGATGTTTCTCGGGCTGATACAGCCGGCCGCCATTCTCTGCCGCATGAGCGATGGAGAGTTCGACGTCAGACGGCATGCTGGGAGCGCCTGGGAGGTTTTTGAGAGCGATCGCACGAGGATAAGGAGTGGAACATGATCCGAGTATTTCCCAAAGTCGTGATGGTTCCCGCCATCTTGGCAGGGTTGCTGTTGCCCACGCCGGCGCTGGCGCACTGCGACACCATGGATGGTCCGGTCGTAACCGCGGCCAAGCTTGCCCTCAACACCGGCGAAGTCACGCCTGTATTGAAGTGGGTCCCTCAGTCGGACGAGTTCGAGATTCGTACGGCCTTCGAGCGCGCGCTGAAGGTGCGCGCGCTCAGTCCGGAAGCACGGGAAATGGCAGACAACTATTTTTACGAGACGCTCGTGCGTGTGCATCGTGCCGGCGAGGGGGAACCGTATGCAGGGCTGAAGCCAGCGGGAACCGAGGCCGAGCCTGGTATTCGACTGGCAGACCAAGCGCTGGAGACAGGATCAGCAGACGACTTGGTGAAGAAGGTTACCTCCGACGTGGCCGATGGTATCCGCGCGCGTTTTGTGCGAGTGCGAGAGGCGAGCCGGCATGCTGATCAGAGCGTGAATGCGGGCCGCGAGTATGTGGCAGCCTATGTCGAATTTATTCACTACGTGGAAAACATCCACGAGACAGTGAAAGGATCCGGCGCTCGTGCACACCTCAACCGGGAGGTTGCACAGAGGCGCGTCGACAGGCAACCTTAGGTTCGCGCGCCAGACAGCTGTACGACCCAGTGCTCCGCGCCTTTGTTTGGCTGACGATGCAGGCGAGTCACCGTTTCGATTGCGAACCCGGCCTTTTCCAGTGTCTCCGTACTAGGGGGTTTCGGTGCCGTCAGCCACGACCACGCCCTGCCGCCTTTTCCTAATGTTACTGCTGCGCTACGAGTTTTTTTTCTCATTCGGGTGAATTCACGGCCCTGACCTCGCGTCCGCGCTGTGTCTGCAACGTCCTTGCTTTCCGTCCAGGAAAGCTATTTCCAAATCGACTAGGAGGAAGAAGTATGTCCGAAACCAGTACTCTCATTGGCTATCGCGGCCAGACCATCGGCCGTGAAGAACTGGCGCTGGTGGCAACACCACCGGCGACCGAAACCCACCACCCCATCCCCCATCACGAGATCGTCCGGGCATTGATTGAAACCCTCGGATTCCGCCATATCGGAGTCGTCCACGACGAGTATGCAGTTTCGCCGGATGGGATGAAGATGTTCGGCGTGATTGACCTCGCAACCGAAATGAACGGTTGTCGCTTTTCCATTGGCTTGCGCAACTCCCATGACAAGAGCATGAGACTGGCGATGACCTGTGGCTATCGCGTGTTCGTTTGCTCGAACATGGCCTTCTCGGGCGATTTCACGCCGGTGTTGGCAAAACACTCGAAGTCGTTTTCGCTCATCGACTGCATCTCGGTTGGCGTCGACCGGATGCAGCGAAACTTCGATCCGATGCGTAAACAGGTGGAGACCTGGCAGAGGAGTGAACTCACCGACGTCACGGCGAAGGTGGCCATCTATGAAGCCTTCGTGGAAGGCAAGCTAGAGGCTCCGAAACATCTCGCGCGGACGGTGCATGATCTCTACTTCGAGCCACAGTACGAGGAATTTCGATCTCGCACGATCTGGAGCCTGTCGAATGCCTTCACGTCCGCATTCAAGGAACTCGAGCCGATTCCTCAATTCAGGGCGACGGCGAAGCTCGGAGAGTTTCTGGAGGCTTGCTTCTCGCACGCGTTTTAGCGAGGCATGGCGGTGCCGGCCGGACCGCCGATCTTGTGTTGTCCTCATTTGCCCGGTGCTGCGCGGGCGCCGAAGCTTTCCCCTTCCATTGGTCCCAGAAGTTCATTCTTGGTCAGTCTCCGGATGGCTGACGGTCCGTCCAAAACAATTCCTAAACACCGAGAACCAAGAGTCAGCGCACTCGATTGGGCAGATTTTGAATTGCCCGGCTTGTCGAATCGGGGGATTCCATCGGGAGTCATCGCAGCATTCGCCAACGCACCCGAGCAGATGGTTTTGTTTACGATGCATCATCATCATTTTCGTACACCGAGGCCATGAGTTGGTTCGGCTGCGATTAGGTGCCGCACGCCGGGCAAGCGGAGAGCCCGCGGATAAGCGCCCACTACCAAACCCAATGATCCTCGAATGTTAGCGAGATCCGATGTTGGTGTGACCAAGGTAATTATCGCTGCAGATGCGGACGCAGGAATAATGCCAAGAGCCGAAGCAAGGACCGTTAAACGTGCTCGGCCTCAACCTAAGCGAGGCTTGTTCGGGGGGTAGATCTCCACAGCCCAGATCTAGCTAGCAAGGACAACCATGCGTTCCAACTCCAATGCGTGCATCACGATCGGCCTATTCGGGGTATTTTCAGCCTCGGTGGTATTTGGGCAATCCAATCAGGAGTGGATCGCTTACAAGCAAAAGTGCGGTATATCCCCTGGCATGGCCTACAACGACTGGGTGGCAGCAGGCTCAAAATGCACCAGTGGGAGCGCCCCATCTGGTGCTGCGGGCGGCCTAACTCCCCAGCAGCAGATGGCGATGCAGTCAGCGCAAGCTGCCGGATACATGATCGGACAAGGCCTTCACAACATTCTCTTCGGCCAACCGAAACCACTCACCGCCCCTTTGGATCCGGCGACACAGCAAAGGGCTCTGGCTGCCGAGCAGCTCAACAACAGCGGCATCTACCTTCTGAAGAAGAATGATTACGCCGGTGCGATCAATGAATTTCAACAAGCTCTGATTCAGTCGCCAAATGATGCGAATATCCTCGCCAATCTCCAACTAGCCCGGCAACGGCAGAAAAACGCTGCCGACGCTGCAACGACAAGTAACGCCTTAGGCAACCTGTTGGGTACTGCACAAGGCGGGGGCACCACCCCGGGAGGTCATCCCAACTCCTTGAATTTGGTCAACCTTGACCCAAACGTCGTGGACTTTCGCGGCATGGGGCATACCTCCAGCGCTAATCCCAACTCCAGCTTCCTGAATACGGTCGTCACAGGTTCCGACAGCAACACAGTGGACCTGACCAACGTGAAAAAGAACGACCCCAGATTGCTCCGAGGGCAGATCAACGACATACTGGCAAATCCCGTTCCGGCCGCAGCACAGGTTTCCCCACAAGAGCAGATTGATAGGCTTTTTCAGCCGCAGTCCGCGCAGTCACCAGGGATCGCTCCGCCGCAGCCATCTTCCGAGCCCCGAGTCAATGCGCCCGACACGGAACAGCAGACCAGAGCAAAGGTAAACGCCATTTTTTCAAGTCCTGCACCTTCCGCCACGGGGCCACACAATTGATGCCCCCAAGATCGATGAAGAAATGGACGAAGCTTTTCATTTGTGGATTATTTCTTGCCCTGGGCGGTCTCGCGTCCCTGCGCGGGCAAATAACTAGCACTCATTCCGATGATTCTAGCCAACCAGCCGCAGCACGGGCGTCGGACGAGATGACGAAGAGAATCACGGACCTGGTGAACGCAGGAAAATACCCGGAAGCGCAAGCATTGACGACAGGTTTGCTGGTGGCCTATCCCAACGACGAGCGGCTCATCAAGACTCAGGCCTTGCTGAAGCAGTTGGTGCCAACTGCCGCAGTGCCTTCCACCCCCGGCATAAGCCCTTCGGCTCAACCTGCTACTAGTGCTGATGCTGGACAACTCACCGGCATGGACAAGGTGGACTATAACGCCCTTATTGAACGGGCCCGACAGGCACAACAGACCAACGATCCAGAGCAACAAAAATCCTCTCTACAAAGATTCCTGAGCGACAGCAGTTTGTTCTTGCAGAAACATCCCGAACAAATGCTGCTCTGGCAAATTCGCGCGGCGGCGGCGATTAGCGTGAATGACCCTGATGCAGGATACGAGGCCGCACAAAAACTCCTGGCGGCAGGCGCGGTTGATAGCAACGATGCGGCCCTGCAGCGTTTGTTGGGGCAACTCAAGAACAATGGCTGGCTGGATAAGCAAGGAGTCGAGAGCTTCAAGAGATACGCATGGATTGTGGGAACCTGGAGCGTGTCTTGGTCGGTTGGCGAAAAACCGGACCAGCATGGCAATGGAGAGAAAGAGGTGTTTTCGAAGTCTGATTCAGGAGCTATTGAAGGATTCTATCTCCCGAAGAATGGCCACAAGAATCGAAAACCAAATATGCGAGGCGCGATCCTTGCGTCACAAGTTAGCTGGACACAGTACTTCGATATTTCCGATGAGGATCCGGAGAGCCCGGGAGGGCACAGCTTTATAGTCGATGACGCTCCTGGCAGGCCATACTACCCGTCCGGATGGCAACCACCTGTTTCATATTCGCTTAGCGACGATAAGAAAACGATGACGATGTTGTTCCCGCAACAGAGTCCAAAACGGAATAACAAATTTGCTTCACAACATCCAGTGACGTTGGTGTTTGAAAAGGTGAGTGATTCGCAATGAACGGCGTGAATCGAGCGCCGTCGGCAATTGGTCCCGCGAAACATACCATTCTCAGTTTCCTCGTGTTGCTGATCGTTCTTTCATCGCATGCCCAGAGTACAGAGCCTCCCGGCAACGCCACCACGGCTGCCTCCAGCACACCAGCCGCAGCGGCTCCGGATGACATGACGAGGAGAATCACGGACCTGGTTAACGCCGGAAAATACGCGGAAGCGCAACGGTTAACCACGGGGCTGTTGGTGGCGTATCCAGACGATCAGCGGCTCATCAAGACCAAGTCGCTTTTGGATAAGTTACTTGCGCCTGCAAGTTCAACAGTTGCAACTCCCGCTCCGGCGAGCAATATAGCCCCCGCTCAATCAGCGGCGACCGCCCCAGTCACTCAGCTAACCGGCATGGACAAGGTGGAATATGATTCGCTAATCGAACTGGGGCGCGAAGCGCAGCAGGCAACCGACTTGGACGAGCAGAAGAAGCTGTTGGTGCAGTTCATGAACGACAGCAGCGGTTTCTTGCAGAAGCATCCGGACGAGATGTTGTTGTGGCAGCTTCGTGCCGCAGGCGCACTCAGCCTGGACGGCCCGCTCGCAGGCTATCAAGCAGGGCAAAAACTCTTGGCCGCCGGAGCAGCAACCAGCGGCGATCCAAACGTGTCCCATCTGCTCGCGCAACTTAATCTGAAAGGCTGGATGGATAAGCAGCAGGCGGAGAAACAGCAGGCAATCAGGATAGCATCTACGCCGCACGCGGCCCGATCCGAAGCTGAGAGGATCTTGTCCGAAGCAATAGTGACGGTCCTTTACGCAAATAATGTCCAACCCTCCAATCACTGGAAAGTCTACGGATTCACAGCTGACACCTTCATTCTTGCGGGTCAACAAGGCAACGATCCACGAACCTTTCGATATGACCAGGTAAGAACCACCCAGATTTTCCGCAAATCCGGTTACTGTTACGTGGCCCTCAATGGCGAGCTGTATAACAAATCTTCAGGTTGGGGGAATACGTTCTTTTTTCCTTGGGATAAAGCGCACTGCTCTGACGCGCAAAAGTTCGCAAACGCGTTATCGACACTCGTTAAATCCGCCGTGACTGCAAGATGAACTGCAATTAGCGAATAGCGTTTGGGGTCAAAAACATGAAAGCTCTGCTCCTCGGATTTGTCATTGCTCTGATCTTCCTCCTACCGCTCCATGCGCAGACGGCAACCAAAGACCCCGGCAATGCCAATACCGCCGCGACTGGTCCCAGCACTCCAGCCGCAACACAGGCGCCGGAGGAGATGACGAGGAAAATAACGGATCTGGTTAACGCAGGAAAATATGCAGAAGCGCAGCAGTTAACGACGGGGCTGCTGGTGGCGTATCCAGACGATCAACGGCTTATCAAGGCCAAAGCACTGATAGAGAACTTGCTCACACCTGGCGGTCCAGCCAACGCCGCACCAGAAAATACCCATCCTGCACAACCTGCAGCGAACAACGGCGAAGAATTTACGGGGATGGACAAGATTGACTACACCGCCTTGATTGAACTGGCGCGCGAAGCACAACAAACTACTGATTTGACAGAACAGACCAAACTGCTCGAACAGTTCATGGACCAGAGCAATTCATTTTTGCAGAAGCATCTGGACCAGATTCTGCTCTGGCAGCTTCGAGCCGCGTCCGCTATCAGCCTGAATGAACCCATGGCCGGATATCAAGCTGGAGAAAAGCTGATCGGAGCAGGCGCAGCAAGCAGCAACGACGCGTCTTTGCAGCGCTTGTTGGGGCAACTGAAAAACAAGGGCTGGCTAGACAAACAAAACGCGGAAGAACTTCAGCGGAGTGTAGATAAGGCACGAGAACAACAACACGAGACTGAGGAGCGCGTGCAAAATACTTTCCCGGTGGTACATGCAAAGGTCGGTTTTGGGGCCAATGGCTACGGTTATGGACATTTGGTCGTCAATAAGGATAGCGCGGTTTATGAGGGCACGGATGAAAACATCCGCCTTGCTGTGTCCGAGATTCGCGAAGTGAAAGTCGCGTGCAATGTTGATGCGTGTGGCATGTATTTCACTCCTAAGAGCGGAAGGAAATTTTTCTTTCTCCCGGTTACCGAAGAAGCAGTCGCCGACAGGACCGGCAAGGGCAAGATATTTCACAAGCCAGCCGTACTGGGGAATGCTGTTGTTCGTAGATGGGGATTTGTAAAGATTGATGACAAGACTCTCGGTCCGCCGCCGGCAGGGTCAGTTCCTCAAACGCCAAAAGCCGAGGCGCCGGCGGTCCGTGTCCCGGCACCCGTGAGCCAACCCACGCCAGAACTCATGGCGCAAGCGGCGAAGAGTACTGTTCCGGTGAACGATTCTCCGCCACCATCCGCACCACAAGTTTCACAGAGCTCTGCTTTCGCGAGCAATCCGGCCTCTGCTGGAACGGCGGTCGCGACGGTTCCAAATGTCGCCATTCTTCACCTGTATCGCTTTCACCAATTTGCCGGCTTAGGATTGAAAACGAATATAGACATTGATGGCAAGAAAGCCACTCAGATCGCGAATGGGCAGGCTATCCGACTGCTGATTGCGCCCGGCAAGCACAACATCACGGCGTCGGCCAGAAAAGCAAAGGCTGACCTTCCAATCTACGACCTCGTTATGGAAGCCGGGAAAGAGTACTGGGTCCGGGTTGATTTTTCAGCAAAATTCTTTAACTACGTGAAACTGTACTTGGAGCCAGCCGAAAAGGCACAGTCCGAGTCAGGAAAGCTGGAAGAAGTCAACTTAGGAGATCTGTCGAGAAACTAGCAGCTCCTGAATATGCGTGAGTCCCCTAGTACGGAGATCCCAATACGAGTCCTCGTCCTTCGCGATCTGGAGCCTGTCCAACGCGTTCACATCGGCATTCAAGGAACTGGAGCCGATCCCATAATTCAAGGTAACAGCGAAACTAGGTAAGTTCTTGGAAGCTCGATTCTGTCAGTCGTTCTAACCAGAAGGCGGTACCGGCCGGGCACTGAGCCTTTATTACTCTCTCTACGGGCTACATTGCGCCATCCCTCGCGTGCGTCCTCCGTTGTCCATGGTCTCGTTCTGCCGGGTAGAGGGAAAGCAGGAACGCCCCCGCGGAAGCGGAGAAGACCGAGTAATCCAACGGAGACTTGATGCCAAAGGAAATGCCATCGCTGTGCCGAAAAGGAAAAGCAGTGCGGCTGCGCCTCTGGCAACCCATCGAGTCCAGATGCCGAGAATCAGGGCGATACCGAACGCCAATTCGGCCACTGTAGCCACCCAAGCCAGAAACGGAATCATGGACGCGGGTATGAAGGAGTTCACTTGCGCCGTGTATTTCTCGAAGTTGGCGAAATTTCCCCAACCCCCATACTTGCCCCAGAGGCCAAACCGGTCCGCGACGGCGGAGAGAAAAGCGGCGCCGAGCGCAATTCGGGCATAGACAATTCCCAGCCGCTCCGCGGCCAGGATGCGTCGAAATCCCCCGGTTTGAGAATCCGCATGGCTAGAGCCGGTCAACGTCACGGTTTCTTACCTCCAGACGGGGCGGTCCCTGGGGGAGCGACACTCAGTGGCATGTTGTGGTCGCAAACGAAATACGCAAGGAGCTTCACAGGGGCTTTGTCACTCGCGTTGGCGGAAATCATATGAACCCCGTTGGGAGCTTCATAGAAACTCTGTCCGGCGTTGTAAATCGCTTCCGCCTCGCCTTTCACCTGTGTCCGTAGCGACCCTTCGATGACGTAACCGATGACCGGGCAAGGATGACTGTGCGGTGGAGAAGATGCGCCGGGCCCATAAGTGACTTCAACGATTGTGGCCTTTAGCTGCGTACCATCCAACCGGGGTAAAGCCTGCGAGAAAGCGATGCGACCATGTCCCGTATCCTTCTCGCCAGATGCAGAGGTAGCAACCTGAGCAACGGCTGCGTGGCTGGGCGCGAAGGCGATCCACACCACGACTGAAACTGCCAGTCTTGCCAGCGTTCCCAAAAACCTTCGACAAGGCCTCATGTGAACTCTCCATTCCACCGCAATGGTCTTCCAGGTAACGAGCCACTTCAAGTCATTTCTACCAGGTTTAATAGACGACGATATCGCAAAAAGCACCAACTGCGGAGCACGAATCGGCTCCATGCCGGCGAACTGCGATGGGTTGAGGCTTTTGTAGGACGAGTTGAGGCACGGTCGGTGAACCAGCCCACAAGAGGTACATTCTGATCGATCGCGAGCCGCCGGACTTCAAATTTCTGCAAACCAATCTCCGCGCCATCGTCGACGCTGGAGCCCACGTACACCACAGAAACAGCGATCGACGGCCCTATGCCTTACGGCCTCTACGACAGGGGCACCGCGATTCACGAATCCGGCACGGCGCGAATGGGGAGTAATCCCACAGACTCTGTCTTGAACAAATATTGTAGGCGCACGATGTGAAGAACTTGTTCGTCACCGAGGTTTCCGCTTTCGCAACCAGCCCTGACAAGAATCCAACGCTTACGATTTTGGCACTCTCTTGGAGAGCGTCGGAATATCGTCTGGAGCACGTGCAACGGGCCATTTGCCCTTGTGCTGACTGACCAGACCGGACGAAGGCTCGAAATCGTCCTTCCGGTCCGACCAGAAAAAGAAGCGTCAGGCCATACAGCAATGTTCTGACATGCCAGCCACTTCGACGTTCATCTGTTCTTTTGAGCCGCGTGCGGATTTCCCTGCGCGCGCTTTGGAGCCGTACCAAGGCGTTTACCTCGGTATTCCAGGGAGGCGGACCCGATCCCAGAATTCAAGCGACGGCGAGCCTGGGCTTCAGAGGTCGCCGGGGGAATGTCGAACATCGGAGTCGATGCGATCGACGAACAGATAGAGGCCGAAGCAAATCAGAAACATCAAGCCTGAGAAAATCGCCGCTGGAAGTGCACTCCTACGTTTGCCTGCGAGGAATGATTCCAAGGCGGCGCTCAGGAGCCATATTTGCACAATCAGCAGTACGGCAATGAGGGACATAGCGCCTGCAATGACGGTCAGCCCACGGGTTTTAGGCGGAAGTTCCGAGTGTCCAGACATGGAATTACACCTCGACGTCCACAGCTACGATTTCATCGCCGCGATTTTCAAGAACGATTTTCGGAAGAGGTCGTGACGCTGGACCCTCGAGGACCGAACCGTCCGCGACCGAGAAGAACCCGTTGTGGCAGGGGCATTCGAGCCGATGACTCTCTTGCGAGTAATAGACCGCACAAGACAGATGCGTGCATTTCTGGCTGTAGGCGACATGCTCATTCTCCGCCGTGCGCACCAGGATGCAGTGGTCTCCCTTGCCTGGGTAGGTGAACAGCTTCACCCCTCCCACCGGGATCTCTCCCAGCCGGGCCACCGGTTGTTGCGGATATGTCGGAGCCTTGTAAAACACAGATCGCAACAGAATCCAAAGATTTCCGACGAACATTCCAAAACTGGTGAGGACGAGGAATTTTGTCAGCTGCCGCCGAGTGACATAGCGCTCGTCCCCAGCCCGAACCGAGAACTCTTCCTTCCACAGCGGTTCGCTACTCGATCGTCGCAGCCAATTCATGCGTTTCCTCCCACATATAGTCGACCACGTCCAGAGCAATCGCGTCCCGCTCCGCCGGAGCCATCATGAAAACCTTGGTCGTGATCTTCTGTTCTCCAAAATAGAAGATGTTGGTCGGTTTCTCTCTGCGCTTGGCAATTTCCTCGGGTCTGACATAGGCGAGCGCCTGGCTGGGGCACACGGTCGCGCACATCGGGCGTTTGCCCTCTGACGTGCGGTCGTAGCACATGTCGCATTTCATCATCTGCTGCTCGGGTTCCATCATCTTGGGAATGCCGAAAGGGCAAGCAAGAACGCAGTTGCTACATGCAATACAGCGAGGTTTCAGAGACGAGTGGACAATTCCATCGTCACCCTTCTTAATCGCATCGGCGGGACACACCTGAGCGCAGGTCGGTTCGTCGCAGTGCCAGCAAACATACGCGGCAGCGGTGATGCTCTCGCGGCGCTCAATGAAATCGAAGTTGATCATCGATTTGCCGCGATGAGTCTCGCATTCCTCGCAGGCCAGCAAACATGATCGGCACCCGATGCAGCGCGAGGGATCGATATAAAACTCGTATCCAAACACTAGGCGTCTCCTCGGGAAGCGCCGTCACGATGGGCGGCTCGATTGTCAGGAGAAATATCGGGACTCGCTGCAAGCTTGATGGTGCAAGCCGAAACCTTGAACTCGGGAATCTTGCTGCGCGGGTCGAGCGTACGGTGTGTGAGGCGATTCGCACTTCGCGTCCCGGCCCAGTGATAGGGAATAAAGATCGTGTCGGGCCGAATCGTTTTCACCACCATGGCGCGCACGGTGAGGTCGTCACGGCGCGTCGTCACCGTCACCCAGTCCCCATCTTTAATATTGTGCTGTTGGGCAAGCCGAGGATGGATTTCGGCTCGGGGTTCCGGATACTGGTCTACCAAAGCGCCAATGCGCCGCGTCTGTGTTCCGGATAAATATTGACTGACCACCCGTCCAGTCGTCAGGTACAGAGGATACTGACTATCGATGGGATCGCCGCTCGGCCGCCATTCGGTTTTGTTGAAGTGTGCTTTGCCGTCGTGGGTATAAAACTTCTTGTCGACGAATAAAAGTGGAGTGCCAGGATGCTCCAGATCGGGACAAGGCCAGAAGATGCCTTTTTCCTTATCCACCCGCTCATAGGTGATGCCGTAGTAGTCAGCCACTCCGCCGCGAGATGCAATCCGAAGTTCGTCCAGAATGTCAGCGGGGTTTTTGAATGGGAAGTACTGGCCTCGCCCCAGACGATGCGCGATGTCGATGATGATGTCAGAGTCACACCGAGCTTGGCCTGGCGGATCAATGCTTTTCTGCCAGTGGATGACACGTCCCTCGGTGCTGCAGCCGAGTCCGTCTTCTTCTTCCTGCAGGCTGCCCGCCAGCACCACGTCCGCATGGTGTGCGGTCTCGGATAGAAAGAAGTCGATCACGCCAAAGAATTCCAGCTTCGAAAGCGCCTCTCGGGTGAAGTTCGAGTCGGGAAGCGAAACCAGCGGGTTGAAGCAAGTCGACAGTAGGCCTTTGATCTCTCCGCTATGAATCGCATTCATGATTTCCTGCGCGCTGTAGCCGGGCTGCGGAAGTTCCTCAGGCCGAATGCCCCAGACTCCAGCCACATATTGGCGCGCGGCAGGATCAGAGAGGGAACGCTGGCCAGGAAGCTGATCGCATTTCTGCCCGTGTTCTCTTCCGCCCTGGCCATTGCCCTGGCCGGTAATCATCGTGGGGCCCGAGCCCTCGCGTCCAATGTTGCCCGTCGCCAGAGCAATGTTGATGGCTGCCGAACAGTTTTCGACGCCCTTTGAGTGATGCTCGAGACCGCGCGCGTGCATCAGGATGGCACGCTTCGACTTTCCAATCCAGTGCGCGGCTCTCTCGATCGATTCGGGTGGAACGCCAGTAAGCTCGGCCGCTTTGCGAGGCTCCCACTGTCTGGCATAGGTGGCTATATCCTCAAAGCCTGAGGTGTATTGACGGATAAACTCGCGGTCTTCAAGGCCGTCGCGCAAGATGACATGCAAGATCCCCAGCAACAGCGCGAGGTCGGTGCCGGGGCGCACCGGAAGATACAAATCGGCATTGCGCGAGATTGGCGTCATGCGTGGATCGGCCACGATCAGCCGGCCGCCATTATCGCGGCAGCGCCATATGTAGTCGGTGGTGATCGGAGCGCACTCCCCGACGTTGGCGCCGATCACAAACAGGACTTCGGCCTTTGGGATCTCACTCCACGGAATCGTACTTCTGTCGACGCCAAAAGCCAGCTTGTATGCGGTCCCTGCCGAAACCATGCACAGGCGGCCGTTATAGTCGATATGCCGGGTTCTGAGCGCGACGCGCGCAAACTTGCCGAGCAAGTAGGATTTCTCGGTGGAGAGAGACGCTCCTCCGTAAACCGCAACGGCATCTTTGCCGTATTTGTCTTGGATTTCGCGAATACGCCTAGCCGTGAAATCGAGAGACTCGTCCCAACTTGCTGGCTGAAAACCGTTGTCGCGGCGCACGAGCGGAGTGAGCAGGCGGTCGGGGTGGCCGCTTTGCAGGTAGCGCTTTACGCCCTTCGGGCAAAGCATGCCGCGGTTGAAAGGAAAGTCCTCCCACGGCTCGAAACCGATGATCTGATTCTCGCGAACCTTGAGCTGGACGCCGCATTGCTGTCCGCAGAAGCAACAATGGGTCCTCACCAGTTTCTCGGCCGGGTGGATCGACTCATCTTTCCATCCGCCGGGTGGAAGGTAGTTCAGATGAGGCCCAAACCGCTCCTTAAGTGCCTCTTCCGAAATCGGAGCCTTAGCCATGCGCTTCCTCTTTGAGTCTGAGCTGAGCCAGGGAGAGCGATTTGCGCTTGCATGCCGGACAAAGTTCTTGCCAGTTGCTAACCGGTCCGGGCATTGAGTAGTTGAACCCCATCTGCGGCAGAACTTTCTTCAGATCGTCTATGTGCATTCGCGACGCATAGCGTTCACCGCATCGGGCGCAGATCGCGCCACTGTCTTCCGCTCCGGCTTGTTGATAAAGCTTCACACCCAACTGCGCGGGGCGTTGAAAGATGTGAAAGAACTTCCCAAACGGCAGATAGAGCAGAGCGGCGATCACCGTGATGGCGTGCAGAATCGCAATGAAATCGTAGAAACGTCCTCCCAGCCATTCCTGAGATACCGTCAAGGCAAGGCCCGTCATCGAAATGGCGAACAGCAGAATCAGCGGCCAGAAATTCATGGCCAGAGTTTGAACCGCACGCGCCCCCTCATCGCGCATGCGGCGCCACAGTGAAAGCGCGATTCCGCCGAGGACAAGAATTGCCGAGATGTCCAATCCGTGAAACAGCAATAATGCCGTGATCGTGTGCAGGTGAAAGTGGCCCGCAGGATATCCGAAGAAGTGAGTGATATACACCATTTGATCGTTCGGAGCGCTGGTGAAGTAGATCCATCCGAAGACAAGCGGGAACGTGATGGCAGCGGCCAGCAGGCAGCCCCAAAAAATCAACTGATGCATCGCCCAGCGGAGTGTCGACCGTTTTCGAATGAAGTTCTGGGACAGCAGGTGCGTTCCGACCAGTGCCACGACTTGACCGAAACTATGAAGTACTCCGCGTTCTTTGAAAAGCTGCCAACCCCGTTGCCAGTAGACGCGCGTTGGAGGCTTCCGAATCCAGACCGAGTAGTGATACACCACGCCCCAGGTCGCGAAGATGATGGCAAAGGTATAGATGACGAGCGCGGCATCAAAGTTCTGAAGGTTGCGCGAGCCGAGCACAATGGCAGCAACCAGCACGCCGGTCCCTAACGTTGCCCACGCGCCTGCTCGGACCTTGTCGGCAGTCCGAATGACATCAGCCGGGAGCTTTGCTTGGAGTTCGTCTTCTCGGGGCAAGAACACCCGTGCGTTGAGCCACCAGAGCAGGCAGGCCACTACCGACAAAAGCAAAAACCCAGGCCAGATGATTCCTAATTTGTCGCGAAATACGCCGAGGATTAGCGGCGGGAAAAAACCTCCCATGCCGCCCATAGCTCCGACCAGTCCGGTGACGGTCGCGCGCTGATTGGGGAAGTAGCGAGGTACGAGTTGGAACACGGCACCGTTTCCGATTCCCAACAGCGCAGAGCATCCCAGCGCGCCGACGGTGAAGGGGAGCATCGATGGCGCACCCAGGAGCAATCCAAAAGCAGCGATAGCAGGCAGAATCCATGAAAGGACTCTTGAGCCCCCGATCCGATCGGAAAGCCATCCGCCGAGTGGGCGGCACAGAGTTGCCAAGACAACGAAACCAGCGGTGCGAAAACCGGCGTCAGAAGGCCGGAGGCCAAATTGATCGCGCAGCAGTGTGGGCAGATAAATCGAGAAGGCGACGAAACCGCCAAAGGTCAAAAAATAGAACGCAGCCAGTGCCCATGCTAGTGGTTCGCGCGCGAGCACTCCAAGCATCTCCGAAAGTCCCTTGGGACGCGTTGTTTGCGAGGCATCTCGCGCAAATGCGACGAACACGGTTGCCCAGACGACCAGAATGATCGACATTCCCAGATAGACGGAACGGAACCCGAAAGTTGCAGCTGCGACCGGTCCCAGAAACACTGCGGCAGATTGCCCGATATTGCCCAGTCCGTACACGCCCAGAGCACTGCCCTGACTCTCCATGGAGTACCAGCGGGAAACATAACCAACGCCGACGGCGAAAGATGAGCCGGCCATTCCCAACAGGAATGCGACGATGAGCAGATTCTGATAGCTGTTCGCGGATGGAACCAACGCCACCGGAACGGCGACAAAAAACATCAGCCCAGTGAAGACAACGCGGCCTCCGAAGCGATCGGCGAGCATCCCGATCGGAATACGGGCCAGCGCACCAAGAAGAACTGGAACCGCAACCAGGAACGCCGTCTGGGTAGCAGAAAGATGGAATCTCTGCCGGAAGCTGGGAGCGAAGGCGCTGATCAAACCCCAGGCGGCAAAGCAGACCGTGAACGATACCGTCCCGAAAAGCGAATGGCGCTTTTGAGATTCTTGCGACAACGCCACGGTCTCATTCTTCGAACTCACGGAATACTCTTATCCTGGCAACTCATCCTAGCAACTCGGTAAAGATGGTAGTAGCAATTCTAGAGCAAATGCTATGGCACGCCAGCCGATTCGCACAGAGCCGATGGTTTCATGCACATTGGGAGGCTCTACGAACTGCCCATTTCCTCGTCTTGGACCGTTGACGAGCACCAGAAATTGAATCACCCGGCGCCGGGCAGGCTAAGTCGGCTTCTGGGTTCTTATGATTTACGCGACTGAGACTTTGAAACGCTGTCCTGCCGCATTCACTCCGTTGCTCGCCGAGCATTCCCAGCCCTTCTCGCTGATCACCTGCATCTCGGTCGATGTCGACCGAATGTAACGGAAAATTGAACCAATGCACAGTCAAAGTAGTGGTCTACGACGCATTCGTGGTGGGCAAACTGGAGGCACCGAGACACCTGGCGCGCACACGACGTGCGAGTCGCCTTGCTTACATTATGCTTCGAGTGATTCAGCGCTCCGTGCCGATATCCGAAGGGTGGCGGCGATGTGAATGGCGACGATCCAAAGAGTACCCAATTCGACGACCAATTCCGCACCAGGCTGGTTGAACTAAGAGCCGCTCGATCTCAGGGCTGTTCGGCTTTCGTAACAAAATTGACAATGAATACGGGATGGCGCTGGATTCGCTCAAGAATATTGGTAAGCATTGAATTGTAACTCTAACCGAGCGCTTCGATTCTGGCCTGCCGTCGGCTGGATTGGGATTTGGAGAGAGGAGGAATATTGACGGGCACCAAGAAGTCCACTGAATTGTTCGATGTTGAGCGACTGTTCGCCGACTTTATCACTTCGAATGTTGGTCTAGCGGTGCTGGATTCACAATTACGGTATTGCGCCCTCAATCCTTTTCTGGCTGCTTCCAACGGTACTTCGGCTGAGTCCCACCTGGGCAAGCATGTACAGCACATTCTTGGGGGAGTGGCTCGTCAGGTCGAACCGGCGATTCAAGAAGTGTTTGCCAGTGCGCGGACGGTTCTCAATTGCGAGGTTGCGGGGCGGTTGCCAACGCGGCCGGCAGGTGGGCATTGGATCTGCAACTTTTTCCCAATCGTCGATTTCGACGGAAGCGTGAAGCAGGTCGGGGTAGTCGTCTTGGAACTTCCCCTCGATGTGGAACTTCAGACGAACGGTTGCAGTTCGGTCTCGAGTGGAGTCTTACGTTCGTGGAAGGATATTGCCAAGTATGTGGGAACTTGTGTCAAGACCGTGCAGCGATGGGAGCATACGTACCAGTTTCCCATTCGGCGGGTAAACCCCCATAAGGGCGCCGTCGTTTTCGCCTTACAAAAGGATGTCGATACTTGGCTCCTGGGCAAGACCCCCAAGCCCGGCCCCGGCAACAACGCTGCGGCGATATTCGCTCCATTCTCTATGTCGTTTTCCCCGTGTGCGCCAGGCAACGGACTGATCGTCGATCCAGCTTTCGAAGCAGATTGGATTCGGCGCTCGCTGCGAAATCACTCCAAAACGCGACACTCCTAGCTCGCGCCGAGAGGTTACTTCCGTGAGCCGATGTCCTTTCTTTACGTTATCTCTCGAAAATAGCAATCAGCTACCCTCGAACTGAATCTCTTAAACAAACTTGCGGCGGGTCAGACGATACATTCGCGACAACGATCATCCTCTTACGGGGCGCTTCCACAGTGGTACTCATTGGTATTGCCACGAGGAAGAAGGTCGGGGTCCAACTTTGCATAGCGGTTCGACCGGTAGGCATGGCAAAGGGCGGGCGGGCACCTTCCGCAAGGCCGAGGCAGCAGTTTGATGAAGGCGCTAGTGGTCAGCAATGATGCGGAGATGGTCACGGTTTTCTCGAGCGTGCTTGGGAAAAAATGCATCGGCACGGTAACCTGCGCTGCCGAATCGGCCGCCAAAGATCAGCTGTCCTCAGATAAGTTCGAGGTCCTCATCCTCGATTTCGACAATGTCTCGGGGTACGAGAGGATTATAAGAGGTCTGGGCGACCCAAACAGGCACGGATTGGTAATAGCAGTGGCCAGCGAGAATGGCAGGAAGGAGACGGCCCTTAAACTTGGGGCGAGCGTTGTAATCGAACGCCCTCTTGATCCAGTTCGGATCCTGGAGCTGTTTAGGTGTAGCTATGGACGCATACTCCGAGACAGTCAGGCATACTTCCGACTCGCGGCCGAGTTGCCAGTTTGGATCCGACGAGGCTCGGGGAGCGTTGTCCAGTGCATCACGTTCAATTTGAGCCAACGAGGAATGGCAGTGCGCGCACCCTGCGTGTTTAAAGTCGATGAACCTGTCAACATAGGTTTTGCTATCCCAAACACGGACTTTTTTGTAGGCGCCGAGGGCAGGGTGATTTGGGACGACAAGCACGGCCAGGCGGGAATCAGTTTCGAGTGCACCAACGCCTCGATCCAGCTTCGCTTTTTCGAGTGGCTTCATGACCATTTTCTTATGACCGTCGAGCCTCACATCAGCCCTTCTGGGACGCCGGAGTCAGCGCATTATGTTTCTGGCCATGCACAATCGGAATCGCTTGGAGCTTTGCCGCCCGGGAGGAGACTTTGCGAGGGCGATGGCGTCGCTACAAACGGCGAGTGCGAAGCTTTGCAGTCGGGTCCTGCCGCGTTGGCACCGGTAAATGAACAAATGTTGAGTGCACATCCATGCAGGCTGGCGCATGATCTAAATAACTACGTAGGCGTCATACTTGGCCGAACGCAATTGCTCGCGGAGAATTGCAGCTCCTACCAGGAGATGCTCACACACTGTAGCCATATCATTGTGGCTACAAGAAAGATTGCGACTCTCATCAAGGACTCCCGCTGTTCAGACAGGTCAGTGAAGTAGGTCCACAGCGAAGGATCTTCTTAATTTTCCTAAAATATGCCAGTCTGGTCACCGCCCGGGGTCGTATCTCCGCGCGGGCCAGGGCGTCGCAGAAAGCGGGATAGACAAGTGGACTAGGTGGCCACTACCCGCCCACTTGCCTCCTCGAAATGCCGAGAAGCGATCAGTTCCGGCAACGGCGATCAGGCGCAAATCCGGCTCTTCAACGTTCAGGGAGGGAGTGATGCTAAAGACGAATGCGATTGTCGGGGGAGTACACTCCGAATCCGTGATTCACGTCAAAACTAGTGACCCCGGAATTCAACCAGTGAACCGGCAGCAATTTGCACCGGCGTTGCATAGGTCGCGGCGAGATATTCGTCATCGGCGGTGATCGGTGAAGCCGAAATTCCGAATGAGAACTGCTTGCCGACTACGAAGACCACCTGCCAGGGAATGTCGTTCTCCTGCGGATACGGCGTTTTCGCCAGGGTTATAGCCAAGCCGAAGACGAGAACAGCCAGCACAACGAACAAGAACCTCTTTCGGAGGGCATAAGAGCGATGGGTGTCGACGTCTCTGGCATGCCTGGTACTCCAAGCGGCGTAGATAAGCATCTCGATCAGAAAACCCGCCACTGCCAGAAACACAGAACGGCACGCATTGGAATCATGGTCTTACCCACTCTGGTAGGAGCTTCCTGCGCTGCCGAATCGAAGAACGGTTTCCTCTTCCGTTTCCCGCGAGCACTAAGAATGCGGGTGACTGCCTGAACTGTCCGAAAGTCGGCAACGAGTAAAGGTGCAACGATGTAAATACTCAACAGGCGTGAGGGCGCGACTCATTCGGCTGGAAGTCGTTCTCTCTCATCGATTGCATGGGGGATACCCCACCGAGGCTTGCCATTGTGCTGAAATTGCGAACCGGGCCTAATCGGACAACTGCGTCGGATCTGGTGTTGCAGGAGCCATATTTTGTCGAAATCCTGGAAAGTACTGTCCCGCTAATAGAAAGACCCATACGACAAGGACCAAAGGCATGGTCAACGCGGGCAGGCCTGCGATTTGAAGGACAGCTGACACGGCAGCGAAAACAATGCTTGTAGCAACGATCGCAACCAGCGTGTAAAACGAGGAGCGTCTATCCACCGCAAAACCTGCGCATCCATCGCAATTGCGGTAAGGACAGAATTGAATCCGAACACGCCCGAGTGCATTGCTGGCTCGAGCGCTCCCATCGCCCATGCGACTAACAATCCGACGAAGGAGCCAACCAAAGCGGCAACGAACGCTCTGCGCGAGCTGATCAACAGCCCGACTGCGAACAGCACATCGGTGATCATGTTGGCTTGGAGGAAGACTTGTGCCACACCATTCAAGAGACCTCCGATAAGAGTGGACGTCCCGACGATACCGATCACCGTGGTTGCTTTAGGCAGCCCCGCAGTGGGCAGAACATACGTTGGATGTAGTCGGCCAAAAAAGGTGTAGGCGGGCAGAAAACAGAGAGCTGTCAGAACGAATGGCGCCGTCAGCGGTGATATCTTCCATGATTCCAGCCACCGCAACATTGCAGCCATAAGGACGGTGGTGACTGCGGCAGCAAAGATGATATAGACCCAAGTGACGACGTTGGAGTGAAGAAAAGAGGCAAGTGCAACTGCGACAAGCGCCCCGTTAAAGCCGAACAGTCCGTCGCGTACCTTGCATCGGTTCGCCGCGAACAGCATCGCGACAAGAGTACTCGCGCCAGTTCCCAAAATCACAGCAAAGCCGCAGAGCGTTGAGTTGTAAAAGATGCCGGCCAAAAACAATAGTCCCGTGAAACTGTTGTTCTGCAACATAACTTGCCCGATACCACGTAATACCGCGTCGACTACGCGAAGCGGGCTTGCGGGAAGCGCGCCGTCATCAAATACAAGACCGCTGGATGAGAGCTTTGTTTCCATGGTTCACCTCCAAAGTTAGGGTGGAGTCTGGGCACGATCTATCTCGATGATTCAAAGACTGGCAGATTGGCTAAAAACCGCCCACTTGCCGCCTTGTTGAGTCTCACGGTGTCAATATAGTGGACCACGCCCCCAACGGAAGAGCCGAAGAGCAGACCCTTGCTGTTGGTCATCTCTTTGAAAGCTCTGTGCAAAAGGCTTTCGATCGAATCGCTGGGCAGCGAGGTCGAGATACGGCTTCCTCAGCTGCTCTTGTAGCAAGTTGAGCGTGAGTTTAGGAGGGACATGGATTGGGGCCTTCGTTCTTGCCCGCCGCCAATTCAGCGCACAAAGAAGATTAGCGGTGCAACGGGCTAGCGGCGCCACTTACTCAAAGCTTCTGATCTTCCTAGAGGGTTTGGACGTGACTGAATTCAGTTCCAACCGTCTACGCCTTTTCACTCACCATAGGGACGTGTAAATCATCGCAACCGTAAGCATGATCATAATCACGCTTGTGCTCCAGGCGATGCCATTGGCCACCGCGCCGTTGCGGTAGTTCCCCATCAGTTCGGGTTTGTTGATCAGCAACAACATATAAATAAGGACGAAGGGAAGAAGGACGCCATTGGCCACTTGGGAGTAAAGGATGACCTTGATCAGAGGCAATCTGGGGATGAGAACGAATCCGGCTCCCAGCACAATCAGAGCCGTGTACAGCCAATAGAAGGCCGGGGCTTCTGAGAATTTCTTGTTCACTCCGGACTCAAATCCGAGGCCCTCGCAGATGTTGTAGGAAGTAGCCAGCGGCAGTATCGCTGCCGATAGCAAGGAGGCGTTGATCAGCCCGACGGCGAACAGGAGTGAAGCGAAAGGGCCAGCGAGAGGACGCAGGGCAACGGCGGCCTCGGCAGCGTCGGAGATATCGCGGTGGCCTGCAACGTACAAGGTGGCCGCGCACGCCAGGACGATAAAGAAGGTGACGACTTCGGTCAGCAGACAGCCCGTGATGACATCCCAGCGGCTGAGACGGTATTGCCGCTTGGTGATTCCTTTCTCGACGATCGAACCCTGCAGATAAAACTGCATCCAGGGAGTGATGGTCGTTCCGATCAGGCCGATCAGCATGACCAGATACTCGGAGCTGCTGCTGATGCTGGGAGCAAACGTCTCGCGCAGGGCCAGGCCCCAGTCGGGGTGAGCCAGAATCGCTGAAACCGGATACGCGATATAGATCAGCGAAAAGAAAACCAGGATCCGTTCCACGGGTCGGTATGAGGCGAAGACGATGAAGCCCCATACCAGCGCGGCCCCCAGCGGCACCACGATGTATTTGCTGACTCCGAAAATCCCCATGCCGGACGCCAGGCCGGCAAACTCGGCGACGATCGTGCCGAAATCCGCCAGTCCCAAGACGATCATCGTAAAGAAGGTGGCCCGCAGTCCGAATTCCTCTCGGATGAGATCGGACAGACCCTTTCCCGTCACAGCTCCCATCCGGGCGGCCATCTCCTGGACGACGACAAGCGCGATGGTCGTGGGAATAATGGTCCACAGCAGCGCGTAACCGAATTTGGCGCCGGCTTGTGAATAGGTGAAGATACCGCCTGGATCATTGTCGACGTTGGCCGTGATGAAACCGGGGCCGAAAACAGCCAGAAACGCAAAGAGGCGAAATCTCAGGAGGGCAAAGATGTTGCGCCGCCCGCGTCGGGTCTCCGGCTTTTCACGATCGACCGATCTTTGCATTGACGGTACGAGAACAATCTTGTTGACAGCGAAGGTTCCGGCAGCGATCTCCGTTCGTAGACAGTACCTGGATCTCGCCTGGAGATGGATGGCGATGCCTCAAGTGCCGAGCCTCCAATCCTCGGGCGGAGTTTCAATTCCCCACACGTTGCCTGGCTCGTCAAGGGCCAATCCCAAAAGCCAGAACTGTTTGTAGTCGGCAATCTGGATGCAGTTCACCACCCGGGCACCGGCTCCGCGCCCGCCCGGAAGTTGCTCCAGCCGGACCGCCGTGCCAATGGCCAGCTTATGGCCGAACCGTACTGCACATCCCTGCGGATTGACCAGCAAAGTCAGACCTGGTTCGGAAAACGGATGGGCCGGATCCGAACTGGTAACCAGTACGGGAATCTCCTGCTTGATTCGGGTGCTACGGCGGGCCTCCGATTTGTTAGGCCGGGAATGCATGTTCAAAATCAGCGCACCCGCCTCTGCGGAGCGCATATCACCTTCCGGTGTCGCGGCTCGTCTTTGCACGGCGGAAAAACATTGGCCCATCAGTCGTTTGCCACCGATGGGAATGCGTGAGTTATTAATCTGAACATTCGCAAAGCCGACGACTCTAAACGGTGAGGTAATGTGAGAGTATCCAGTGCAACGAAAGTTTCGGGAATGGGAAACGTGTTCATGCACCACGACGGACAGCTACCACCGGCAATGCCCCTACTTTCAGTTTGCAAGGGAGCACGCGAGCATGTTGGCTAGCAGAAGCTTATGCAGGCATGATCCTCCATCTTCAATTTGAAGCTGCCCTCCTGCGAGTGCAGCCTCTATCAGTGCCATGGACCTGAACCCGGCCTGGACCAAGCCGACTTCCGCTATTGTTTGCAGGACGGGATCGGGTCGAGAAAGGGCACTCACAAGTTCCCAACCTGCCTCAATATCGCCCCCACGCTGCCACACGAGAGAACACGCGAGAAGATACAGCGCATCACGATCGCTGATGGCTTCCGAGAGATCCCTCGAACCGACATTTTCCTTCACCTTGCCATACCTCGTTTCTGTCATCTTTCCGCTGCGTTACCTTCACGCATCGTTGAAAGCTTCCGCGGGAGCACCCGGGCTCCGCATTGTTACCACCATAATGTGCACCTCGCCGACGGAAGATCCTGTTGGGAGTTGTGAATCCACCACAAACCCTAACACTCGTTGTTGGACGACAGAAGAAACACGGGCCCACCGGTTCGTTCGATACCGATGGGCCGTGACCGTGAGTTCAAGCTGTGAATCTCCGAATCGCGCGCACTCCGAACGAGGTCATCGTTGCCAAAGTGCCAAGCAATCCGATCAAAGGCAACAAGCTCCCCGTTTTTGGCAGTTCGTCGGGAAGTTGTTCTGCACTTGCCATCGTGGTGGGCTCGGCTGGTCCGGGAGTTAGAAACAGCAATGCTCCCACTCGCCGAGGTAGTTCGGGTGAGGGCGGAGCCTGCGCCACAACATGCTTGCTGCTCTCAAGGACGGTTTCCGGCTCGTCAGTGATGATTGTGGCACTGAACTGCATCCCTTTCTTCAGGTCGAAAATGGTCTTCTTTTGTCCGTTGACCGTGAATTCGGCGTGGCTGGGCACCTTGTATGACACGTTCTTATGATCGGGGAGCGTCACGATCACGCTGTGCGGGGCATTCACGTGCCAGACCTTTCCCTCGATCGTCCTCACGGTATTGACGTACCGTGGAGTGGTCGTCGTGAGGATCGTCTCCGTCAACTTCATCCCCGGCTTCAGATCAAACACGCTCACCTCTCGACCGTCAACGTGGAACTTGTCGGACTCGGGAACGACCAGGTGCTCCACCCTCCCATTGTCCACCTTGATCACGAGATCATTGCCATCCACGTAAACCACCTCTGCGTTCCGCACCTGGGTCTCGAACGACGAAGGCCCGTGCTGAACGGTTTGTGTGCTGATGTCCTGCGCCCAGGCGGCGACAACCATGACCGTGAACACGAATACACAGCTGGCTGCTTGGGCTAGTAAATTGCGTTTGTTGCTGCGACTGCTCATTGTTCCTCCTTATTGGATTGAGACAGAATGATTAGCGGACACTGCCGCCCGTGCCCCCTGGTGCGCTTCTTGCGCCAGAGTGGCAGAAACGATGTAGCGCTTGGGTGCGTTGCCGACGAAATAAAACGGATAGCAAGTCACCAGCGTAAGCGTGGGGACAGTTCCGGGCTTCAGGACCGCCACGTTCTCCGGACCCACGATTCTGATTCGGTTTACAACATAGGTCGCTCGTCCACTCCGGCTCTCCAGTTCGAGACGGTCCCCCACGCTCAGATCCTTGAGCCCACGGAAAAAGGTGTCCCGGTGTCCGGCGATGCCGATGTTTCCGGCCTCCCCCGGTCGGGCTGTGCCCGAGATCCGTCCCACGGCGTAATTGAGTGTCAGGCTGTCGGTTCCGTCTGCCACCGGAACTTCCATGGCGATCTTCGGAATCCTCAACACGGCCAGCGTCCTAGGACGATCACCTGCAGATACAGAACCGTCGGCCGAAGCTCCGTTTTCATTCGGCGGGCTGAGGGCGGTTGCGATGGCAGCGGAGCCTCCTCGCTGATCCTGCACCGGACTATCTTCGAAATCGCGAAGCGCCTTGCGAGAGGCGAGGATGCCCGCGAGTTCCGCTACTCCCCAGAAGGCGAGCAAAGCGAAACCACACGCGAGCAACCCAATTTCGATTCTGCGCAGCCATCTCCGGCGCGGTTTTTTTTGCTTTCCATTCATGCCTGCCGCCTCCAGGGATCGAGCCGGTTCGCGCCCGACTCGAAACCGAGGCGCGACAACGGCGGGCTGAAAAAGAACTCGGGTTCCCGAGCACGAATTGGCTGAATCAGAAGGTCGTCTCGCAACGCGCGGGCGCCGGCCGAAGTGTCGCTCGTCGTCTTCCTGCTGGCTTCGACCAAATCCAACGCAGTTCGCTCAAGTTCTCCGTGCATCAGGGTTGCTCCTTAATAAGGTTTCAATTACGGGTGTCACGCCAACCACCCGCAGTCTTTTGGTGGCGGTTGGGTGTCAACCCGCGGCAATCTCTTCCAGGATCGACTTCATCATGGGTCCAGAGGCCGCCAGTTCGTCTCCGCTGTGAAGCATTTCTCGCAGCAGGACTCTGCCGCGATCTTCCACAAAACCGACGTCACTCAGTTCAACCCGAAGACGTCGGCCCGCGCACTTGCGACGCGTGCTCTGCCAGCACCTCTCCAGTTCCTTCACCCATGGTCCGCTGAGCTTGCCTTCCACTTTGAGAATGATGGGATCTCCTTGTTGGTCCACAGTGATGCGCAACATCCTTTGGGGAACCCCTTTCTTAGCCCGTTGATCGGGCATCCACCCGCGCAGTACTCAGACTCACGTCCAGACTCTGGTCCGCCCGGTCCCTACTGGGCAACTCTCTCTGCGGGAGGGCAATCCACGCGCCAGATCCGTACCGCGCTCTGAAGACATTGGTAAGCCCAGCTAGAAGTGCGAGTTAGGGTACAGGAGAGGCGGATCGCGTGTGCAGGGTTGCGGAGCGGAAAGATGAGAAAGTGGCGATATTACGTCAGATGACGCTCACATCCATTCGTTCTTGCGGTTGAGCCCCAGCTTGCGCATCTTAGAGTTTAGCGTGGTTCGTTTCATGCCGAGGCGGGCGGCCGCACCTTCGGAACCGGCGATCACCCCTCGCGATTCGCGCAAGGCAGCGAGAATGGCCTGACGCTCGGTTTCGTCGAGCGTCGTTGTACTGTTGTTCTTGGGTTCCTGGGCTTTCCCGTCCCCACGGAGCTCTGAGAGCGGCACCCTCAGGGTCTGGCCCTCGGAGAGGATGACGGACCGTTCCAGAAAATTCTCGAGTTCGCGTACGTTGCCGGGCCAATGCCAGATTTTCAGCGCCTGCATTGTCTCCGGAGGGATGGTCTCGATATGCCTGCCGATCTTTTTGGCATGCTTCTGGACGAAGTAGCGGACTAACAACGGGATATCCTCGGCCCGGTCCCTCAGGGGTGGTACGTGGATCGGAAATACCTTCAGCCGGTAGTACAAGTCCTCCCGGAACTTTCCCTCCGCCACCATCTGTTCCAGATTGCGGTGTGTCGCCGCAATCAGCCGGATGTCTGCCTTCTGCGTCCGCGTGCTTCCCAACCGTTCGAATTCTCTCTCCTGCAAGACCCGCAACAGTTTGGGCTGCAGCTCCAAGGGGATGTCCCCCACTTCATCCAAAAACAATGATCCCCGGTGCGCCAGTTCCAGCCGGCCGAGCTTTTGGGCGATCGCGCCGGTAAAGGCTCCCCTCTCGTGACCAAACAGTTCGCTCTCCAAGAGGCCAGTGGGGATGGCGGCGCAGTTCAATTTCACGAATGTGCGCTCGCGACGCGCACTGTGGTCGTGGATTGCCCGGGCAATCAGTTCTTTTCCCGTACCGCTCTCTCCCAGAATCAAAGCGGTGGAGTCAGTGGGCGCTACGGTCTCTACCTGCTTCAATACCAGCTTCAGCACCGGGCTCTGGCCGACGATTTCTTCGAAGTTGTACTCGCTGCGGATCTCGTCCTCAAGGTAGAGCTTCTCTTCGGTCAGCTTCTCCACCAGTTTTCGTTCGCTCAGATCGAAGAAGCACGCTACTCCTTGATCCTCGGACGATCCGAGCATGGCGTAAACCATAAGCACGGGAACCCTGGTGCCGTCCTTTCGTACGTACTCCTTCTCATAGGGAGAACAGGATCCGCTTTTTCTGGCCTGCCGCAGCGCCTCATCGTCCAGTTTCCAGTGCTCCTTGGGCGTAATCTGCCGCCAGTTGATGCTCCCCGACACAAGATCCTCGCGGGTGTAGCCGATCAGCCTCAGGTAACGATCGTTGGCATCGAGCACCGCGCCCGCGACCTCCCAGAAGCACACTGCGATCATGTTGGAATCGACGATGGTTCGAAAACGCGCCTCACTCCTGCCGAGTGCCTCGACCATCCGGACCAACTCCTGCCTCGCCTCTTGCTCCCGCCGCAGAAGTTCCTCTCTCTCCTTTTCATAGGCGCGTCGCTTGGAGACGTCTCTGAAAATCAAGACGGCCCCGGTGATGTTTCCCGAAGAATCGCGAATCGGAGACCCGCTGTCATCAATCGGCCGCTCACTGCCGTCTTTCCCCAGCAACAGCGCGTGGTTCTCCAGGTCGACCACCGTGCCCGAATGCAAGGCTCGAAGCGCCGGATTGGCCAGCGGTTGGCGGTTCTGCTCGCTCACCACCTTGAAGACATCCCCCACCGGTTGTCCGGCCATCTCGTTCAGAGTGCCGCCGGTCAGGGACTCGGCAACCTTGTTCATGAACTGAACGCGCTCCTGCTCGTCGATGGCAATGACCGCGTCTCCGATGCTGGTTAAGGTCACCCGATATCGTTCCCCTTGCTCGGCGATCTTGCCTTGCGCGCGGCGCAATTCCGTCACACCGGAACGAAGCAATTCAACGAGTCCGGCAATCAGCAGGCTCAGCAAGACGAAGATGCCAAGGCGAAGGGCGTCGTTCGGCCGCGCGAAGCCGAGCCGGTAGAAAGGGGCGATGAACAGGAAGTAGTTCGCCACCGTCGACAGGAGAATCGCCAACAAGGTGGGCCGCAAGCCGGCATAAAACGCCGTGAAGAGCACGGCGAGGATGAAGAATGGAAAGTAGGGGGCGCGCTCGAAGTCCGCCGAAAACCGGGTCGCAACCACCGCAACCGTTGGCATAAGCAGGGCGCAGCCGTACCGCAATACCGCCGACCTTCCGGCTGCAGGCAGGAGCAACTCAGAGACGAGTTTGCGCGGAGAAAACACCGCAGTGTTTACCATCGCTCAATTTGTCTGGCACGAACCAGAGGCAGGAATGCGTTCGCACTACTCACACTCAGTGTACGACTTCAGAGGATCGTGGACCAAATGCGGTGCGGCTCCTCGAAGCCAGCCGTGCGCGACGGATTCCCATCCACAAGGGCGCTCGATCGGTAATGCGAACTGTCGCGAGCCCGTCCATCATCTGACGAAATACGAACACTCCAGCTCGGGGTCCGTTCCGCGGCTCGTCACATCCACCCGTACGAACCGCCCGACAATTCTGCTCCTGAACGATGCGTTCGCAATATGCCACCAGCCGCGCATGGCGAAGTCTCGTTGGCAATCGGCGTGCTTGGGCATTGGCCGTTGCCAAGACGGTCGAACCGTCCGAATCAACCGAGGTATGGATCATGAGCGCCAAGGGATTGTCTCTGGAGTGGATCGACAAACCGGTTCGCCGAAAGTTGACGAAGCGAAACAGGAATACCAGCTCGTTCTCTAAAGTGATTTGTGCTGGAGGCCACCGCCAATTGGAACTCATGATCATCCCTCCGGGACAGGAGGTCAGAGACAAGGCCTCCGCGGTCGCGGACCGGATTCTTTTCGTCGCCGAGGGGAAGGGGAAGGTGCTGCTCGATGGAGACGCGAAAACGATATCTCAGCAGGCTGTCCTGTTCGTACCGGCGGGCATGCGTCACGAGATTCGAAACCTGGGTTCTAGTCGCATGACGGTATTCAGCGTATCTTCACCGCCTGCAACCTCATTCATCTACTGATCCGTGAAACTCACCAATTCCCTGGCGGCTTCGGAACCAGCGACCATCGATCCTTGAAGCGTTGCGGATCTAGATCTGCACCTTCTTCGAGAGGCTGGGCTGTTACTTGTCGCCGGGATACCGCTGGTTGTGACTTCTCTCAATCGGATGATGGACCACAGGATGCGAATGAACGGACCCCCATCATTCGTCACCTGACGCGATATCGTCATCTTTCTTCGCCGTTCCTAAGACGACGTAACGCCCACTGCGAACCGCAATCGTGGTGCAACTGTCTCACTGGTTTCAACTTAGCGAGATCCCCGGCAGCGGTTCTGATTCTGGCCGATGGAATGCTTCGGGAGTTTGTGTAGGAGTTGTTGGAAACCAACATCGCCGAAATTTTAAGAGGGATCTCAAATGAATGAACGCAAATCAAAGTGGATCATGCTGGCGCTTGTCATGGGTGCAATCATCGCACTCGGAGCCTGCAAGAAGAAGGTTGCCCCACCGCCACCTCCTCCGCCGCCTGCGCCCGCGGCTCCAACCGCTTCATTGACCGTAACTCCGAATGTGATTGAACGGGGTCAATCCGCCACCCTCGCCTGGGACACGAAGAACGCGACCGATGTCGCCATTGACTCCATTGGTTCGGTGTCGCCAAGCGGCTCCGAGAATGTGACTCCGGGAGAGTCGACGACGTACCGGCTCACGGCGAAAGGGCCTGGGGGGAGCGAGATCGCCTCAGCGAGGATCACCGTGAATGTGCCTCCGCCTCCTCCACCCGCAGAGGCGCCCGCGCCAAACCTCGAAGAACTGTTTTCGAAAAATATCAAGAACATCTTTTTCGACTTCGACCGTTACGACATACGATCCGATCAGCAAGGCGCCATCGCCGAGGACGCGAAGTTTCTGTCGGAACACCCCAGCGTGAGTTTCACGATCGAGGGCCACTGCGACGACCGCGGATCGATCGAATACAACCTGGCCTTAGGCGACAAACGAGCCAATCGAGTCAAGCAGGCGCTGGTCGATAGTGGGGTGAGTTCCGACCGGATTCGCACCGTCACCTACGGCAAGGAGAGACCCTTCTGCACCGAGCACAACGAGCAGTGCTGGCAGGAGAACCGGCAGGGTCACTTTGTGTACCAAAAGTAAGAAACCCGGTGGTTGGAGATTGGGATTCCGAAAGGACAACTCGTGCAACAGGCGACGTTTTCTCATGATTAAGGAAACTGGGTTAAGGAAATTGGAAGGATGGATCGTGTTTTATCTACTGTTCGTGAGATTCTCCGGGTTGTTAGCGTCTTAAGGGGGTGGTCGAGTCTTTGGTCGTGCCACTCCGACTAGGCGAGTAGAGAGGAAAAGATGTCGACGCCGAAGAGGACCGTTCTGTTGGGTGTGCTGGTCGTCACCATCGTCATCACCTGGACTTTGGTCCGGGCCGCACAGAAACACGACGCGTGGATCCTGGGCAAGCTCAGCGAGCAGTTCGCCGAAGATGCCAGGTTCGACCATGTGCACTTTACCGTTGGTGCCGGGTTGGTCTCTTTAAAAGGATCGGTGGCCGTTCTGGAAGACAAGCGGCAGGCGGCGACGAGAGCCGGCGCAGTCGATCATGTCAGGACAGTAACCAACCGCGTCACGATCGACACCCCGCGGATACGGGACTCTCGGTTGCGTATGCAGTTGAAGCACGACCTGCGGAAGCAAGGACTTCATGGTTTGAAGCTCGAGGTTCGCAAGGGCATCGTCACGGTGCGCGGAACCGATCCCTCGAATCGCGAGCAGGTCTTGACCGTGATCGCGAGTACGGAGGGTGTCCGTGCCATTCGCGACCGGAAAACTCTGGTCGAGTGAGGGCGGGAGATGGAAGGAGCGGACACGCGGCTCATGGTTGTTGAGAAGAATCAGGTAGCACGGCTACGCAACAATCGGAAAAGCATTTTCGGAGGTTCCATATGGCAGCAAACATCCTGGTGGGGGGTAATGACGGCCGCCGCGGTGGCGTGGCTGATCTGGGCAGAGATGAATTCGCGTCGCAGCACGGCCAGACAAAATGCCCCTGTGCCGGTAGAAACCGCAGAAGTAAAATCGCGACAGGGCCCGCGAAATACCTTGCGTGGAGTCTGAAGTGCGGCATCTCCGCAATTCTTTCGACTGGAAACGGGGAGTTGAGGTTTCGATCAAAAAGCCGGTGTGAGGGGAAAAGCGCACAACTCTCGAGGGCTTCCGTTGAAGTCGCGCCGGACCGAGTCCATCCAGAGAGGAATGGCGCTCCAAAGGGAAGCAGGACATTCCGATAGCGTTGGCAGTGGAAGGCACACATCAGAATTCAGAAGGAGAGACCACCATGAAGAAGATCGTTTTGTCCATCGTCGCCGTCATCCTGGCGATGACCATATCGTCATCGTCGGCAGCTGCGCAACGAGAAGCGTCGCCACAAGCGGTCGAGCGCATCCAGAAAGAAGTCAGGCACGAAATCCTGATGCTTCCCTTTCTCGATGTTTTCGACAACATCGCATTCAAAGTGGACGGCGATAACGTTACCCTCTTGGGACAAGTCACGCGGCCCACGCTGAAGACGGACGCAGAGAGGGTGGTGAAACGCATCGAGGGTGTCGAGAAGGTGGACAACCAAATCGAGGTCCTGCCGGTCTCGAATAATGACGACCGTCTGCGGATTCGACTGTTTCGCGCCATCTATGGCTATTCCGCCCTCCAGCACTATGCCTTGCCCGTGATCAAGCCGATTCGGATCATCGTCAAGAACGGCAACGTCACGTTAGAAGGCATCGTGGACAGCGAGGCGGACAAGAACATGGTGAACCTGCGAGCCAGAGGCGTCTCGGGTTCGTTCTCGGTCACCAACAACCTGGCCGTTTCGAGCGGCCGATGATCGACGAAGGCTGGTGCGTTCAGGCGCTGCTTCAACAACGCATTCGGAGCGGGGTTTCGAATCGGATGGAATGGCTGTGTTCCGCGGATCCTGCTCCCATCCCTCGATGCAAAAGACCCGGCCAAATTCGTTTAAGTCCGTGGAAGTTGCCTGCGGAACAAAATCAACAGGTCGGAATGGGGATATTCGATCGAAATGATTTCTCCACGTCGAGGTAGCTCGATCAGGACATCATGCTGGACAAGAGCCGTGAATTCTTGGGTGGAAGCCTATGGAATGGCGGCACGGGGTGCGATTGGGTTTCACCCGATCGCTTCCTGCAAAATGAGGTCCGGCCGAGTGCTGGATGCACGCGCACTCTGGTCACCGACTAAGCGCAGAAATGCAATTGGCGAACTAGATAGACGGGAGATAGAACTTCATGAACATCCGGTTACTCACACTATTTATCACTTTGCTGGCGGCGAGCACTCTATGGAGTCAGCAGTCTAACAGCAATACAGCGCCGTCAGAGACAGAACATGCGCAAGGAAGAGGGTGCGTTCGCCCCGGCAAGCAAGAGGGATGTTTTGTGTTGCACGACATCAAGCGACATCGCTACTACGACTTATCCTTCGCTGCAAGTGATACCAAGCCGGATCTCTATACTTACATTTCGTTCGAAGGTATCGGGTTTCCACATGACGCTCATTGCCGGCAGGGTCGACCGGTGCATGTAACCTCTTGGAAGCTCCTCGAGGGAGAGTGCTCCAAGCCCGCCGCGCCAGAATCCAAGGCAAAGTGAATGTCGGCAGCAAGTGCTTGCCGACGAGTCCAACCGATGCAGATATTTCCCAACAATCTCGTTACACGTGGTTTCATGGATTTTTTCCCGAAAAAGGAGGATTCAATGACAGTGTCTATCAGGATGGCACTATCTTTCTTGGTTCTCGGAGTCTGCTGCTTGAGTGTTCTGCCTGCCCGAGCACAAGACACGAAACCTACGACAACCGTACCCGTACGCATGACCGTTACAGTGCGGCTTCTCGATCAAGCCAAACGGATGCCCGAGATAAACCGCGACGAGGTATTCGTCAAACAAGAAAAGGACCGATTACGGGTAACAGGCTGGACTCCAGCTCGTGGAGAGAGCGCTGGCCTGGATCTGTTCATTCTAGTCGACGACGCTTCCGAACCGAGCCTCGGATCGCAGCTCGAAGATTTACGTTCATTTATCAATGGCCAGCCCACAACGACTTCGGTAGGAGTTGGTTACATGCGGAACGGAACCGTGCAGATTGAGCAAAATTTCACCACCGAGCACGACCAGGCTGCGAAGGCCTTGCGGCTACCCATGGCATCCAGCGGCGCTTATGGGAGCCCCTATCTTTCGCTAATGGACCTCATGAAACGGTGGCCCGCACATTCGAACCGCCGGGAGGTAGTGATGGTGACAGACGGGATCGATCGCGCTCGTGGCGGTCCGCGCTTTCGCCTCATGACCAATCCGGATGTGGATTCGGCAAGCAATGTGGCCCAACGCACGGGAACAATCATCCACACAATTTTCAGTCGCGGGGTTGGCCGCGTGGGTAGCAACTTTTGGGCGATAACGACTGGCCAGTATGGGCTTGCCAGGCTCTCGGACGAAACCGGCGGTGAATCGTATTATCTTGGGACCCAGAACCCAGTAAGTTTCAAACCCTACCTCAACGACGTGCAGAGGGCGCTGGACAATCAGTACCTGTTGGAATTCGATGCGATCCCGGGGAAGAAATCTGGGTTGCAGTATGTAAAATTGAGCACCGAGATCGCGGGCGTCGAACTTGATTCAGCAGATAGTGTTTGGGTAGAAGCCAAGTGACTACACAGAAGCGAATTGTCGAGATCTTCCCGAGCGAATCGGGGTCGGGCCGCCGACGAGATTCTCGGCGGAAACCCGGAAGGTGAAGGCTCGTGCCGCTACCGGCTGGCGAGATAATCTGCTGAGCCCGTATATGCGAGATTTTGGGGTTGGTGTGCGTGGAACCCGTTGGGGTTGTAGTTGGCGAAAAAAATTGCAGATAGATCCGAGCCGCGCGCCAGAATGCCGTTCAGAGAGAGAGAGAGAAAGAGGAACGAATATGAAGCGACAAATAGCTCCCATTGTTGCCATCGGCACTTTGGTATTGGCGGCCAGCAGTCTCGTGCAGGCGTTGACGACCAAGGAGAAAGCGGAGGAACGCCTGGAGAGAGCCGGAGACGTGCTGCACGAGATTATGAATGCACCGGACAAGGGCATTCCTGAGGAGGTGCTCGAGAGCGCCAAGTGCATCGCGGTGGTGCCGCACATGGTGAAGGGTGGATTTATTTTTGGTGCCAAACGAGGAAAGGGAGTAGCGACCTGCCGGACGAGCAACGGCTGGAGCGCACCAACATTCTTCACCATTACGGGCGGAAGCTGGGGGCTGCAAATCGGAGCCGAGGGCGTTGACCTGGTGATGATGATCATGAACAGCAAGGGCATGCAGGACATGCTGAGCAGCAAGTTTCAGTTGGGGGCATCCGCCTCGGCTTCGGCCGGGCCGGTGGGACGCCATGCCTCGGCGGGAACGGACTGGAAACTGAGCACCGAAATTCTGACGTACTCGCGTTCGCGGGGGCTGTTTGCCGGCGTATCACTGAGCGGAGCGGATCTCGCAGGACCGCGATGCCGTGGTATCGATTTATGGCAAACACTCTTCTCCGAAAGCGATATTGGGCGGCGAGATCAAGCCGACCAGCGAGGCGGCCGCCTTTCTGAAAGCTGTAGCTCAAGCCGAGGGATAGGCCAAGAAGACTTCGTAGATAACTCACTCTGGTTGATGGCCACCAGCGCACACCCGACAAGAGATCTGGCCTCCGCCCAATTACTCGAATTCCGTGCGAGATCCCGATTACTCTCACCAGCTTGGAACCGTCCCTGGCCCAAATTTCACTGCGCGGGTGGTGACCTGTATCTCGATGGGTCCGTATAAAAACCTTTGGCTTTTAGGAGTGGCTCTCTATGAGCCGGGCAATGTGTGGGGAGTGCAAACTCCGCCCAGGGATTGGGTTCTCAGTACTTTGAGCGTGTTGATATCGGCTCGGCGCCGGCAATCCGCGAGTTCGCACCACCGCTACCGTGATGCCGTCGGTATCAGCTCTCAGGGCTGCACGTCACCTAGTGCCACTTCTCCGATATCATGCGACACGTGAATCCAAGAAGGTATTTTCTGCCCACCTTGAAGTTGATGATGCTTGCGTTTTGTCTCGTGGCTTCCTTCGGCGTCCCGGTGCCGGAACTAATCGGGAGGCCGTCGGATGCCAGCGTTTGCTTACGTGACGTCGTCGCGGCTGGGACACTAATGGATTTGCGCAGGCCGAATTTCTCTGATTACCAAACCTACGTCATAAGCTTCTACGAACCTTCCGCTTATGCTCTTGCCTGGATCCAGAGGGGGAAACCAACGCCGCAGGCGCGAACTTTGATTGAGGTCCTGGAAGACGCAGATGGCAAGGGACTGCATGCCGAAGACTATGACGGGCCACGCTGGCCGGGCCGCCTTGCCCGTTTGCAGCAACCGGCGAGCGACGCGGAGTTGGCGCGCTTTGATGCGACCCTCACTGTGTGTGCCATGCGTTATGTCTCCGATCTGCGCATCGGTAGGGTCAATCCGCGGCACCTCAAGTTCAACCTCGAGGTAGCGCACAAAGCGCATGACCTGGTGCGGTTCCTGCGCGAGGACCTGATAAGCAGTGCGGACGTGCAAGGCACGCTTGCACGGGTCGAGCCGCCGTTCGCCGGATACAGACGCACACTCGAAGCCCTGCACCGCTATGTCGGACTCGCACGCGAGGATAGCCAGGAGCAATTGCCAGTTCCTTCGCGGACAGTCGCTCCGGGAGGAAGTTACGAAGGAACGCCAGGGCTTATTCGGCGGCTGCGGCTGCTGGGAGACTTTCCGCCCGGAGACGCCGCGGGCGGAAACTCGAGACTCTACGAAGGGCCTCTGGTCACGGCTGTCAAGCACTTCCAGGAGCGGCATGGCCTGGCTCCAAACGGCCGCTTGGACAGCGAAACATTGAAGGAGCTGAATGTGCCGCTGAGCTTTCGCGTCGAGCAGATCCGACTCACTCTGGAGCGGTGGCGGTGGGTGCCTCATTCGTTCACAGCACCGCCGATCGTCGTGAACATACCGGAATTCCGGTTGCGGGCTTTCGCAGACACCGACAAAGTCGCTCTGCGGATGAACGTCATCGTGGGCAAGGCGTACCGCCACCAAACGCCAGTGTTCGAACAAAATATGAGGTACGTTGTCTTTCGTCCCTATTGGAACGTGCCGCCCAGCATTCAGCGCTCCGAGATCGTACCCGCCATTAGGCGGGACCGTGCGTACGTGACGAAGAGGAACTACGAAGTGATCACACCGCAAGGCACGGAGGTGACCTCGGGCGAGATCAGTGACGATGTTCTTGCGCAACTCAGCGCGGGAAAACTCAGGGTGCGGCAGAAGCCCGGCCCGTCGAACGCCCTGGGGCTGGTCAAGCTGATGTTTCCCAACGAGTACAACATCTACCTGCATAGCACTCCAGCGCCGGAGCTGTTTGCACATTCACGGAGGGATTTCAGCCACGGCTGCATCCGCGTGGAAAAACCAGCCGAACTAGCGGCCTGGGCCCTCCGGGGAAACCCAGAATGGACGCTTGAGCGCGTCCGCGCCGCCATGCAAAGTGGCAAGAACGATGTCCAGGTCAATCTCTCCACACCGATCCCTGTGCTGATTCTTTACGGCACGGCAGTCGTCGATGATCAAAACGAGGTCCACTTTTTCGACGATCTCTATGGGCATGACAAAAGTCTTGAGAAAGTGTTGCTGAAAGGATATCCGTATCCCAGATGACCTGACCGTCGCGGCCTCCACCGGTTACCAGCGGCGCACTCGGCCGACATCGACATGGATAAAATCCGAGGATGAGTAATAGCCCACTCCACCCCGGTGTAGGATCAAAGCGGCATCGCGCAAAGTGGAAGTCTTGACGCCCGGCACACGTATGTCGATCGCCATGGCCTGTATGTGCAGGCTGTGCCGAGCCACTCTGTGGCCGTGCGTACGCAGGAGCTCGTTGCTCCGCGGAGTGCGGTATCCGCAGACTACATCGATTTCCGCGCGGGGACGTCCTACTTTCAAAGTCAGATCATGCAGGAGGTCGAAGATGCGCGGGTCATAGTGGCGGACACTGCCAGTGCGATGGTCCCTTAAATACATGTCAAGCCGCGACAAGGCTTCCGGAACATAGTCGTCGCCGCGCCGATAGACAACGGTCAGCCGTTCTCCGGTGTGCGTGTGGAAGAAATGCAGCCGATATTCCGGTTTCGGTTGAGCAGTCGGGCCCATCGCCGTTCGCGCGGGAACGACGAAGCTCAATAAGAGCAATTGCCAGCAAGCCCAGAGCCCGCCCACTCGCACGAGTGTTGCAAACGAATTCATGAGACAAAACTACCCGAATGAAAGTAGGTAGGGGCAAATCAGACAACACTTCCAACCACAGTTCCGCCCCTCTCGACGCCCAAGATATCATCACTCGTGAAATGTCGCTGACAAATCATGGCGGCTGGAACATACGCTCCCATTGGCCATAAAGAACTCGAGGGTCACATCAAATCGTTCAGCAGGAGGGTGATGATTCCGTCTAACAAAACCATCCCGATTCCCTCCGATGCCGCGCAGTTGGAACTTGGAGTGCGCTACCAGGAGTAGAAGGGACGAGTCCGCGGTCGCTTCATTCCCGGCCTGGCCCCTGATGGCTCGGCCAAAACGATCTTGGCCGAGATCACTTCGCAGCCACCTGCAGCTGGTCACTGATTCCGATCACTCCTGCGGTGCTCGCCACAACGGTCCAAATGTCATCTTGATGAGCCTCGTTGTTCACAAGCCCCTGCATCGTCACGACCCCTTCCTTTACCTTGAGCTTGATTTGCCCCTCGGCCGCCAGGCGCTCTTGCAATTGCTTCAGCAGAGAGGCATCAGAGACCCTCTCCGTCTTGATTCTGATGTGACTAATAACGGTTCTCACGTGCTTAACTTTCCCCACTTGGTGGAGTGCCTCCTTCTTATCCACCAATAGAGCGACTGTTCCCCTCACCTTTACGGTGGTCCCGTCTACCTCAATTGTTAGGTTCTTGAAACGGTCCTGCTTCGCCAATTGTGCCGAGACCACGGAGCGTATGTGAGCCTCCTGGGCACTTTCTTCGCCCAACAGGGGTTCGGCGGGGATCACCACGAGCAATGCTAGAGCAACCAACCACGCAGCAAGTCGACGGGGCCAATACTTCACAGCAAGAATCTCCTTTTCCGGTACCGCCCAATCCCAAAGGATGGAGCGGCAGTTGAGCTTACGCAGCTGCCTTTAGGATATAAACCGGGTTATCGTTAGGAAGATTACAAAATGTTTCGTTGCACGTTAAGTTTATTTTCAGAGAGGGTGAGAGTTACTGGGCTCCTACTGACCTTTGCGAGACCCTCCTGCGGAGAAACAAATCACCGCTGTGAGGAGTTGTCGGACACCGGCTTCAGGCTTGTGCTGTCCAGGCAGTCCAGTCGCGAAACAGGCGACGGAGTGACGCCGTCCCGCGGATCCTGCTGCCCGGTCGCGTGATCGAGGCCGTGGTTGGCAGTTTCTTCGCCAACCGCCGCCACACGCCCGAGGACATTGCGGGCGTATTGGGCGACTGCCTGAACGCCCGCGGCGTATCGGGCATTCGGGTTGCGAGGTCCGCCGTTATAAGCCCCCACAGCTTTCTCGACGTCCCCGCCGAATTGGTCCAGCAGGTCCCGCAGGACGAGTCCGGCATACGTGGTGAGCACATGGGAATCGGTCAGATCCATCTCGAGCACTTTCGGAGGTCTGAGCCGTTCCGGGAGCTGACCATACTCTCGCTTGTCGTTCAAGAAAAGGGCATGCGCATGGCGCAGTGTCTCTCGTGTAATCTGCCAGACGCCGATCGAATAATTCGACACCAGAACCTTGTGGCGTGTCCGTCTTAGGATAATGTCGTCTTTGGCCACTTTCTTTTTCCAGACGGCATGATTCAGGTCACCGTGAATGTTCAGATAGTTGTTTTCCATGGCGCCGATCCCGAGAAACGCGTCCAGCGGCAACTGATAGAAATCTGCGACCGCAATCATGTCTGCCGCCATTTCCGACGCTTGCTCAGGGTTCAGCCTGACGGGACCAGCGTGCTCCGATCTGCGTACACGCGGGTCGGTACGCGATTTGAACGCCAGAAAATGCGCGGTCGAAGACGTGAGTCGGTTGCGTGGCAACGTCTCCAACGTCCCATCCACCGGCCTGCGGTACGCGGCTAGGAATCGGTTCGTCTGTTCCTTTCTGGACTCGAGTTCCGTAGGCACGGTGAATCGAAGCGCAAAGCCCGGGATCAAACCCCTCACTTTGAGCTCAGCCAGGAATGGAATCGCGGTGAGGGCATCGTTGGGCAAGACAAACTCGATGCGATAGACCGGCGTCATCGGACTTTCCCTCACCGTCAATAGTACTTGTGACGGGTCCATGCCGCGGCCGCTGCGCAGATAGTCGAACCAGAGATACGCAGGAACTTCTTCGGCAAAATTTTCGACCTCGGCAAGCAGGACCTTTGTCGGGAACGGAACCACCATCCTGCTGTCCTCAAATCGGACCGAGGGCAGTGGTTGCGCCCGGAAGTCTACGCGGCGCGGCCAGAGGCGGAAGGCACCCCAACCCGAAAGCATCACCAGCGCCGCCACCCCAGCAAACCAGACGAGTCTGCGAAGGATCCTCATGCACAGACGCTAACCTTTCATAATTCACTCCGAGCTCGGAATGGCGAAGACGGGACTCACCTTGAAAGCAGGACTGTCCTTTGGTTCGCTAACGAATCGGCATCCTCGCTTACCTCTAGGCAAGACTGCTCCCCGCAACTACTCTGGCCGAGCATCGTTGATACCGTCAGCACCGGACACGATGCCCGCTGGATCACACGGTACGCGGTGGATGAGCCCAGACGATGAGAGAGCACTGACGGAGGACCCACGCCAAGCAGCACCACGTCCAGAGCGCGTTCGGTTGCCGTCCTTACGATGACATCCGCCGCTTCCCCGGTCTCGACTACGCATTCCGGTTGTCGACCCACCCCGTCCGGCGAGGCTGCTAACTCGCGCATCAGGCTTTTGGCAAAGCGGATCGCTCGATCTTGGTTGTAGGTCGCTTCACGATTCTTCGTACGAATGACGTGCAAGAAGGTCAGATGCGCCTGCATTCGGTGGGCGAGAGATTTCGCGAGGGGAACGAGTCGTGGTTGCCGAGCCGAAAGGTCGATCGGAACGAGCATCTTTCCGGACCATGCTGGGCGGTCGGACAAGCGAAGGTTCGGCCCGGCGACCAGCACCGGGCAGCAAGCTTGGCGAAAGATTCGCTCGGCCGTGGATCCCACGAACAGCTTGCCGAGACGAGATCTCCGGTGACTGCCAACAACCACCAGGTCGATACCCTCGGTTTCGGTTACATCAGCGATCACTGGCCAAACTTTGCCTTTTTCCACGGAGATTTGGTAGCGGATTCCCTCGAGGTATCCTCTCTGCGAGAGCTTGACCTCGAGCCTCCGAGCGTCCCGCCGGGCAAACTCCGCGGCACCAAGCATTCCGACTCCCGTCACCCCGTAGCCTTCCCTGGGCACGACATGCAGAACGTGAAGGGTCGCTCCAGACCGGCGGGCGATTTCTAGCCCCACCAGTACTGCCCGCTCCGAACTCTCAGTAAAGTCAGTGGCGACAAGAATCTTCTTGAAGCGTTGCTGCATGTCAATCGTCAAGGACCCACCTCCACCCGCCGGATCGAACCACGACAGAGGGCATACGTACTCGAATCTTGCCGGACAGCCACTCCCGTTCACAGATCCGGCAAATTCAATGTAGCGCCCGCGAGATACTGAATAAAACTATTAAAAGTGGACGGCATCGTTCATGTTTTATTAACTATAGGGTTTCGAGGTGAGAAGACAGACTGTCTCAAGTTTGCGCGGGCCAGGTGGAGCAGAATCGAACATTGCTGCAATCGAAGTGTCGAGCTGAGGAATCGGTTATTTGGATATAGACTGATCGTCGATGGAATGGCTGAACTATCATCATCTTTTGTACTTCTGGACAGTGGCAAGCAGAGGGAGTATCGCCCGAGCCTGTGAAGAACTGCGTCTCGCGCAGCCCACCATCAGCGGCCAGTTGCGAGCGCTTGAGGAAAATCTCGGCGAGAAACTCTTCGCGCGCCAGGGCAGGAAACTCGTGCTGACAGAGGCCGGTCAGCTCGTCTACGGCTATGCCGACGAGATATTCTCCCTGGGAAGAGAGCTTAAGGATGTGCTCCAGGGTCGCCCCCGCAATCATCCCGTTCGGCTGGTCGTGGGCTTGTCCGACCTGATTCCGAAGCTGATCGCGTACCGCATTCTGGAACCGGTTCTTGCGATCCGAGGAGGTGTCCAGATGGAGTGCTGCGAAGACACACCCGAGAAGCTGCTCCTGCGTCTCGCCGCACATGAGTTGGACTTGGTGGTGACGGATGCTCCCGCCTACTCGGCGGTTCGCGTCCGCGTCTTCAATCACCCTCTGGGTTCGTCCAGAGTAGCCTTGTTTGCCTCGCCGCGTCTGGCGAATTTCTATCGCAAGCGCTTTCCGCAGAGCCTCACGGGTGCGCCCTTTCTCCTGCCGATGAAAAATTCGGCTCTTCGCCAGATGATGGAGGAGTGGTTTGAGACGCATTCGATCCGGCCCAGGATTCTAGGAGAGTTTCAGGATACTGCCTTGCTTAACGCGTTCGGCCAGGCCGGTGCGGGCATCTTTGCCGCCCCGGCCGCAATCGAGAGTGAGGTCCGAAGGCGGTATCGCGTCTCGAAGCTCGGCGAATTGGGAAGAGGCGTGGTCGAATACTATGCGATTTCAGCGGAACGCAAGATCAAGCATCCTGCCGCGGCAGTGATCGCGGAGGTGGCAAAGAACAAGTTGTTTGGAGCATCGGCATCGTAAGGCGGTGTCCGTTCAGACCGAAAGCGTTGCGAACAGTTATCGTTCTACGTGAGGATCCTCGTGAGGCGGCAGAAGTTTCTGTGGTTCCAACTCGCAGCGTTGGCAGGAGCAGGGCTCGCCGTTCTGCTCGTGCTCGAGACTTTGCTCACCTATCGTTACAGTGCGACGCGCCTGGCGCGCGCCGAAGGCTTGGTGCAAGCGGTCGAGGAGGTGTCGGCGCTGGAACATCGGCTAAGCCGGGAGCAGGTCGATACCCGGAATGGTCTCGAGCAGATCCTGCGGCAAACGGTCGACGACCGGAGCGAGGAGATTGCGTGGGTGAGCGTAATCGATGCCAGCGGTCAGGTCCAAGTTTCATCGAGCCCTGCCACGCCCGCTCGGGTTTTCGCCACTGACCGGATTCATGCCGCGCTCGAACGGGGGGAAAATCCTTCGCTGGTCCAGAACATCGCGCAGGGTCAGATCCTGATCGCTCTGGTGCCGCTCATGGGGCAGTTGCTGCCGCGGTCTGGCTCGAAGTTACCCGCCGACTGGCGCCTGGTGGAGATCGCCATCTACTTGCGCGCCCCCCAGGGTATCCTGCATCCGCTGCACCGCAACCTTCTGGTTACAGCCCTGGCATCTTTCGTTCTTCTTGCCGCCATGCTAGTTTTTCTTGTCCGGCTGAAGGCCTATGTGCGCGGGAGAATGCTCGAGGATCAGCTCGAACTCGCCAGGACCGTTCAACAACAGCTGCTTCCCGGGCCGACCGAGGCTGACGCTCTCGAGTTCGCCGGTCAATGCGTGCCCGCTGACGTGGTGGGGGGAGATTTTTACGACGTATTCCTTACCGAGAGAGGAGAGATTGCATTGGTCCTGGCCGACGTTTCCGGCAAGGGCTTGCCTGCCGCTTTGCGAATGGGAGTGGTGCATGGCGCCATCCGTGGTCTTTCCCGAGCCAGGAAGGAAGAGAGTGTGGGCGAGATGGCTGGGAGCCTGAATGAACTTCTCCGCCAAGAGAGCGCCCACCAGTTCGTGACACTGTTTTGGGGATTCTACAATCCCACCACGCACGAGTTCGTCTACGTGAACGCCGGCCATCTTCCTCCCTTGCTGGTCGGATCCGGATCCGAGGAGGTGCGGCGCTTGGAGGCGGGAGGCCCGGTGCTGGGGCTGCTGCCAGGGGCCCTGTATCAGGAAGAATCTGTCCGGCTCGACGGCGAGGAAACGCTCGTGGCTTTTTCGGACGGCTTGATTGAGGCGACCGGTCCAGGAGGAGAGGAATTTGGTGAATCCGGCGTACTATCCGGGATTCGCGCTTCCTCCGGACAACCGGCCGCCCAGGTCCTGCGGCAGATCATGGACCGCGCCGTGACCTTCGTTGAAAACGGGGAGTTTCACGATGACTTGACGGTTTTTGTCGCCAAACTGGCGCAGAACCCGAAGAGCGGTCGCGGATCACAACAAAATAATAGTAAGAACGATTAAGGAGGCGCCCGAGGGCGCCTCCCCCTAGGTCGGCTTAGCTGCCAACCCGCAAGTCGTTCGTCACCGAAAAAACTCCCGGTACGCCACTGGCTCGCAGGTAAGCGATGGTTTTATCCATCTCGCTGGCAACCACCCCCTTCAAGGTCACGTTGCCGTTGGCAACGATGATCCGAATCGGAGGGTTCGGGTTCAGCCGATAGCGGGCCAAGGCTGAGTGTCCATAGACCGCCCAATAGGTTGCTCGGCGGATGCGATTGTCGTGGGGCGAAAGCGACAGCACCTGGATATCGCTGGATACGCCTCCCACTCCCTCAACTCTGCGGACCGCGTTTTCAGCATCGCCCTTCAGGGCAGGCCAGCTCACTGCTCCGCTCAGTTGGACCTGATCGCCTTCGACCTGAAATGCAAGATGGTCAAAGACTCCATAGTAGGGCAACTTCAACAACTCGCTGTGAAGCCGTTGCTCCAGACTCTTGGCGGCCTTCGGGGACACGCGCGCCGCTTCCCGCGTCGTGGACAGCACGGGCTCCGCCGCGGAGGCGTCCAGACGATCAAGTTTTGCGCGCGCCTGTGCATAGTCCAGGTTCACCGAAATCAAAGTCCGGATCTGGCTGGCAGATGCGGACAGGTTGCCGACTGCATCCCGGTACGCCTGGGAAGATGGCAACTGCCGGCGGTCTTCATTCAGGCGCTCGATCGCCTGGGTGGCATGGCCCGCCAAACCAGCCAGAACTGGCTCCATTCGATCGATGACCGATTGTTGCCAGGGCAAAGCGGCAGAGCGCAACTCCTCGAGTTGACCGAAGTCGGAACCCATGGCGTTGATTGCATCTCTGGCTGCCATCAGTTCGGAAGCGTGCGTTTGGTATTGCAGCCGCGAGGCCACACGCGTGAAGGACTCGAGTTTCTCGCCGTGCTTGCCGGCCACGGCCGCCTTCGTCGAGATCTGCTGGAACAGCCTCTGAATCTCCTTCTGGACCGGAGTGACCGGCATGGGTTGCTCGAACGAACTGCTGGGGCCTTGGATGGGGGCGGTGGCCGCGGTGGATACACCGGCCAACTGCGTGACCACCACTGCGGCCCCCAGGAAACTGCTTGCGACTCGGACGAAAGATTTCATGTTGATTGCTCTCCTGTCCTCCAGCTTAGGGAACGACACTCCCATAGACAAATAGATAGTTTGAACGCGATCCATCGGATTAACCGATGTATGGAGATTTCGGGGCGGTAGAAAACCAGGGTTGCAACGACTTCCGGGGGCTTTAGTTTCGAAGGCGGGCCGCAACTCACGATTTCCGGGGGGAGACTGGACAAGGAATCGCCGGGCGTCACGAAAGGAATGCAGGGAGGAGCACGCCGAGCCTCGCTCTATTTTCGCAACAACAACTCGGAGAACTGGAAAACGCGGTCGATGGCGACCGCGAACACTCCCATCGCGATCACGGTCGCCATCTCGAAGCCCAGTTTCTTCACCGCCGACCTGTCCTTCGTCGTTCGCCAAACGATGGGCAGGTTGACGGCGGCGCTGGCGAGCGAAGTGAGCACGGTGGCGAGCGATGGGCTGATTTTGCAGTGAATCGCCATGGTGGCGGCGGCGTCGGTCGTGCTAGCGCTGCTGACCAGCCCGCCAAAGACGCTGACGGCCAGCAACCCGAGGTTTCCAAAGGTCCGGGTCAGAAGCGTGCCCACGATTTGAATGGCGATAAACAGCATTCCAAAGCGGAGGACCTTGCCGAGTGAGATCGGGGAGGCGAGCGTCAAAGTGCCGCCAACCGTGGTGTCGGTCCTCCGGTCGCGGCGCACCCACAATCCGGCGACCAGTGTCATGGCCAGCAGCGGTACAAGCGTGGCGCTCAGCGAGGAAGGCGAGAAGAGGGTGGCGAGAATCAGGTTCCGGGCAAACATTGCGATCGTGGTCAACAGGCAGAGCGTCGCGGTTTGAGCCACCAAGCCTGCCTCCACCACCCTTGCTCCCAGTTCCGCGACGGTAGCGCTGCTGTTTACTAGGCCTCCAAACAGGGCTCCGAGATAGAGGCCGCGCGTGCTGTACATGCGCAGCAGGACGTAGTTGACAAATCCGATACCGGCGATTGCGATCACCGCGATCCAGGCGTCGCTCGGATTGAATAACTGCCAGGGATCGATGTAGCGCTTCGGCAGCACCGGGTAGATGACGAAGCCGATCAGTCCAAGCAGCACGGCGCTACGAATTTCGGCAGTCTGCAGCCCGCCCGCAAAGCGACTCAGTTCGGTTTTCCATGCCAGCAGCATGGTCATGACGATCGCTCCGGCAACCGGGGTGAAGATGTGCCCCAGGCCGACCAATACGCCGAGCAGATAGTTCACGATCAGGGCGGCGGAGGTGGTGATTTCGACCGACCGGTCGACCAGAAGACTGAGCGCATTCATCGCCGCCAGGAGCAGGAACTCGCCACCGAGAGATGGCAGGACCGCCCCCTCCCCGATCAGCGCGGACAGCATGCCGAGCAGAGCCACAATGGCGAACGTCCGGATGCCTACGTCTTTATTAGACCACTCGCGTTCCATTCCCGCGAGCATCCCGATCCCGATGGCGACGGCCATTTTCAAAGCAATTGGGGTAGCAGGAAACTGGATCGATTCCGGTTGCATTTTGCGGTTGTTGTTCTTTCTAGATTAAATGAAGAGAGCAGCCGGGAGGGTTCGGGCGCTCGGGGTTGATGTGAGCCGAGCTGCGAAATGCTGCCCAGGACGATTCCTTAACGGGGGAGGCGGATTTGCCATGGCGGCCGGCAGGCCGCCATGCTCCCTCACGGAATACCATTCCCCAGTGGCACCAGCTTGTTCGCGTCAGTCGAGGCTCATGACGACACTTAACAAGATCCCGATCACCAGCACCGAGGTAATCACTAGGCCGCTTGAAGCGGATCGCGCGCATCAGAAGCCCGGGCCGCTTGCCGTAAAACCGCTCCGCATGTTCTTCCAGTGTTCGAAACACCATGTCCTCCTCTCTTCTTTCTTTGTTCTTTTTACGTTCTTTGATCCCGCTGCTCTTCTGCCGGCTTACGGCAGATGCTTCGGTGGAATGGTTGCGCCACATTCCGGGCAATCGACAGCGATCCTCCGATGACTCGGCGGAAAGACCGTCTTGGTGCCGCAAGCGGCGCACTGCCGCTCCAGCGCTTTGCGGGTCGTTGCGGCAATGACCGCCATCGCCAAAAGCATTTTCTTTCCTCCGCAAGAGCAGTTGCCTCAACCACGCCCCGAGACTTTCGTTTTGGAACTCAGGAGACGTCAAACACTCGCTCGCGTGAGCCGGGCTGATTCCAGAGCTGACTCGTGATTCGTCGTGAGCGCATGCTCGTCATGCAGCGCAGCAACGATGCTCGCGACTCGACCGGCCCGCTCCGGTTGATACAGGACTTCTTCGATGCGCAATTTTCGGATTCCTCCGGGGACCTTCCACTCGATCACGTCGCCGACGCGACTTCCGAGGATCGCCGTGCCCACGGGCGCCAGAACCGAGATCTTCCCCTGGTTGAAATCGGCATCGCGAGGAAAGACCAGGGTATACGTGGAATCACGATTCGCACTCAAGTCCCGGACCCGAACCCTGGAATGCATCGTAACCACGTCCGGAGGAATGACAAACGGCGAGAGAATCACCGCCCGGTCCAGCTCGGTTTCGAGCATCTGCAGCATTCCCGGTTCCGTGCCCACAGCCTTTCTGACGCAATCGACCATCTGGCTGAGTTGTTCCAGGTCCGGTTGGGTGATGAAAATGTTGTAGCTTGGCATACGATCGTCTCTCCTCGGTTTTTCTCCGCCGATCTCATGCCTCCGCGAAGTCTGACGCCATTCGCCATGACTCCGTAAACGCGATACGACGGCGATACTCCAGGCTGGGATCGTGAACGCCAGGTTGCTTGCGGACTGAATCAATCGGGGTTCACGACCCGCCCGGATCCTTTCTAAAGAAACGCTACCTTTTCTAAACATTAACTAAAAGGAGATAAATGTTTCATGATCGTTAGGTTGTGATTAACTGTTTGCATGGGAGTGGCAGCCTGCCAGTGTGCTTCGGATACCGGAATCCGGCCAGCTACGACTGTATGGCCAAGGCTGGTGTGGGCTCGAAATGTCCGCCGCTCGGACGCGAGATAGAGGTCGAATGCCATCCTCAACCAGAACATCGGAAAAGTACAAAGGTGTATAAAAGAACCTCAGGTCCGCGCCTCCGACCGGTCCAAACCCTCCACAGGAGAGTGCATGAAAATTCGGTGTCCTTATCGCCGACACCTCCCTTTGTTGTGGGTCGTCGGCCTGTCGGCGGTGGTTGCGCTTGCGAACGACGATCCCAAGAAGGGCCGAGTCACGACCAACCCGCTCAAAGGGAACCGCTACAGTGTTGAGCAGGATGTCGATCTCGGACGGCAAGTCAGCGCGCAGGCGGAAAAGGAACTCAAGCTTCTTCCCGCCGATCATCCGGCCTCGCAATTTGTCCGACAACTAGGATTGAAACTCGCAGCGGCAGCCCCCGGCTACAAATTCCCCTTCACGTTTAAGGTGGTTCGGGAGAAAGCCATCAACGCCTTCGCTCTGCCGGGCGGCCCGGTCTACATCAACCTGGGGATGATCGAGTCTGCCAATGAAGCTGAGTTGGCGGGCGTCATGGGCCACGAGATCGCCCACGTGGTCATGCGCCACTCCACCCGCCAAGCCAGCCGGCAAATGAAAGCGCAAATTCCGCTGGCCATCTTGAGCGGTGTGCTGGGCGCGACGGTCGGCGGGACGGCTGGAAACCTCGCCCAGTTGGGAATCTCCATCGGCGCGGGAGGAGTCTTCATGAAGTACTCACGCGACGCCGAGACGGAGGCCGATAAGGTCAGCGCACAGATTATTTATGACGCGGGCTACGATCCCCAGTCTATGGTCGCGTTCTTCCGGAAGATGAAGGAGAAAAACGGAGGAAGCGGCGGCTTTCTGGCTTCTCACCCCGATCCTGGAGACCGCGCGAAAAACGTCGCGGCGATTCTCGCCCGCTTCCCGGAGAAGGCATACGACGACCACGATAGTCCTGAATTTCTCGCGGCGAAAAAAGCTGTGGAGGATCTGCCCGTGGAGACGCGGCAGGAGGTAGCCAGCGCCGGACCTCGACTGCCCAGGCTCTCGGCCGAAGAACTGACGGCGTCCGGGTTTCGGAGCGCGAACCACTCGGCGTTTCGATTCTCTTATCCGGCCAATTGGGAGATCGTGGGGAACGCGAACTCGGAACTCACGGTATCTCCCCGAGGCGGCATCGGCGAGGGCGTCGTGGGATACGGCGTCATTCTGAGTGGGTTCCAACCGGAACGCAGCGTTCGAAGCCTGGAGGACGCCACCGGACAGTTGATGGCCAGCATTCAGGGAACCAATCCGGCGCTGAAACCGGTTAGCCATGAGGACATTCGGGTCGCCAATCGCAATGCCAAGAGCGTAGACCTCACCGGAATTTCCTTCGTGTTTGACAAGGATCAGCGCCTCACCGAGCGTGTGCGAATGGTTGTAGTTCCGGGAAGAAATGGCATTGTTCTTTATCTTCTCTTCGTTGCGCCGGAGCCGGATTTGCCGATGCTGGGGCCGGTCTTCGATCGGATGCTCGCGGATTTTCGACCGCACTGAGCGGTCGAGCGTTTGCGGGCTTGGGCAGTGGAATCGAGCCGTGGAGCGGGAGGCAACTATGAACGCAGAATCGTTCGTTCGCAAAGCCTCGGGGTGGACTATTTTCTGGGGTATCCTGCTGATTGCTTTCGGAATTCTGGCAATTGGCTCCCCCATGCTCGCCGCCGTCGCCGTGAATGCGGTCATCGCGTGGCTGATCATCTTTTCCGGAGGCGCTCATCTCATCTACGGATTTCACGCGAAGAGCGCGGGTGGCATCCTCTGGGAAACCCTGGTGGCACTCGCTTACATCGGGATTGGACTGTATCTTCTGGTCCATCCTGTTCTGGGCGTTGCTTCGCTGACCTTGCTGCTCGCCTCACTCTTCCTTGTGGAGGGGGTTCTTGACATTATCGGCTACGTGCAACGACGACGCTCCGGAAGCTCCGCCTGGCTTCTGCTGGATGGCATCGTCACGTTGCTCGTGGGAGTGTTGATCTGGGTGCACTGGCCGTCCAGTTCCATGTGGGCGATTGGAACCCTGGTCGGCGTGAGCATGATCATCAGCGGCGTCGCCAGAGTAATGATATCGCTGGCGCTTCGGCGCATCGCGGCGACTCCGCCGTAACGGTGGGGTCGTGGAGCGGGGCACGGTCGAAACATCTCGTCGGCAGACCCGTAAACTACCAATGTTGTACTCAATTCGTTAAAGGAGGAATATCGTGGGCACCCGATTCCTTGTACTCGCTACGATTCTTGTCGCATCCACCAGCCTGTTGGGCCAGCAATCCACCGGCAACGCAGGAACTTCCCACACCGCGCATGTAGAAGGGCGGGGGTGCGTCCGGCCAGCGGAAAAAGAAGGATGTTTTGTGCTCCACGATATCAAGCGGCATCGCTACTACGACTTGTCGTTCGATTCCGCTGGTAGCAAACCAGACCTGTATACGCACATTTGGTTTGAAGGTATCGGGTATTCCCACGACGCCCATTGCAGTCAAGGTCGTCCGGTTCACGTCAGCTCATGGAAGCCCTTGCCGGGAGAGTGCTCCAAGCCGGCGGCAGAAACAAAAGCAAAATAGAAACCCTGCCGACGATGGAGTGACCGGGGAAAATGTGGGTTCGGGGACCGGCTGCACTCGCTCGAAAGCAGGACTCAAGCTAGCGGTGAGGAGCCGCTGGCGACTCGAGATCACTTCCCGCCGGCACAGCCGGAGTCTGTCTGCGTTCCTGATCGGCGGCGCCCAGCCACGCTTCGAAGAAATCAACCAGGCCGGCGGACCTTTGATGCCCTGGGGTCCGGAGGCGCTAAGGTGCTGGTGGTTCCAGTGCCTCAAATACACACCTTCGATGCCTGGTTGGGCTCGGGAGCACGGTTTTTTAAATTTCGAAATTGATTCACCTGGAAGCGTTGCGCCGCTTCGGGCTGGTAGACAATCTCATGGACCTTCAGCCTCTTGGCCGAGCCGCTCGAGACGCAAGCCACCACGTCTCCCACGCGATAACCCAACAGCACAGACCCGAAGGGCGCCAATACCGAGATCCTGTTCCGCGCTACATCCGCTTCCCGAGGAAAGACCACGGTATAGACCGTCTTCCGGCCACAATCCAGTTCGTAGATCCGCGCTTGCGTATTGATCGTGATCACATCGGGTGGAACCTGTTCCCGGCTCACCACCTGAGCGGTTTTCAGCTGTTCCTCAAGAGCCACGAGATGGTCGTGGCTTCTGACCGCAACTCTTTTCACCGCAGCCAGCAGGTTTCTCAGGCTGCCGAGATTGGTGTCGGTGACGGTGATCGATTGCATTCTCTGCTCCGTGTTCGATGGTGCGTCGTGGGGGTTACGATTCCGGCAGCGAGGGGAAGCCGCATCCGGTAGCTCCCGACCTCGTCCGCGGAGTTCTGCTTCGCCTCCCCCCATTCATGCTCCAAGAGTTCCCAATACGTCCGGTGCTCTCGAGTCCTGCCCGGCCGCAGACGGATCCTCGACAGGTTCTTTGGTGTCCCTGGCGGTTCGAAGCCGAGGGCAGCCGGGCTGTACTTCTTTCTTTCTTTCATGCGCTGGTGCGGGGCTGCAGGGCGGAGACGCCTGGCACCGCACACAGCATCTGGCGGGAAACGGGCTCTTTCTCAAGGTGTCTCGCCACTGCGGACACAGAAAGGCATTTCACTCCGAGGAACGCGCTGCTCGCCACCGCCGTGATCTCCAGCACATTCGAATCCTGTCCGGCCGCTTTCTCGAACAGGTTCTGAAGCGCTCGGTCGAGGACATCGCTGCCACACCCAAAGGCAACCGCATCAATGCAGGGAGGGATCGAGCAGAAGTGCCAGCCGGCCGCAGCGAGCCGCTCTTCCAGAGTTCCGACGCTCAAGTTCGTGATGAGATGCCAAGGTCCCAGGGGCTCGGTTTCGAGACCCAGCGACTGGGGCAGTCCGGGGACCGCCCTCGACTGTATGAACAGGGTCCCGCTCGCAATCGATAATGTTGTCGGGGATGTGACCACGTTTCCTCCTCAGCCATATTCGGCGATTTGTGGGAGAGCGACTTCTCGCTTCAGTGCGGCAAAAAGTATTTCCGCTCTGGCCAAACCATAAAGGCGGGAGACCGTTAACAAAAGGACGAAATGTGGAACGAAACCTTAAGTCCAGGTTAAGGATTTTCCGGGGGCGATTGGTTAAGAGTGCCTCCGAAGCCTAGGGACGCAGTCCAAGGGACCTGGGATTGCCTTCTGCGAGCAAGAGCAAAAACCGAATTTGATCGGTGAGCATGAGTCTGCACTGAAGCCGCGAGGAACATCACGGGAGGAAGATCCTTCTGCGGAACACTCGATGCTGGCGGGGTCGATGAGCAAAATGCCCACGCCTTCGGAAAAGAGTTCGAGAACATGAATCTCTGGAACAGCAGGACCTCGCTTAGGGGAAAGGACCGGGCCGAGCGTCCGCGAGGACAATAGGCGAAGTCAGGCCCGAGGGAAGAGTCTGGACTCATCCGTTCTTGGGCACGGACGCTAGCTTTCAACGCGGGCTCAGACAGGAGAGGACCCCAAGCTGACCGCCAACCTGGCCATGCAGACAGACACAGGCTCCCTTGCCTTCGCTGCGCGTTACAGCCTCTCCCGATTAAGCACAATCTATGATTGTCTCCAATTTATGTCATTTCCATGGTGCGGGAGAGCCGGTTATGGTGGCAAAGGAAAGGGAGAAAGATGATGCGGCCGAACGCAGAAGGAACCTGTACTGAGCTTCAAGTTCGTCAGTCCACTGTTCGAAGAGGCATTTCGTCGTGCAGGGTCGAGAACGGACCGGCCGCGAAGCGAATCCGGAGGTTCACCCAGGCTCTGGTGTACGTCGTCATGGCCGGGTTGGTGGTGTTCCTTGGCTTTACGCAGGTCTATGCCAATGTTCGGGCCTTCGGCTGGATTGGTTTTGCCGCGCTACTGATCATCGCGCCGTTGGCCAGCTGGGCTGGAGCGTGGTTCACCTGCAAGAACGGGACGTGCGGGTAAAGCGAGAAGCGGGTGGACTTTCCGTCCGGCCGCCATGCGTTGCGCGCGCACCGAATCCCGCGTCCCGCTGCGTTCTCCGGCCAGTCTAGGCGACCTTCATGCCAAGCTTGATATCGAACAATTCCTTGCGGGCGGTATCGCAAATGGCGACCACGGCGGGGTGTTTTAATTTTCGCTCGGCCGAGATGGCAAAAAACCGGCTGTGCACCTCATTGGTCCGGCCCACCCGGCGCAGACTGTCCTGTTGTTTGAGCTGCTTTTCGAACACGGCAGGAACCGGGAAGATTCCGCTGCCCGCCTGCCCGAAAGCCCGGAGCAACGCGTAGTCCTCAAATTCACCGACAATGTCGGGACGAATCCGTTTGTTTTCAAACCACTGATCCAGACTTCTGCGCAGGTCCATGTTATCGGTAGGAAGCAGCATCGGCATGCGGTCCAGGCAGCTGGGAAAGGCCCCCTTGCACTTGGCGGCCAGCTTGGGCACGGCCACGAAGGTCACGGCGCTCTCGCCGAGAAGATGGTTGAAGGCGCGGACCTTGAGGTTCGGATTGATGGGCGCGTCGGACAAGACGACGTCCAGCTCGAGGGTCGCCAGGCGCGCGATCAGTTGCTCCGAGGTGGCCTCACGACAAACGATGCGCACCGGCTCCCGCAAGTGCAGCGCAGGCTCAATCAACCACTGCGCGATCAGTTTGGGCAGCACATCCACCACTCCGATATCGACCCGCATCGGGCGGCCGGTGGGCCGATTGCGGACGGTGTCGAGCAGTTCCCGCCCCAGAGCAAAAATATCCTCGGCATAGCTGTAGACGGTGCGTCCCATCTCGGTCAGGACCAGATTGCGCCCGGAGCGGCGCAACAACTTCTCGCCAAAATTTTCTTCCAGGCTATGCAATTGCGCACTGATGGCCGGAGAGGAAATGCGGAGCTTCTCGCTGGCCTTGCTGATGCTGCCCTCGCGCACGACCGTCCAGAAATACAACAGGTGGTGATAATTCATCCATTCCATGGCTCGAGCCTCGCTTAATCATAACCTAACGATCCGTGAAGAATTCTCACCTTTTCCTTAACCAGGCCCCAGACTACAGTTGGCTTAGGACGGTGAGGCGCCGAGCGGACCGGGTTGAAAGTCGGATGTTCTCGGCCATCGGGAGAAACGGGGCCGTGTTTACGCGGCCCCGCCGTCCTTCGGAATCTGCGTTGCAGAAACGATCGCGGTGGCGCGCCGTTGCCGGCCCCTGCAGCCCCGTTCACAAAGAGAAAGAGAGAAGGCGAGATGTCAGGAGGGAGAACATTGCGGTTCGAAGAGGAAAAGCAACAGGCAGTGCCGGATTCGGCAGGGGCATCTGTGAACAAAGGAACGGTGTTTGTGCTCCCCGGTGGAGTCAAGAAACTGCCGAACAACGTGGCGCTCGAAAGCGAACTTCTCGAGTCTTGGTTGCTCGTCTCCGATGACATGGACGAGGACGTCAAGCGGGGCGCCCGAGAGTCGACCGGTTTGTTGCCCGATGAGGCTCCGGTCGAAGCGAGCGCTTTCGGATGCGACAGCAACGTTGTCGAGCGGGCCGTCCGTCGAGTCCTCAAGAAGGCAGCGAATCAGGGATTCGATCTGGTGGAGATCATCGAGATTGAGAGGCGCGAAGAGTCGGGATTGGACTATGTTTCGATTCTGGCTCGCCCCCGGAGAATCCAGGGCGACTCTGCGTCGAACCTTGTGGAGAGTGGAGTGGAGGCTGCTGTGCTTTAACCTGCATCATCATCAGGACGCCGAAGAGGCCCAAGAATCGGAAGAACACAGGAAAGGAGAAATGCGAATGAAGCCGAACAACATTTTGATCACCGAACCGGACATGGAACGACTGCGTCATCTGCTCGATTCCGGTCGCTCATCCGCCCGGAGAGAGGCGGAGCCATTGGTCATGCTCGAACAGGAACTCGATCGGGCGAGCATCGTGTCCCCCTCTGCCGTGCCGCCGGACGTGATTACGATGAACTCTAGAGTGCGCGTAACGGACCTCAAGACGGGAGAAGAGATGACTTATACCCTGGTGTTTCCCCGAGATGCGAATTTCGACCAGGGCAAGATCTCGGTTCTGGCACCGATCGGCACCGCGATTCTCGGGTACCGAGTGGGCGATGGGATCGAGTGGAGAGTGCCGGGCGGTCTTCGCCAGTTCCGCGTGAAGGAGATTCTGTATCAGCCCGAGGCGGCGGAGCGCGCCGCCCGGGCTTCCGAGGACAGCCGGAACGCGGAAATGGGCGTCTGCTCCAGGTTCGCGGGCCGGCCACGCCCACGTCGAGCACACTGGTTGGCCTGAGGCGGAACCGCTGATACTTAACATCGATCTACCGATGAATTCACTATTTGATAGTTTTATTAACCTTAGTCTTTCCCTAGTCTGGGACTTCGAAAGCATAAACAAACGGTCGACTTGCGATTGAGGTTCTTCGCGGGAAGACCTCGAGAAAGAGGACATTGTGAAAGGTTGGAACCGCCGCAGTGCCGTTCTGTTGGCCGCTCTCGCGCTTGTGATCGCGATCAAGACAAAGCGTCTGTTCGGATATGAGGGTGGGATGGACTCGCGGATTGCAGCACAAGTCTCTGCCGAACTGGCCAAGGAAGAGCGATTTCAAAACCTCACCGTCCAGGTCGAGGATGACCTGGTGAAGCTGCGGGGAACGGTGCCGGTCCTCGAAGACAAACGACAAGCCCTTCGAAAGGCAGGGGCAGTGAAAGGCGTAAAGATTGTTGTGAGCCACGTCAGGATCGAAATGGTACAGGTCGACGATGGCTTGCTGTTGGCACAATTGCAAGAACGTCTGGCCCAGAGCCAAAACAGTCCGATCAGGCTCAATGTGAAGAAAGGCGTGGTAACGATTGAGGGTGTCGTCGAACACGATGCCCATCGAGAGGAGATCTTGTCTTCCGTCGCCAGCCTTCCGGGGGTGATCGGGATGATCGATCGCCTCCAGGTTGTAGCGCGTTGAAGAAAAGGAGAACGACAACTATAAGAAGGAGTTTTTTATGTCGGCAATCATGGAATTCAGGGCATTGTTGTTCAGTACAAGCATCGACATTCCGGCAGACGCGCGAGGACGGATTGTAGATTTATTGAACGTGCGGCTGGCCGACGCGATCGATCTCAAAACACAGGCAAAACATGCGCATTGGAACGTGAAGGGCAACGAATTTTTCGCCTTGCACCAGCTGTTCGACACAATTGCGGAACATTGCGAACAGCAGTCCGACCTCATTGCCGAAAGAGTGACGGCTCTTGGCGGCGTAGCCCAGGGTGTCGTGAAGCTGGTGGTGAGCAACTCCAGTGTTCCTGAGTATGACCTGTCGGCGATTGTCGGCGAGCAGCACATCCGTGCCGTTGCGAAGGGCCTGGCGAGTTTCTCTCGGCAGGCGCGGGCGGACATCGAAGTGACCGAGAGACTTGGAGACAAAGCCACGGCGGATTTGTTGACAGAAATTGTCCGCCAGGCCGACAAAGACCTTTGGTTTGGGAAGCTCATCTCGTGCCCCAACCGTGAGCAGGGCGTTCGGCACTCGACGTCGGCTGGCACTCGCCAGGGGCAGGTCTCACGCGGTACCGACCCGCGATCCGGCGAGTGCTGGGTGCGGAACTTGGGAAACCCCAGCTGATCGATCTCCCCTGGGCGAGCAGATGACATGCTTCAGCTTTGCGCCGGCAGAGCCGGGTTGAAACCGCGAGCTAACGCGTCGCGGAGATAAGAGAAAAGGCTTTGCATAGGCGAAGGCCGTTTGCTGGACTCAGCAGGGGCTGGTTTTCGTTTAGAATCTGCCTATCGGACGGATGTCAAAATGTTGGAGCAAGGAAATATCCAATCTGGCGCCTGCGCGAGTGCTTCGGCGCCTTACGCTACCCAGAAAGAAGATAGAGTCCAACCCCGGCGCTCGATCGCCGATCGCCTCGCAAGTTTGGGCCATTTGCCGATCAAAGGACAGATCTGGCGCGCTTGCCTGGCCAGTTCCTTCCTCGTTGCGCTGATTACCCTTGCCGGGTTGCGGATCGCACACATCGTGGGCGGACCGAATCTCGTAATCCTCTACATGCTTGCCGTCGTATTCAGCGCACTGCGCTGGGGGCGGTGGCCCGCCCTGGCCAGTGCGGTGTTGAGCGCACTGCTCTTCGATTATTTCTTCGTCCCGCCCTACCGCAGTGTCGCCGTAACCGACATCTGGTATTCGATCACGCTCTTTAGCCTCCTCGCTGTCGGCTTCTTAGTCAGCATCCTGGCAGCAAGCGCAAGAGAAGAAGCACGGCTGGCGCGGAAACGGGAGGCACACACGGCAGCGTTGTATGCCTTTACCGAATCCCTGGCGGACGCAGGCAGCCTGGAGCAGATCCTGGAGGCCATCGGACGGCATATCCGCAATGCCTTTCAACGGCCTCTTGTGCTTCTGCTGCCGGTGCAAGGCGGTTTGGAGGCTCGCTTCCTGAGTGACGCGTTCGTTCTTGACGAGAGCGAGAAGGCTGCGGCGGCCTGGGCTTTTGAAAATGGGCAGGCGACGGGGGCGGGCAGTGACATGTTCCCAGCGGCACAGGCCTATTACCTTCCCATGCGGACTTGGCGTGGAACCGTCGGCGTGCTCGGACTCCACAGCCAAGGTTTGACAGAATTGCTGCCAGCAGACCAGCGGCAACTGCTGGGCTCGTTCGTCAATCAAGCGGCTCTGGCGATCACGCGAGCGCAACTCGCCACAGAGGCCCGGCGCGCCCAGCTTCTCGAGGAAACCGACAAGCTTCAGAGAGCGTTGCTCAATTCCATCTCCCACGACTTGCGCACGCCGCTGGCATCGGTCACGGGGACGCTGAACAGCCTGCTCGAGGATGGCCCTCTGCTGGGCGCCTCCACGCAACGGGAATTGCTCGAAACGGCACGGGATGAGGCGAAACGGCTCGATCGGCTGGTGCGAAACCTGCTCGATATGTCTCGTCTCGAAAGCAATGCGGTTCGCGTCAGGACGGAATTGTGCGACGTACAGGATGTTGTGGGCACAGCCCTGGCCCAATTGGGAGAGGCAGCCAAGCGGCGACAGATCGCGGTGCTGGCCTCACCGCAATTGCCGCTGGTCCCGATGGACTCGGTGTTGATCGTGCAGGTGATCGTGAATCTTGTGGAGAATGCGCTGAAATACTCCGCGGCCGATTCGCCGATTGAGGTGGAAGCCCGCGTGGAGCGCGAGCAATTGCATCTGTCCGTTCGCGACCGAGGCCAGGGAATTCCGGAGGTGGACCTGGAGCGCGTCTTCGACAAATTTTACCGCTGTGTGACACCGGGCGTGGCGAGAGGAGCTGGCCTGGGACTTGCGATTTGTAAGGGATTCATAGAAGCTCACGGTGGCAAGATCCAGGTGGAGCGACGGGCTCAAGGTGGAACGGAAGCCAGATTCAGTTTGCCAACGAGCAAAACCGATGAATGAGCAGGGCCCACGCGTGCTCGTAGTGGACGACGAGCCGGCCATTCGGCGTTTTCTTCGCGCTTCGCTGGGTGCGCACGGTTACACGGTCGACGAAGCTTCCACAGGAGAGGAGGCGCTACAGGTCGTTCCCGCAGTTCACCCGGATGTGATTATTCTCGATCTCGGTCTACCCGATATTGGAGGTCGGGAAATCCTGAGCCACCTTCGCGAGTGGTCTCAAACTCCGATCATCATCCTTTCGGTTCAGGGGGAGGAGTCAGAAAAGATTGCCGCGTTGGATGCCGGAGCCGATGACTATTTGACGAAACCCTTCGCTACCGGAGAACTGCAGGCGCGCATCCGGGCTGTCTTGCGGCGAGTTTACCGGGAGGAAAGCGGGCCGGTATTCACGACGGGCGATCTTACCATCGACCTTTCGGCAAGAACGGTGCGCCTCGGCGAGACAGAGGTCAAGCTCACCCCGACAGAATACAGTCTGCTCAAGGTGCTGGTCACCCACGCGGGCAAGCTGCTCACGCATCGCCAATTGGCGCGTGAAGTGTGGGGAGGCGCGCACTACGAAGACATACAGCACTTGCTGCGGGTCAACATCAGCAACTTGCGCCGCAAACTGGAACTCGATACCGCTCGTCCCCGTTACATTGTGACCGAACCGGGGGTTGGATATCGCCTGCAAGTCGAGAGCTCTCCCGACAGCACCCCAGCGAATACTTGACGCTTTCTTGACGGCCCGCCAGCCGTTCTTGATCCCTTCTAGACACGGCATTGCATACGATTAGGTTCGCGTCGCCTGTCGAATCCGGCACAGAATGTGACCACTTGGGCGAAAACCAAAGAACGGTATTGGTAGTTGACGACGAACCCGCAATACGGAAGCCAATTTGTGCCTGGCTGACCGCTCGCGGGTACTCGACGCGTGAAGCGGCGACCGGACGGCAGGCGCTTGACGTCGCCGCGAGTGCCCAGCTGGACGCGATTGTGCTCGATCTTGGCCTTCCCGATATCGACGGCATCGAAGTTGTCCGTTTCCTCCGACGCTCCATGGAAACTCCCATCATCATCCTTTCGGTTCGTGACTCACAATCCGACAAGATTGCCGCTCTTGAAGCTGGCGCAGACGAGTACCTGACAAAACCCTGCGAATCCGCCAAGCTGCTGGAGCGCATCCGAGCCGTTCTTCTCCGGGAAGGGCTTGCTCGACTTCCAATTTTCACCGTGGGCGACCTGTCGTTGGACTTCAGTCATCACGTGGTAGAGGCTGCGGGGGAGGCGGTCGAACTGACGGGGCCCGAGTACGAACTGCTGAAGGTCCTAGCCACCAACACCGGCAGGCTCCTCACCCAGCGGCGCCTCATTCGCGAAGTGTGGGGTGAACTGCCGAGTGAAGAGGGGCTGCGCCAACTGCGGTCGACCATCCATAGCCTCCGGCAAAAACTCGAGCCGAATGCGACGCGGCCGCGCCACATCGGCTTGGAGCCGGGTGTAGGTTACCGCCTGTGGACCGAGTCTTAGATTCAGCAAAGGTCCCGACCTCGCGGTCCCTGCGTGGCGGCTGCTCATGCGGTGGGCGGATTCCCTCGCCGCTTGAACGCCGAACTCCATTTTGCATCCATCTTGACTTTCTTTTGACAGCACTGCTTCGATTATTGACCCGGTTTTGATGCAGCACTTTGTACAAAAGGATACGCAAACACATTGAACTCTGTTGCCGTAAGGTTCCCGAGATGCTGCGGCGGTCTCGGCCATCTGCAGGGGGTGAGCGATGAGGAGTTTCCGAATCCTGGTGGTGGATGATCACGAGGTGGTTCGTTTAGGGATTCGCGCCATGCTGGAAGGTCATGAGGGGTGGGAAGTATGCGGCGAAGCGGCAGATGGCCGCGAAGGGGTGGACAAGGCGGCACAGATCCGGCCGGACCTGGTTATCCTCGATCTGAACATGCCCCGGCTGAATGGGCTCGGAGCCGCGCACCAAATGCTTCGTAACGAGAGTAGACCGCAGATTCTCATCCTCGCGGATTCCTATTCTGAGGGCGCCATGCGAGAGGCTCTCGAAATTGGGGTGCGAGGTGTCCTGTTGAAGTCTGATCCGGGATCCGATCTTCTCGCGGCCATCGACGCGTTGCAGACCGGCAGAACATTCTTTACCTCTGGCTTGGTGGACCTGTTGCTGGATGGATACCTGAACAGCGGTTGCGAGCGTTCCGATGAAGATCCTTGCGCGCCGCGACTGACCGTCCGCGAGCGGGAAGTCGTTCAGCTGTTGGCAGAGGGCAGTTCCACAAAGCAAGTCGCAAAAGTCCTGGGGTTGAGTGTCAAGACAGCGGAAACCCACCGCAGCAACGTCATGCGCAAACTCAGACTTCATTCTCTCAGCGAACTGGTCCTCTACGCGGTTCGCAACGGCATTGTTTCGGTGCCCAATTCGCAAGAGTGCGGATTGACGCCCGCGCCAATGAGCCGGGGGTGTAGGGCTGCGCTCGGCACGAGTGCTGTCCAGGGCGGCGTCACTGCTGGGAGCCTCTCAGCCACTCTCATGTAAGCATGCGTTCTGAGAGAAATATCTGGCCGAAGAAGAGCACCATACGCTGGCCGGGGAAGCGTACGGGTTCGCTCCGTTCGAGTGCCACTGCGTAGGACGGCCTCGAGGCAACTGGTCCCAGACCGCAAAGCGCGCGGTTGTGGCACCACTCGGCTCGAGGCCGAGAAGCATTTCTTGACCACCTCTTGACGAAACCTGCTGCGTTCTTGCCCCCCTTTTGACGATGCCAGTCTCACACTTGAACATGCTGCCATGTAACGGATAGACCACTGTGGTCAACGCGGCATAAGGGCAGCCTGGTTTCTCCGATACGGCATTCGTGAGAGGAAATTCCCGAATGACGATACTCACATGGGCAAGAAAACTACACTCCTCCACTTCGCTGCGCCCGTCGAGAGGAGCGCAGGAGAGCCAATCGCGACAACAGCGCAGCCTCGTTGAGTTCGAGCATCTCTACCAACTGTACAGTCGTGAGCTGTACTCGTTTTGTCTCGAGACAGTCGGCGACCGCGCTGAGGCAGAGAAACTGATGCAGGTTGCGTTTCTTGGTCTGTTTTGTCAAACCGACGCCTTTCATGCCGGCGTAAACCCCAAGATTTTGCTTTTCCGGTCTGTCCTAGCGGCGCTCCGAACGCGTGCCGAGGCGGAGAAAGAGGAGTCCTCTCAAGTGGCTGCCGCCGGCGCAGGTCTGGCATCGTGGCCGGGCGCCATCGGGCAACAACACCTAAGGAATGCCATCGCCGAGCTGCCGCCGGATCTGAGAGTTGTGTTTGTCTTGCGCGATGTGCTGGGATACGAGTCCGGCGAAATTGCAGAAATACTGGAATCATCGCCTCGGATTTCGAGCTGGCTAGCACACCAAGCGCGGCTGCGCGTGCGCGAAACCCTCTCGAGGGCAGGACGGGTCTTTCGGCAGGTGGTTGCCAAGGAGGCTGTTCCCGACGATTGGCGGACGCCAACCTAAAGGGTGGGGTACGAAACCTATGTTTTCAACCCCGGTCAGGATAGAGAAGTGGAGCCGTTTTGAGCAGTCGGACAAGGTCATTAGCCGCAGGTTCGCGGCGAGTGTGTGCATTCGTAAAGAGGCTGTTCACTTCGAAGATTGGGGAGCAGGCAAAAGCACGCGACTTAGCGCAGCAGATGCGTCTGGCCCTGATCGCCGCAAAGATCGGCTACTGGGACTGGGATGTGGTCAATGACAAACATGTGTGGTCAGACACTTGCAAGGCGCTGATCGGATTGCCGCCGGATTCCAACGTCAACTTCGATGTGCTGATTAGGGCTGTGCACCCCGATGACCGTACACAACTTTGGAGCGCCATCAACCGCGCTGTTCGGGACAAAGCTGCCTACGTCTGCGAATTTCGTGTGCTGTGGCCGGACGGGAGTATGCATTGGTGCGTGGGAAGAGGGCGTGCTTTCTTGAATAGCACGGGTCGCACAACCCGCATGACCGGGATCGTGGCAGATATCGACGAGCGGAAAGCGTCGGAGTCAAACCTGCGTTTGCTGACTGCCACGTTAGAAGCCGCAGCCAATGCCATCTTGATCACCGATCCAACTGGCACGATTCTGTGGGTGAATCGGGCCTTTACTAACCTGACCGGATACGAACGCGAGCAAAGCATCGGCCAGAATCCGCGACTCCTAAAGTCTTGGGAGCACGATCAGCACTTTTACGACAATCTGTGGTCAACAATCAAATCTGGTCGGGTGTGGCAAGGGGAACTGAAGAATCGAAAGAAAGATGGCACATTGTACGACGAGGACATGACAATCACTCCTGTTCTTTCGGGGTCAGGGGAAATCACAAACTTCATCGCTATTAAGCAAGATGTCTCAGAAAAGAAAAAATTAGAAGCACAGTATCGTCAAGCACAAAGACTGGAAGCTGTTGGAAGGTTGGCTGGAGGGATCGCGCACGATTTCAACAATGTTCTCAGCGTGATCATCGGCTTTAGTGATCTCTCGCTGGAGAAACTAGAACCTGATCACTCCGTGGTTGGGTATCTCCGAAACGTTAAGACCGCAGCCAACCGGGCTGCTTCACTTGTCACGCAATTGCTGGCATTCAGCAGGCAGCAGGTTGTATATCCGCGGATCATCGACCTGAATGTGCTAGTGAGGAACGTGGAAAACTTGCTCCAGAGGCTCCTCGGTGAAGACATTTCTATCATAGTGAAAGCTACGATGCCGCTCGGGAGTATTAAGGCCGATATTGGGCAGCTTGAGCAGGTTCTGATGAATCTTGTTGTCAATGCGCGGGACGCAATGGCTGACGGAGGCCAGATCACCATCGAGACGCGCAATGTAGACCTTGATGAGAGTTATCAACGTGAACATGAACCCGTCCAGCCCGGTCAGTATGTGATGTTGTCGGTGTCTGACACTGGCTCCGGCATGGATGAAAAAACAAAGGCGCACATTTTCGAACCGTTCTATACGACCAAAGGGCCGGGCAGGGGCACGGGGCTTGGACTTGCTACCGTCTACGGGATCGTCAAGCAGAGTGGCGGATACATATGGGTATACAGCGAGCCGGGCATAGGCACGACGTTCAAATTGTATTTCCCTCTTGTCGGCGGGGCTCCAGAAGTTTTCATCAAGCCCAGTGAACAGACGGAGGTGCGCGGCGGCTCGGCAACGATTCTACTCGTGGAAGACGATGAAGCTGTGCGTGAGTTGATAGCTGTGATGTTGCGGAATGCCGGGTACACGGTCATGGACGCGAGCACACCCGAAGCCGCGATTGAACTCGCAGCAAGCCAGTCTGCAAAAATTGATTTGCTGTTGTCCGACATTGTGATGCCATCCATTAGCGGCAATCGTCTGGTCGTGCTGCTGAGAATGTCGAGGCCCGCACTTAGGGTAATCCTAATGTCTGGATACGCCGCCGAGACGTTTGCTCGGCAGGCACCTGTACCCGCTGGCGTGACGTTCATCGAAAAGCCCTTCACCAGAGATTCGTTGCTGATCGCGATTCGGAGCACCCTTGATGGCGAAGGGGAGAACAAGGAATTGGTTTGAGTCGAACCATTTCTGATTTGTCTTGGGAGTAAGAGGCTTTGAAAATTCCCTTGAGTACTTGACAACGAATGACTGGGCTCTGATTGCACCCAAAGCCGAACGAGTGGTTTTTGGTTTGGGGCAGGAAATCATTGTTCAGGGTACTCCAATCAAGTTTGTCTACATTATCCGTGCTGGCTCAGCCTCGGTGGAACTGGCGACGCCGCACTCAACCGTCGTGCTCGCGGTGCTAAAAAAGGATGACGTTTGCGGAGAGTTGGGGTTCCTTCACAAAGGCATTGCCTCCGCAACGGTTGTGGCTAAGGACATTGAAGTTGTCGCTGACTCAATCCGGGTAGACGATCTGCGGCAACTCACAGGGGCATTTCCGGGATTTGCCGCACGTTTCTTTGAGTCGCTTGCGACGATGTTGGCGAGACGACTGCAACATGCCTTGGCCGAGCTTATTAGGAATGGTCAGGTTTGATAATCCTCATCGCGTAGCGGACTACTCTGAAGCAACGGGAAGCTGCCTTGGTACAGCAGGAGCACTGGTCGTCGCTGTTGCGGACCTTACGCCTATTCCACGCTTTTACCAGGAGCGTTCAGCTTATGCAATTACAGTCCCCTTCCACCTGCCGCTATGGTTTTGCGCTCCTGTGAGCACGGGCAGTGCGCCTGGTGGGTGACCTCACAGGCGATGGACCAGCCCAAGCGATCGGAAAGGATCACTGGTGCCCGCACGCTTCAGTCGCCTGTATTTCCTAGCCATTTGTGGTCGAGTTAGTCACACAGATCTAGTTTGCATCTCTCTTGGTAAGACTCGTGGCTCCTCGAACTCGCCGCTTAAGAATCTCTTAACAATCGATCAAGAATTATCTCATTTTGTTTAGTTCACCAAGGAGCTATGGTCTCTATAGCGGAGGTTGGAGACGATGCAAGTGGAATTGATCATTCGCAATGCCGATCTTGGCAAGATGCTCAGAAATTATGCCGACCGTCGACTCCATTTTGCGCTGAGCCGCTTCGGCGACCGCGTGGACGGAGTCTTGGTGACGGTATCGGACTCGACCGATACCCAGCGGCCGTCGGAGAAGCATTGCAGTATCCGTGTGGAGGTCAAGCCATTCGGGCAGGTGTTTGCCGAGGAGACCGACCCCGACGTATACGTGGCAATCGATCGGGCGGCAGGTCGCGTCGGCCGATTGCTGGCGTCGCGCTTGGAGAGAAATACGGAAACGCCACGCGCGGCATCACGTCCGGAGCGTCGGAAGCCAGGCGGGAAAAGACGGCGTACGCCCAGCAGGACGCCATTTCGATCATTCCGGCGCCTCCGCGCGGAGTTCCTTGCGGAGAGTTGATCGTCTCAGCAAGGGATGGCGGTCGTTGCCACGGCTATCGAGAGAGAGAGAGGGAGGACGAGGTGCAAGTCGAACTGAAAGCGCACAGTACCGATCTGGCCGATTCCCTGCAAGGGTACATCGAGCGTCGGTTGAGTCTCAACGCGGGGCGGTTCTTCGATCAGGTGATCCGTATCCGGGTAAGAGTTTCCGGTTTGAACGGACCGAGAGGCGGCACGAGGACAAGTTGCCGAATATCGATTGACGTGAAGTCGCTCGGAAAACTGGTGGTGCAGGAATCCGACCTGGATGCGCACGCGGCGATTGATCGTGCCGCCGCTCGCCTGGGGCGTTTGCTGAATCAGAGGCTTGCCAGGGCCGAGGATCTGAAGTGCCTGGTTGAGAAAGTGCCATTGGAGACATCTGCCCGGACGGACGCTCCCTAGCACGAAGCGGATCCTCGAAAGCAACCTCGGAGCTGGATTTCTCCGGTTCGAGGCGCTGCTGGGCATCATCATCAGCCCTCGATTGATGCCGGCCGATCTGATGCCGGCCAGGAGTGGCGGGCCACACAATTTTGGAGATCTTGGAGAGGAGAATGACCGTGAGAGTGCATGAGCGTGTCGAACCAAAGCCGCGGGAAACCGCCAGACTGGTGCTGGACAACATTTTGTTCGCAACTGATTTCTCGTTAGCCTCGGAGGTCGGGTTGCGGTACGCGCTCGAGTTGGCGCGGCACTATCATGGCAAGCTCCACATCGTTCCGGCCGCAGGGATGGATTCGGCGGAAGGCATTGCCTACGACGCCCGCAAGCGCCTGCTCGACGGGTCGGCAAACCGGGTGTCAGGTTGGGTGGCAGAACTGGAACGGTCCGGTCAGTTGCGTGGAGTGAATTTCGAAATCCAGGCGGGCGAGTCGAATGAGGAGGCATTGTCCCGTTTGTTTGAAAATCCAACCTTCGATCTGGCGATTAACGGAGTGGGGTGTCACGAGGGTCAGAGAGTCCTTTTGGAGCCCACGCTAGAGGAGGTGCTCGAACGGTCCGAGTGCCCCGTACTCACGGTAAGCACGCAGCTCCACGGCTCGACGGATGGCGAAATCAAGAGCATCCTTTACGCCGCGGACTTCTCCGCGGAGTCGCTGGAGGCCTCGCGCTATGCGCTTTCGCTCGCGCAGGAGTTCGAGGCTCGGCTGACGCTCCTGCATGTCGTGGAAGGATTGGAGCCCGCCCTGCTGGATGAAAGGGCGAGAATCGCCAGGCCCTATAAGCTTTGGCTCGGCAAGCTGGTTCCGGACGAGGCGCGGCTATGGTGTGAACTGGACTTTGCCGTCGAATTCGGCCGGCCGGCAGAGCGCATTCTGCAGGTAGCCTGGGAGAGCCATGCCGATCTGATTGTTCTTGGAGCCCGAGGCCTTGACCGGCTGACTTCGCCAGGACAGAACGTCCGCAAGGTCATGTGCAATGCGTGGTGCCCGGTTCTCACCATCCCCGGTGCATTCGCCGCCCACAAGCAAGACCGCTTTTGGCGGGCGGCCGCTGCAGCATCGGAGAGCCAAAAGCGAGAACGATTCGAGAAGGCGAGCTAAAAGGATGAAGGAAACAACTGCAACTCTCAATTCGGCTGAAGTCCTACGACACGAAGTGCCGAATGCTGGCGCGGGAGAATCACAGGCTGTACCCGCGCCGGCCATCGTTGCGACAACCGAGGATATTCGAGCGGGAATCGTGCTGATCAAGTCGGATGCGGTCTTACCCAACTCCGTGCGCTTCGAATCGAAGCATTACGGGCGATGGAAACTCTTGACGGGCGCGGATGGGTTCCAGGTTGAGCGCAGGCTGTCCGAGGCGGGATGGCACTTTTTCTTGATGGTCCCGGAAGTTCGGATCAGAGCCTTGTCTTCGAATCGCAAACGCGGGTTACGAAAGGTGCTGAGGAAAGTTCTTTCCGCGACGGAGGCGCAGGGCTTCAACGCCGTGGAGGTCGTGGACATCAAGACGAGGCACTTCGTGGGGTTCCACTCCGTCGAGGTCGTGGCGTATGCGAGACAGGTGAAGAACAGTCCGTTTCTCCGCGATCTCGATCCCAATCACGTGTCCCGAAATACCTGGAACTTCAAACAGATCCTGCGGAGCCAGGCCCGGATCGGTCCAACCCGAAAGGGGATCTGAGCACTGTGCTGCCGGAACGAGGACTGCCATGATCGATTGCAAAGAGTCTGCTCGATACGAGAGGAAAGCAGACTCCCCGAGGTCTGCAAATGGGCTGCAGCTAGATGACAGCAAGGAGTGTGCTCTGGATCGGACGCTTGCGGAAACGTTCCCCTGCAGCGATGCGCTTTCGTCCATACCGAATCCCGTCACGAATCCCTTCTTCCGGGACTAGGGATTAGCACAAAAAAAGAATGGATTACGATGGCGCTTTCCGCGCCGGAGCTGTGCCGACAGGCAAAGCCTGCAGGGTCTTGCCTGCGGTCGTGAATGCCGGAATCTCAGCTCTGGCCTCGTCGGGATTCAGAATTCGAACGTCGAGGAGGCCACTGCTCGGCAAGCCGTAGAGCTGAAAGCTGATCTCGGCAAGACACAGGCTCCAGCCCTCCAACCAGGCCTCGAGATCCCTCCTTTTCTGCCCATCTCCTTCGGACACGACGATCAGATCAATATCGCTTCCCACCCCCGCGTTTCCCAGTTCCGTGCTGCCGTGCAAATAGACATCGCGTACTCCAAACCGGGCCGGATCGATGGTTGCGGCGATACGTTCGGCGAATCGTTGCCGCCATCGCCAGTGTTCGGGCGCCGCGCCCAAGCGCTCACTGCCGAGCTCGCGTTGCTTCCACTCCAGATACTCGCCGATTCGGTGCGCAATGTTATCGAGGAGCTCCTGTTCTTCGCGAAGAAAAGGGCCTTCCCAGGCGACCGGCTTTTCATTCTTGTAGTGAACCTCGATGACGCCCACCTGCGTGCGCCAAATGGAGATGGGAGAGCGCATCCGCCATGGAGTGTCCACGAAATCGGGGAGAGCATGAGTGCGGCCGAAGTATTCGATGCGGGCGGTGGTAGCCTCGGGGTATTGCCAGGCGGGCGGGATGGCTTCAAGAATCCAGTTGAAGACCGCGGGGGGAGGTTCTTCACGGCGCGAGAGAGCGGAGATCACCGTGTAAAGACACCGGAGTTCCTTCGCTCGTTCACGGAGCGACCAGAGTTCTCCAGCTTGACCCGATGGAATGGGAGTACTCATCCTCCTATGTTAGCCGAACATCTCTTGCGCGATGCAACGACCCTCGATGCGCGGCTTCGGGCGAATTGTCGCAGCCAGCATTTCCCCTCTCCACCTACAAGACAAGGCCGCTCGGTCCAGCAAACACCGGTCGCGAGGGCCTGGCCGGAGAGGCGTGAATGCTCAATGAATCAAAACAATTCGGTGTCGCCCAAATTCTTGAACATGGTTCGAATCGCACTTCCCGGATGCGATGTTTGGGATCGTCCTAGGCTCTTGCCAAGACCTGATTTCGATCTCGATGAGACAGTTTTCAATCTATCGTGTGACGATACAACTAATACCTGGCCGCACGAATCTGTCTGAAGGGGAGGGCTCGGAAAACCGGCACCCGGTGATAACCGGTTCAAAGTCTTTGACACCTCGGGTCATCTCGTCGGCTCTCGGGCAGTCAACCGCACCTTGGCTTTCGTCTTCATGATCGGAGACCGCTTCTACGGCACGGTTACAGCCTTCGTTCCCGGCAAGGTTTCCGCAAACTACAAGTTCACCAGCGCCCTGGCGGTCGAGGTGCTGAAAGATCTTGAGCCGCAACTCGTGCCCATGCTTGAGCGAGCGGAAAGCGCGGGGGAGAGGCCCGCGTTTCGGCCTACGATCAAAATGAGCATAGGTCAGGTCTCCATATGGGGCGGCAGGTAGCTCTCGCAATCGTGCTCGTGATGCTGGCGGCGGTCTCTTCCGCACAGATTAGCGCTCGCACCATCATCGAGCACTCGATGGAGGCAAATGCCGTGGATTGGAAAGCTGCCCCGGGCTATGACTGCTTCGAACGCGATCGGGAACCGGTTGCGGGGACTAAGACCTTCGAAGACCTGATGATCTTCGGCTCTCCCTATCAGCGACTGGTCGCAGTCAATGGCAAACCGCTGTCACTGGAACGGCAGGCACAGCAGCAACAGAAGTTGAATGCCGTCATTGTCGAGCGGCGGGACGAATCAGAGCGTGATCGGGCGAAGCGCATCGCGGACTATGAGAAAGATCGCGATCGGGATCACCTGCTGATGGAGCAATTGGCGAAAGCGTTTCGCTTCGTGCTGGTCGGAGAGCAGACGCTCGATGGCCATGATGTTTATGTACTGAACGCTGTTCCGCGTCCCGATTATCAGCCCCCGAACATGGAAGCCGAGGCACTCCGAGGGATGCAGGGAAAGCTTTGGATCGACAAGAAGACATTTCAGTGGGTGAAGGTCGCGGCTCAGGTCATGCGACCGGTTTCGATCGAAGGTTTTCTCGCGGAAGTGGAACCCGGTACACGATTCGAATTGGAGAAGATGCCCGTGCAAGACGGTGTCTGGCTTCCCAAACACTACGCCATGAAGGCCAATGCCAAGGTTTTGTTCCTGTTCCGCCACAAGTCCCAGGAAGAAGAAAGCTACTATGGCTACCGCGAACGAATGCCGACGGGACAGCCAGTCGGCACGAAGTGAAACGCACGCAGAGAACGCCGGAAGCCGTTGAAAGAAGTCCGGTTCATACTAGTCTTTCCCAGGCCCTTTGACGGCTTCCGGCAGTGTGCCTAAGCGCACGATCGTCGCCGCCGCGGTGTACTGGACCTCCGCTTGGGAGTCGCGCAACAGCGGCTCAATTTTAGCCATGAGACTGGGATCACCGCGCTCGGCAATCGCCTGCAACGCAGCCACACGAATGACCCAGTTCCGGTCATGAGCGGCACGGAGCAGGGCGGCGGCAGTGCGCGGGTCGGGATCGGACGCTAAATGGCTCGCCGCCGCTGCCTTCACCGGCGAGCCGTCACTCCGATCCTTCATAATGGTACGCAGGGCGTCCCATCCAATTCCTGCGTAGGGGAGGTATCCGATGCCTTGTTCAAACCCCATCTTGGCCAACTCTTTGGGATCGTGGAACATTTCTGTTTCCTGCTCAAAGAAGCCCTCGCTGCTCTTGCGCCGCCCGGTCAGAATTGCGTAATAGACCTCGTAGCAAGCGGGATCTTTCAATTCATGCAGCGCGTTGGCTGCGGCGAGCGTTACGCTGAATTGCCTGTCAGACAGAAGTTCCTTGAGCTGGGGCACAGAACCGAGCGCGTGCATCTTGCCGAGGGCGGTCGCCGCCGCCACCCGCACCTCAGGTTTGGGATCTCGAAGTGCCTCTTGAGCGAGTTGAATGGCACCATGGTTGTCCGGCAACAAGCTCAGCACGCGTACGGCGATCACCCTTTTCTCGGGACTGCGTTGCTGCGCAGCCGCCGCCAGGAGAGTCCATGCTTTGTCTGGCGCGAACTGCGCGATACAGTGAGGCACGGAAAGGATTGCAAGGACCAAACCGCAAAGCAGGGAGGAAAACACCAGTGAGTTTCGGGGAGGCATCGGTTTCTCAAGTCTTTAATCGTTCAACGAGGATCACCAGAGTGTACAGCTTTAACGGCTAGGACGAGATGATCCGCTGAGTCTCACGGTCGGCGTGGTTCTTTCCTTCTCCAGCCAACCGGGGTTCCGCCGTTTCCGGGAACGGCTCGGATGAGAATCAGGGGATGGGAACGCACCTTCCTTCCCCATCACGGCTGACGAGAGAGATCCTCGGAGAAGCGATGGCATCGATCCGAATCACAGGGAGTTGTGATTGAGATCACATTACACTCGTACCCATTGTGTGGATTCTCACAGCAACCTCGTCGACTAGGGGACACGATGGCAACACCATCCTTGGTAAGGGCGGTAAGTAAGCTGGCCATGGCCGGCGAGCAAGCTTGGACTTAGCCTGGAACAGATGATCGACATGCTGAACACGGGCGTTAGTGCGTTGACGCTGCTGGAGCTGATCTCCTGGCGTCTTGAGCGGCTACCTACCCGGCCAGAGCCGTTGATATCCTCGTCACTCTGGATCGCGTAAACACACCGATTCAGAAGAATCGGAGAGAGTTACGAAGTTGTCAGGTGCGACGGCGCGCGGTCATTTTCGAGGATGAAGCACTGCTTCGCCTGGCTTTGTGGGCCCTCTTCGACCGCCGGAACTACGAAGTGTTGACCTTCCCGATGTGAACACGCTCGGGAAGAACGGCATCGACTCCATCGAAGAACTTGTAAAAAAAGGCTGCAGACAGCGCCATTGTGCCCTGATGTCTGGCGGTTTGGCAGACCTTGACCGGGAGCGAGCGGCACAATTGGAATGCGCGGTTTGACGAGCCACTGGATCTGAACAAACGGAGGAGATGAGGTCGAATCCGTGGAAACGGATATTTCTATTCGGAACCGTTGTCCGACGAGTTCCTCAGAGACTTGTCTTGCGCGATTTGTTTCGCCTCCGACAGGGTCAACAGCCAATTGTCACAGTAGCCGAGGCTCGTTTTGCAGGCCAGGAAATTCTTATTTCGTTCAATGCTGGCAACCTCTTTCGCCTCCGGCGGAGTTAGCAATGCCTTGTCGCAGGGTTCCTGGCCGCTGAGGCAAGAAAGACGATTCCGGTCGATCTCAAGCGCGTGAACATGGGCGGCTTCTGACGGAGTCAGAACGGAATAGTCGCAAGTAGCCATTCCGGTCTCGCAGTTCAAGCGGTTCTGGAGTTGTTCGATTTTCGCAACCTTGCCGGATTCTTCCGGTGTCAGCATGGATTCGTCGCAGACTCCGATTGTGGTTTCGCAGGCGAGCGCATTCCTACGGTGCTCCATCGTGTGGACTTCGTGGGACTCTTGCGCAGTCATTCCTGAATAATCACATTCTCCGTAGCCGGTCAGGCACGTCCAGAGATTCTCGTCGTGCTGCAGAGAAGTCTGCTGAACCTGATTGACTCCTGGATGTGAACCATCGCGAGACCCCGATTCGATTCCTGACTTGTTGATCTTGTCGGTCGACGTTTGGCCCCAACCCGGACAAACCAGCACACCGAATAACAACCACACCCATATTCCACGCCGCATAGCGACCTCCCCCTGCATTCAGTTAGATTCGTACACCGTCCGATTTCGTTGCACCATCAACGGATCGAGCCAAATCGTGGCAGCTGCGCTTGGTGTGAGACCAGAAGACAAGTTCTTTTCAGACAAATCCCAGCGACAGAGAATCTTCTTCTTAGCTGGATGATGGCTCGACCGGCGGCTTGATTCGTATGGATCGAAGAAAGTGTGCGTCGTACTCGGCTATCAGATCTGCCTCCTGCTCCTTAAGTGACTTTTTCGGAGTTTCGCAGCCAAAGCACTGCTCATCCAGAGGCACCTCACCGACGACAGCCTTGATAAAGCTCTGTCCATCTCCAAATAGCAAAGGTTGCAATCGAAGCTGTTGAGCCATCTCTGTGATGAACGTTGTGTCTCCCACGAAAGGGCTATTTGGAGTACTCTGCCGCGACCGCAGCCGATCAGCGATCAACACAACACTGCGACTCTGAAGCCTGGCCAATGCCCGATTCTCCCGCCACAACCAGAAGTGCATACGAACTGACCAACAGGTCCGACCGAAAATACTACGCACAGATGCGATCATGCTTACCTCCACGTGCGAGTGAGGTAACCAGTATGCTTAGAACCGTCAAAATCAGAAGCAAGAAAGGCTCGTCGCAAGCAATGCAAGCTGCGGCACAAATAACTCTTTACTTGCGATGCCGCCGCGATTTCTCTATTCCGGCTCCACTACCGGGAACGAGCGGGTGGTGAGGCCGCTCCCAAGCGCCATCCACATGAATAGATGGTGAGGAGGTTCCCTGCAGTTGCTGCGATTCCTGCACACGGCAATGAATACGAAATGCCTTCATACCCAAAATGTATCGTACTACGATACAACGTTATCTTCCCAGAGGTAATCTATCCAAGTAGAACGGGCAGATCGAGCGGATCACAGCCCAGCACTTTCTTGCTGGTTCACGGTCGTGGTTTCTGTGAAAAAGGGTTTTCGATCGAGTCGGCTCGACTGCCACCCGGGCTGCTTAAAGCGAAATTGCCGGCTCGCGGCCCGGGATTGCCGGAGAAGGAGTTGATGATGACAAGTCAGGTTGTTCCAAAGCCTAATCCCCAAACAGCTGGAGTGGCGACGCGTCCGGCGTTCACTACCGGCATGCTGCCATCCATTCTTGGGATGTACGCGTTTGCAGCTGCCACTTTCATCGTGGCGGCACACATGGCCCACTGGTATGGCAACGCCCAGAGCGCTGCCCTGTTGTTCCCTTTGATCTTGTTTTTCGGCGTGGCCGAGTTCTATGCCGGTGCGTGGGCATTTCGAAGCGGTGACGGAATCAGCGGAGCGCTGCACGGCACGTGGGGAACCTTCTGGACCGCTTTCGGGATCCTGAACCTGCTGTATGCCACCGGCACTGCATCGCGTCCCTCCGGTGCCTTTCCCGAGATAGGGTTCTGGTTCATCGCAATCGCCGCTATTACCTGGGGGGTCACGGCTGCGTCTGGTCAGAACAAGGGAGTCATGAGCTTGCTGGTGCTGCTGGCCATCGGCTCTACGCTTGAAGCGATCGCAAAACTGGCAGGTATCGCGGGACTGGAGATGCTCGCGGGATATTTTCTGATCGCGTCGGCAATTGTGGCGTGGGGCGTGGCTACCGCACAACTGGTGCGTTTCGGAAAGGCAGAAAGGCCGCATCCAGCAATGCCCGCTCCGCAAAGCGAATCCATGCGCGCCGTTAGCTAATGGATGGCCGCACCAAAGAATGGCATGACGGCCTGTATTCCCTGATAGGGGGCAGCAACGGTGAATCCGCCCAGCGCTTTGCCCCCTTTCAAGACGATGTCGAGAATTAAATTGTTTCTAGGCTAGCTCTGTTGTTTGACTGAAAAATCTTGCGACAGCCAGCGAGCGAGACGGATACAACTAGCCAGAGGAGTGCAGCAACGAACTAAGAGAGGACGGTAAGAGCCTTCTTTTTAATCGGGACATACGCGTAGTTCACATTCCAAGTTAGATTTTAAATTAGGGATCCTGCATAACTTTTCGTTTCTTGCGCGGCGCGCACGTGAGGTCTGACAACCAGTGCAAGCACAGGTCAAACTGGGTCGAATTGCTGGTATCTCGATTGGCCTTCACTACAGCTGGTTCATCATTGCCCTGCTCATCGCCCTTTCTCTGGCCGCACACTTTCACATGGCGAACCCCTCCTGGAGCGATGTGATTGTGTGGTCGGCGGCCATTATTACAGGGGTAATGTTTTTTGCGGCGCTCCTGCTTCACGAGTTGGCGCACTCGATCTTGGCAAAAGCTCGCGGAATGAAAGTTCGGGAAATCACGCTCTTTGCTTTGGGTGGCGTCTCGCAGATTGAATCCGAGGCCCCAGATGCCAAAAGTGAGTTCTGGATTGCAATCGCCGGCCCCATCACGAGCGTGGCGATTGGCATTGTTCTCATCGCGGGAGCCCGGCTAGCGGGCTGGCGGATGGGCACGGAACCAGGCACTCCAGTCACGGCGGTGCTGCTGTGGCTCGGCTATATCAATCTCGCGCTTGCCGCATTCAACATGGTTCCCGGCTACCCGCTTGACGGCGGCCGTGTGCTTCGCGCCGTGATCTGGTGGATGACGCGAAACGCAGACCGTGCCACGCGATTAGCGTCGCAAATCGGCCAGACCGTAGCATTCGCGATCATTCTGCTTGGTTTGTTTCAGTTCTTCACCGAGCACGGGAACTTTGGCGCTCTTTGGCTGGCATTTATTGGCTGGTTCTTGCTCGACGCTGCCCGTGCCAGCTATGTCCAGGTTGGCCTGATGACTGAGCTTCGTGGTCGAACGGTCGCGGACATCATGGACCGCAACTGCCCCACCGTGGAGGCCTATCTGAGTCTGCAGGACTTTATCGACGGATTCCTGTTACCCAGTGGCCTTCGCGGCTACGTCGTGGTTCACAACGATCAAATTGTTGGTCTCATTACGCCTCGTGAGGTTAAAGAAGTGCCTCGCGACCGCTGGTCGCAAACCAGCGTCCAAGCCGTGATGCGGTCACTCGCTAAGATCCGTACCGTTTCGCCGGAGGCCTCGGCGCTCCAGGCGCTTCAGATCATGGGACGGGATGACATCAACCAGCTCCCGGTGGTCTCCAACGGCCACCTCGAGGGCCTTTTCTCGCGCAGTCATGTCCTGCGTTTCCTCCAAGCTCATGCCCAATTGCAGAATCATTAAAGGTCTCCTGAGATTCACCGGGTCAGGCGATGCCTAGGTCGCTATATCTGTCCTCTCCATTCTGCAACGGGACGATTACGACTTCGTGCGCATGCGGCTCCAAAATGAGAGTCATGGAAAAGGCACAAACATCACATAGCCAGAAACACTCGATTTGAGGGGAGGACTTATTGCGGTGCAGGCCCGGAAATCCCACGGAGGGGGCTCTTCTTGAGGCGCCCCCAGTGCACAGACCGCCACCTGAAGGAGCTACTCGCCTGATGTCGCGGCAGCCGAATTTACGGCGAAGCACTCGAATACCCTTGGGACTTCCGAGCCGGGAACGAGCCGATGCCGGCTGTCGAAGATGCTGGGCCGCCTATTGAATCGAACTTGCCACAGCGGAAAAGGCGTTATTCGCGTTCGATCCCACCAACCGGATCGTGCCCACCACAAGAACCAGAATTACCGCAAGCATGACAGCGTACTCGGCGATGTCTTGTCCTGCTTGCTCGACCCAGAGCCTGCGCAATCGTTTCATGTTGCACCCCGCATTCTTGAGGGCAAGTGTTATGGCTATCAGGTGGCGACGGCTTGGTGCGAAGAGGAGACATTTGAGAAAGGTGGCTGGCGCTCATCTCCCGATTGCGGCGATTCTGCGCCCGCTGCGTACGCTTGTCAAGGCCGACTCCGTTAGGCCTTGATACGCCACTTGCGGCGCCAAGGGCGTGAAATCTGTGATCGCGGCGACCGCGGCAAACTAGGCAACCCCGCCGAAGATCTCCTCGACAGTTATGCCCCACTCCTTGAGCAGCCATTCCGGAATATAGCAGCGGTTCCAGTTGCGTTCACACCAATGCTTCAACGGAGAGGAGGCGACATACTCTGCTTTGCTGAGTCTCAACCGTTCGACCTCCATCTCAAACTCGGTCGGTAGTGGGCGCGGGAGCTGCGGAGGTTTACCCCAGTTCGGATTTCCGCGTCGACGTCTGGCTGGCAGATCGAAAGGTCTGATCATAGCACCACATCATACGCCACTCTACTGCTGGATCGCGGGCATGGAAGGCTTCTCCACGAAAAGTGAGGAATACGGCATGGAGAATCAACTCCGGCCTCAAATTGCAGTCGCGACTTGGGGGGTGCGGCATTGAGCTCGGACCATCCTGACACAAATCTTGCGTTGGGCGTCCTTAATGTCACATAACGTCTCGGTGACTCCAGCGATTCCCACGCAAGCAACCGCTGATAGGTGGAAACGTCCCGTTATCCGATCAGCGTATCCTTGGCGAAAGTTCGTGGCAGGTTCCTAGAGAACGACACGCAAACTGTGAAAGAACAGGGAGGCCCTTGTATTCGGCCTCCCCTGACTTGCTCACGACCCCACCCGAACAGGGGCCGGGTTCTTCGTGGCTTTTGTCGCTACGCGGCAATCGCTTTTGATTTGCCGTTCGTTACCTCAGATTCGGCTCGCAGCCAGTCGTCTACCTCATGGCCATCGATTCGCCCGCGCTCTTCGTACAATTCATAAGCACGGCAGCGGATTTGTTGTGCGAGTTCAGGCGAGGCCTGCTCCAGCATGGCTGGAGTCTCTTGCTTGGTCATCAGTTTCATGAAGGTTCTCCTTATCATTATGATTAAGATTGTTTGTTTCGTTCTTCAGCAGAAGAACGAAATGGAGATCACCATATGTGCGCGATCACAACGGTCCTGCGGTCGTTAGTACTCGCGCGTGGGGCAGGACCTAGACCCCACGGCCGAACTTTGGCTGCCGCTTACGTACCTGCCTCCTGAGGGTTCCGTATCGTGAGCACCGGGCACCTGGCGAGGCGCACTACCTTCTCGGCAACCGAGCCAAACACGAACCGTCGCCAGCCGGTTGTTCCATGGGTCGCAATCACGATCAGATCGGCTTTCTCCGTTTCGCACGATCTCGTCGGCTACATCTCCGTGACCCACCATGACGCGGACAGTCGTGCCGTTCTTTATTTGGCGGACCAACTGCGCCAGCTTCTCGTCGGCATCGTTGTGCAGCAGTCGCTCGTACTCCGGTACTTTGAAGACATAGTTGGGATCACTCGGGAGCGCAGGCAAAACCGGCACTACATGAACCAACAAGAGCGAAGCCCCAACTTGCGCGGCAAGCTCGCCGGCAATCTTGAGCGCCTCTCACGCAGGTTCGCTGAAATCGGTAGGGCACAACACCGTCTTGACCGGAAACATCCGAGTCTCTCCCTCACTTATTACTCTACGCCGCTCGCCGGCGTTCGGCAGGATGCTCGCGGGGCTCGGGAACTATCCTGACTGACTCCCGTTGGGTCCTGAGATCCCGGGCCCGGTGGAGCTTTCGAGCCAGAGCCTGGCCTGCGCGTTCGGTGCAGCGATCGATTGCGGCAAACAAATCCGCATGAACCTCCTCGACCACGATGACACCGGATGGGATCAGGTGGACGGCCACTCGGCAACGCTTGTCCGCTCCCCCGCGGGGCCCGTTGATATCAAAAATCCGGACGGTGATACTGCGGATCCGAACGTCAAATCGGCCCAAACAGAACTGCAACCGCCGCGCAATATAGCGCTCGACTTCCTTGGGAAGGTCTACTTTTTGGATTCGAATCTCCAGTCGCATGATGCCTCCCTTCGTTGTTTTCTTGTAAGCCCACCTTAGCGCGGCCCGCATTATGTTAAAAAGTAGAAAATGCAGATGGTGTCGTTCCATAAAAGTTAACCGTCGTGTGCTACTGCTGACACGTGGGAGAAGGATGAGTGCGGCTGGCCTCGGAAGGTCCGCATGCGGTTTGGTCGCAATTGTCTACGGACGGAATCGCGGAAGTGGTGAGACGGGTTCTTGGGGAGGATCACGACGGCGATGCCGCGCCTGCCAGAAGAAGTCCGCGCGGTGCTGGCAAGTTTTATGACCCGGGGCGCGCGTAACCCGGTGCCCCGGGTAGGCGTCAGCTTTGAACTTACACGAAATGACAGGAATTCCGGTTCTCCCCTACAGCGTTCACTGCATCGTTCGACGACTCGCGCCGTCTTAAACTAGGCTCGTGTCGCGAAGCCTTACTTCGAAACGTTGCGTGCCTGCCCGGACCTCTCCTGGCCATCTCAAGAACAGGGACATCCAAGATGAGCATGGGCCGGAGTGACGCCACGACAGGCTCCGGCGTGAAGCCGCTCAGAATTCTGGTGGCCGAGGACCACGAAAAGGTGAGGCATCAGGTCTGCGCCCTCCTTGAGACCAAGGGAGGCTTCCAGGGTGTAGCCGAGGTCTCCAACGGGCGTGAAGCCGTGGACAAAGCACAGGAACTTCAACCGAAAGTGGTGGTGATGGACAGTGGTGGTGATGGACATAAGCATGCCGGTCATGGGTGGGCTGGAAGCGGCAGCTCATCTTCGTCGCACTGCCCCGCGTTCCAAAATCTTGTTCTTGAGTCAGCACTGTTCAAAAGCCATTGCCGAGATTGCACTGGCGACCGGCGCGAGGGGGTATGTCGTCAAATCCGATGCGGCAATCGACCTCATCCCGGCGGTCGAGACCGTTTCCGAATGCCGCCGCTTCGTAAGGTCCTGTCTCTCCAAACTGTAGGAATCCCCGCCGCCGGCTATGGAAACGCTGACCCATGCCCGCCGGGCCAGCAGACCAAAGACGGCGGGGCTCCGACCTCAAATATATCGTGACACGATACAACGAAAGTTCTCCCAATCGGAATCTATAGGAGAGAGGCTGTAGTTGGGCTCCGCATCGGTAACCATCGGACCGCCTCCTCGGACCGGCGCATTCGCTGACGGGAACAGACCCGTCCGTATCGCGACGAGGAAGGACAGTCAAGGTTCCACGCGCAGCCTGCCGCTGCCCGGGTACTTGCGCGCGTCCCGTCCCCGCGGTCCTACCTCGCAAATCCAGCCGCGCAGTTGCAGAAACGCAGTTGCAGAAAAAGGAGGGGTTCGATGAAGTTCCGTGAATTCAGGAGTGTTTTCGCTTTACCCATCGTCGTTGTCTTCGCATTCTTCGCATTATCAACCTCCGCGCAGGCTAGCGATCAGACAGGCAAACTCAAGATCCATGTTCACCCTAGACAGGCTTATGTCTTTGTGGACGGCACCGCGATCCGGGAAGGTAGCCAGACCCTCAGCCTCAAGCCCGGTTCGCACAATGTGAGCGTTCACAACTACGGATACATTCCCGAGGCACGCTCGGTCGAGATCAACTCCGGAGAAACCACCGAGGTGACGATGGACTTGCAGAAGTCCGGCGACAAAGTCGCGGGCCCCTTCGGAGATATCGAATTCAAAGGGCATCCACGAGCCGCCGTGCTACTGAACGGCACCACTCCCGATTATTTCGTCGGCCACGTCGACGAGTTCGACTGGAACTGGATCTGGCATCAGCGTCTTCTGGTAAAGCCCGGTACGTACCAGGTCAACGTCACCCGGGAAGGAAACTCAATCTGGTCCGGTCCTGTGGATGTGAAGGCGGGCCAGCAGGTCACCGTCTATCTTGACCAGAACGGCAAGACGAAAACGAAATCCTGGCCGGAAGGCAACACGATGGAAGCGCAGCCGCGATTCCGCGTCGGATTGGCCAGCGCCACCATTCCCATCGCCCCGGTGTCGGCAGCTCTCACAGCGCAGTCGAGTTCCCTGAACTGCGGACAGTCAACCGAGCTGAACTGGAAATCATCCGATGCAGTTGCCGTTTCCATTACCGACCTGGGGAAAGTTCCGGACAGTGGGGAGCGCAACGTAACCCCCACGAAGACGACAAACTATGAGCTCGTGGCGAGGGGGCCGGGCGGAGAAGCTACGCAAACCGCAACGGTGAATGTGAATGCCGAACCCACGGCGACTCTGAGCTTGAACCAGCCGGAAATCCACTATCACAAGATTGGAGACAAAGTGGTCGAGGACGGGCCGGTTACGCTGACCTGGTCGGTATCCAACGCGAAGGCGGTGACGATCACGCCGCTGGGCAGCGAAAGCATCAGTGGGAGTAAGACGATCACGCCGCAGCCCAAACAGACCACCACGGGCCCGGTCAATGAAGTCGAGAATTATACGCTCTCGGCATCGAGTGCTTGCGGCGGAACCACCACGGAAACCGCAGCGCTGCGGATTGTCGGATCGATTGATCCCGCGCCGCCGGTCACCCTGGCCAGCGTGTTCTATCCCAGCAACTATCCGAATGCCGGGCATCCGAAAATCGGCCTCGTGGCCAGCGAAAAAACAACCCTGGCGGACGCCGCAACCCACTTCAAGAATCACCAAGAATACGTCCACGACAACGCCACGCTGATGATCGTGGGGCACGCTGACGTTCGCGGGCCGAAGAGCTACAACATGAAACTGAGCCAGAGGCGCGCGGAACTAGTGAAGAACTACCTGGTGTCCGAGGGTATCTCCGCGGACAAGGTCCAAGTTCGCGCGGAAGGCAAGGGCCAGGAACTAAGCCGGAATGACGTCTCCAAGCTGCAGAGTGAGGACCCGCAGAAGCCGGACAAGTGGCAACTGCACAACCGTCGAGCTACTTGGATGGCCTATAACCGGCGGGTGGATATTATTCTCGAGCCGGCAGGAACGAAGTCCACGGATCAGTTTCCGAATGCTGCATCGGATGCACGGCTTTTGTGGCAGCGGGCTGAACCGACCTTAAAAAAAGTGAGAACGGCGGCAGAAGCGCCGGTAGCCTCGACATCCCTGCACGCGTCACTCGCCGGGAATTGACGAGACAGCAGTATTTCGCGAAGACTTGCGCGAGAAAGGCCGGCTGCGTCCTGCATCCGGCTTTTTTTCTTGCAGCGCCACAGATGAGGTGAGCGAGTCGCCTACTGAGGTGTCGATCCTCGGCGATGTCCGCCGCCCTCGCTTTTCTCCGGCATCACACCCTAAAGAGATGCTCACAGGGCTGCGCTCAGTTTGTCGTTTTTCTTGATTTCGGGTTGCGGCATCGCTCAAGAACCCGATTCCACCGCCGTTCACCTGCCGGCTGTGGCATTTCAGCGGCGCGGCGCGGCGCGCTGACCCACTTGGGGTTACAAGAACATGAAATCTGCCCAGAGATGCGCGCCGGTCAGCTGAGCCAATTCAGATGCTCTGAGAAGATTGATTCCGCGCCCTGTGGCGCAGTTCTTTCAGCTCGTCAAAACAGGGAGCGCATTGGCGGATGTGAGTCAGCAGGTGGGTGAATTGCGTGCCGGTGGGCTCTAGCGCAAGCCTCTCTAGGACTTCGCGCCCCGGGCAGTCGATGCGTTGAGGATTGGGAAAGTCTTCATGTACAGCCCTTTCAAATGCGTCGAGCAGCTCCCTTTCAAGATCCATTCGCCACGACCAGTTGAACGGGGAATCCAAATGCGACTGCGATGTTTACCACCCGCCAGAATCCCACGATCCGGATTCGCCGTCGATGAAAATCTGTGTGTGCATTCGCTTCGCCGAGTCTATGAGCCCCGATTCATCGCATAATCCCGCCCGCACCGGGCTGCACTTGTCCGCTGTTAAAAAGTCTGCGTCCGGACTGAGATACATCCGGGTTTCGTGGCCATGTATATGTAGGAGGGGATTTGGGGTCTTGGGCTCCACAGTCTTGTCGTGACATGGGGGAACTGAATCAGCAAGCCAGTCGTCGCACATTTCGCTGGCCCGGCAGGGCGCGGGAGTTGGTGAGGGCATACCTGAAATCCGCACCGTCTCGAACGTCCGAGGAAGTTGGCATCGACGCACACATGAGATTGAAGTCACTAATCACAAACATTGCTGCCGTGTCGGGAAATCCGCGAGGTGCTTGTTGGAGGTTTGCGCGCCAATTCGGTGTGACCTCGAAGCGCAGCTACCGGCCGTGGACCGAGGCCGAGCAGCAGAAGCTCCTGGACTTGATCGCATCGCATTCCCTCGACGAAGTCGCGACTCTGCTTCGCCGCTCCCCAACCTCCGTTCGTTCCATGCTGCACCGGCTCGGAGCCAACGCGCGTATGGGAGAGGATTGGTTCACGAAACATAACTTGGCTGCAGCCTTACACATTCGCCCAGAAGAAGTGCAGAAATGGATCGATCAAGGACTGTTGAAGTGCCGAATGGTGGACGTAAGCGGACTTAAGAGACAGATTATTGACGCAGGAGACTTCTGCGATTTCTGCAAGCGACACCAAAGAGTGATTGTGGGCCACAGGCTGAATGCTGAGCGGCTGAATTTTGTTCAGACCTTTGTCTTTCCGCCCAGCCACGTGGAATTGTTGCCCGTTCGCGAAGCGAAGAAAGAGCAGGCTGCATACGACGAACAGATGAAGGAAGGAGCAGATTGGGAAACCGATCCGGAAGATGAACTAGGCGCTACTGCTTGAGAGTACAAGCAACTGCTCGGGCGAACCGCCAGGCCAGGAGTAGCGCATCTGACTCATATCCCAAGCGGATCGACGTTCCTTTCCGCCTGCAACAAATCTAGCGATTTCCCGCCCGGCATCAAGAGCATCTGACAGGCTCACAACGAAACAAATCAGTTGCAGCCTGCCTAAGAAATGTCGTTGCCAATACCCCATCGGATTTTTTCTACTTCGCGCCAGAAGCCGTTCCGAACGGCTGCCACCGACACCCCGAACCGTTGGGCGATCTCTTTCCACTCGTATTCCGCTGCTCTAAGCATCAGAACAGCGCCATTCCTCTCGCTGAGCTGTCGAACGATGTTCTGAAGCTCTAGGCGGGCATTTGTTTGGCGAATCCAGGTATTGTCTGCCGGGTAGTTTGAGAGTTCGTCCGGCCCTCCCACCAACCTGAGGCGAGCTGACTTGGCTCGGTAGCGCCTTAGGGCACGACAGAAAGCCACCATCAAGAGCGCGTGTTTCCTAGGAAAATGGGGCGCACCGATCCGATCCAAGTAACGGGATACCTGCGCAACGGTATTCTCCATGAGTTCGGCTGCTGGACCATAGTCACTGAGCAGAATATGCGTGCGCCGACAAGCTTGTTCCCACATATCGTGGCCGGCCAATCGCACGTCAGATCGGATCGGCCGCCCCGCACGATCCACGTCCCGGTCCCACCAAACAAGTATTCTCCCTGTACACGCCATCATTGCTCCGTTCGATTGACGCGAATTCTGGAAGTGGAAAACTACATCCGGGCCAGGCGGAAGTGGCTACTTCGAAAAGGATGTCCAATGTATCATGGCACTCGCTCGTGCGCCCATGGGAGCAGGTCTCGGATGCGACGGCGCGTGTTCCTGCCAGACGCCGGTCGCGACACAGGAAGAGATGAAAAAGACGTTGTGACGCTGGTCGAAAAACCGGACAAAAAGAGCCTGGGAACGCTCATTGGTCCAGGTCTTCGGGTGCCCGGCCAGCCCATACGGGATGTTGGACGCGCAGGCGAACTTGCCTGCGTCCCGTGATTTCTGTCCGCTTGGGAGGATCGCGCTGCCGAAGTACGCGGCTCGGTTGTTTGCCAAGTCGTGGAGTCCTGAACACTTACAAGAAACCTGCAATTCGGCGCGTTTGCTGCCTTCGTCTGGGCTGGTTCGAATGCATCATTGCGAACTACTCGATCGTTGGTCCCCACAACGTATCCCCACAGAAAGGATGATCACCATCCTCACCCATTTCCGCGCACAGGTGGTGAAATTTGTTTTTGCTGGTCGGAATTCTGGACAGAAAGAAAGGAAGACGACTTCGGCCGGCATTCAAGTTCCCGCCGGACCCGAACAGACTTCCTGCGCAGCTCGAATCGGTTGCACAGGCCGTCAATGGCTGCGCGTGGGATCATGGGTCACTACGTCCTCGGAGACGGCAAGGATGCAGGTCTGCCCGTCAAATTGAATGCGGTCGGCGGAATAGACGGTGAGCTTGACTTCGCCGGATTTTGTCCGCAGCCGGGTGATCACGTTGCGAATGGGACCGCCTCGACGAAGCTGGGTCAAGAGCAGTCTTCTGTCACCAGGTTCCTCCCAGATCCTGAGCTCGTTCGCTGTGCGCCCCAGCAGTTCTTCCCGGCGGTAGCCGTAACGGTTTTCAAACGCCGCGTTCACTTCCAGAAATCGTCCGTCCTCAAGGGTTGTGATGGAGAACGCGACCGGGCCTGAGTGAAATATGTTCTGAAATTTCTCCTCCGAGACCCGGCGGTCGGCCTCTGACTGATCGAGCGCCTGCTCGGCCTTTTGGAGGTCCGCCAAGCGTTTTTCCAGTTCCGAACCGTAAATCTCAGCCGTGGAATAGAGGCGCGCGTTTTGAATGGCCGCCGCGGCCGGTATGGCTAGCAGTTCTGCCCGCCGGAGGTGGTCCTCAGTAAAGTGGTTCGGCTCGCTATGGCCGACCGAGAGAAATCCCAGCAACTCTTCGGAGGCTACCAGAGGGACGCAGAGCCAGGAACGGAACTGCTTGTGCCCCTCGAAAGTTTCCCATTCCTTTTCGTTTCTTGTGTCCGGGACCAGGACGCGCTTCCGTTCCGACCAGATGCGTTGAAAAAAAGGAGATTCATCTGCCACGAAGGTCAAAGCGCTCCGCGGAGACTTCTTGGCAGGCTCTGGAGACGATTTTTCGCCCAGAGCCAGCCAGTGCGGACCTCCTTCGGGCACCAGCACGCGAGCGCACGTGTAGGGAACCAACTCCGCCAGGTAGTGCAGCAGTGCATCGAGAACACAATCCATGTGAAGATCTTCGGTTAGGGCAAGAGTGGCCTTGCGTAGAGCCTCCGCTTCCTCCCGGGCCGAGTTTGCCTTAGCGAGATTGGCCGCCACCTGGTCTTCCGCCTTCTTGAGCGCGGTGATATCCAAAGCGGTTCCGCCCAGGCGGGTGATTTTGCCGTCCGCGTCCCTACGCGGAAAGCCGCGCACCCAGATCCAGCGAACCTCGCCATCCGGCTTCACAATGCGAAACCTCTCGTCAAAACTCCCGCTGCGGGCCGCTGCCGCCAGCCTGGACAGCACAGAGACTCGATCGTCTGGGTGGATGACCTCTTCGTAGGAAGAAGGGTTTTCAAGCAACGACTGGCAGGAACGGCCGGTGATGATCTGGTATGCCGGATTTACGTAGGTGGCTTTCTTAGTTTGAGCGTCGATGACCCAGAAGATTTCCTGGATGTTGTCGGCCATCTGGTGGAATTCCCGTTCTCTGTCCTCAAAGACGGTCTTTGCCTGCCGTTCGGTGCCGCGCAGTTTGCGGATCACGCCAACCGACAATAGAGCGAAGGCAACCACGGCACCGATCAAGGAAACCCAGAGCGCCAGCTCCACTCGCGGAGACTGAAGATCGGCGAGACGGATTGCGACCAGAAGCACGGCCAAGCCAATAACCAGGCCGAGCGAGGCGACATTCCACCCTCGTTTCGAGGTTCCCGCAGAATGCGGTTCTGGGCGGGGTTGATCGGCTGGTTCCACAGTGAGCGACCCACATGTCTGCCGGACTTAAGCTCATCATAGCCTGCTGAGAGCAGATGGGTTCCGAACGGCAACTTCCGCTAGAACCCAGAATGTCGATTGCCAGCGGCAGCCCGGCGTTTTGCGGTATTTTATGCCCTGACGCTTCGATTACAACCGTTTTTCCAAAAGTATTGGCCGGAGATCAAGATGTTCTGAGGCTGGTAATTCAGTGCAGCGAATGCCCGTTGGTCCGGTGGAGACTGCAAAGCTGGTTCGCTATACTGTTCCGAATGGACGTGGAACGCATCATTGACGACATCCAGCAGCTGGAGGAAATATTCGAGGCACCGGACATCAGGCCACTCAGCGCAAGCGATGTCTCTGCTGCGAATCGAAGGCATGATGAAACTCTCGCCACGAGTCCGTGGTTCCGGCTCTGGCAGCATTTTGGTATCTGCTGCCGGCCCGAGAACCCCATGCTCTCAGAGACTGCACGACAGTAGGGTTGAGTTCCCCAGATTTCGCTAATAACCTGAACGATGTGGAGCTTGGAAAACGTGGGCTGATTTGGCTCACTTGCCGCGCTGAGCAGCTTTCCACTTCGCCCACCGAGCGCGCTGAGCGGCAGCGATCCGCTTGCGGGCTGCGGCTGACATGGTTCGACGCACGCCGGCACGCCTTTGGGCGGGCACGCGCCTGCCCATAGTCCTCCCAACTCCATCGAGTCCGGTCAAAGCTTTCAGAGCTTCGTCCAACTGCTCAATTCTTTTCTGAGCGCGATCCCGTTCCTGCCTTAACTGCTGGACTACGTTCGCCAGGTTCAACATTGATTCTCCTCGGGCAGGATTGTAGCAGGCCAGCCTGGGTGCGCCCTCCCTCTTCCCGATTACTCCTCAGTCGCGCGCCGGAAGTTTTTCGAGGCCAAACGTGACCAGCTCTATCAGATCGAAATCTTCTATTGCGTCCTGCTCGAAGGGCACCCGTTCCAAAACCGGTATCGGCGCGGCGCTCGCTCGCATGTTCCATGATCCAGCTGGTGGGGTTGGGGAACTGAAGGCGCAGTTCACCAACGACAGCATCAAAACGCTGCTCCGGTCGCAAATAGAGCGAAGTGTTCGTCATCTTGGCCAGCAAGTGGAGGCCTTCTATCGGCAGCTAGCGGATCTCATGGAAGTCGCAGTCCTGAATCAGCAGGGACAGTTCACTTTTTTCCGCCGGTTGCTGAACTACGACGCCTGGCGCACCGCCGGCAGACCACAGTCAACACAGTTTCTCGACTACCAGGTGGTCAACTCGGATATCGAGGCAGAACGCGACCACCTGCGTATAGGGGTTCACGAGAAGAGCGCCGCGGCTTAGCTGGAAGGCCGAGCCAGCAAATTCACTTAAGTTAAGCACTCCGTCATCATTGACTCGAGTGGCGCAATATTCTTTGGCCACCAAATTCATGCCGTCCTTCAGCGGAGTGATTAGGGCTATGTGGGCGGCTCGGTAATAGGCGAGGAGTTCAGCTCGATCGAGTGACCGATGAATGTAGTGGATAGGAACCCAGCCTAGCTCGCCGTATTGGCCATTGATCTCGCTTACCCGCGTGAGCTGGAACGAAATGGCGGGTCGTCAACGAACCAGCCGCCCAACTGACCAGAACGGAAAGAGTCAAGATGTCAAGGAGGGCCCATGCAACACGAAAAGCTCGGCAGGTGGCGCGGCTCCACGACCCTGCTGGCCCTGACTCTTGGAGTGTTGGGAGGGATGGTATTGGATCGCCTGGCGATCACAGGATTTGTCGCGCGCGACGCTCGGCCCAATTTCCTATTGTTGTCCGAGGCAAGCAATCTCATCCACCGATTCTATGTGGACCCTGCAGCTGAGCATCCGACTGCGCTTACTTACGGAGCGATCAGCGGAATGGTGAACGCGCTGGGCGACACTGGCCACAGCCGTTTCCTGAGCCCGCCCATGGTCAAGGAAATCGCTGAGATGGAAAGGAACAAGTTCGAGGGTATTGGCGCAGAAGTACAGTCGAAGGGAGGCCAGGTCGTGATTGTTGCTCCTTTGGACGGATCCCCGGCGCAACGAGCCGGACTAAAGCCTGGCGATATTATTCTGCGCGTCAACGGTCAAGACATCGCCGGCAGACCGCTAGACGAGGTGGTCAACGATATCTCCGGGCCGACCGGCACGTCAGTGACCTTGACGATTCTGTCACCGGTTTCGTGAGGCATGCGGCAAGTCACTCTGACGCGGGCGACGGTCCAAATACGCAACGTTACCTGGCAAAAGTTGCCAGAGACCAAGATCGTGCAGTTGCGCATCGCGGCCTTCAACAAGGGAGTGGGTGACGACCTGCGCCGTGCGCTGGTCCAGATTAAGAAGGAGCCGGTTACAGGTTTGATCTTGGACTTACGCAACAATCCGGGTGGCGTGCTCGACGAGGCTGTTGACTGTGCCAGCCAGTTTCTGAGCGGAGGTAACGTCCTCTTGGTGAAGAACGCCCGTGGCGAGAAAAAGCCGGTTCCCGCAAAAGCTGGTGGCCAGGCCACCGAGATTCCGCTGGCGGTTTTAGTGAACAGCGGCACGGCGAGTGGCGCTGAAATCGTGGCAGCCGCGCTACGAGACGCACGGCGAGCGTCGTTGGTGGGCGAAACTACTTTCGGTACCGGCACCGTCCTCAGTGAATTCAAGCTCTCGGATGATTCCGCTCTACTGCTCGCCGTTGAAGAGTGGCTCACACCAGCCGGCGACCTCATCTGGCACAAAGGCATCACTCCGAATGTCGTTGTGGCGTTGGCACCCGGTGCGTCGCCGCTATTTCCCGAGAGTGAGCATGCCATGACTGTAGGACAATTCCATCGCAGCGGTGACGCACAACTGCTAAAAGCTCTGGAATTGCTGCGCTGACGTATTCGTGCATAAGGAACCATCAACTGCCGAACTGATGTGATTTTCGTGCGTCTAGCCATCACCCGCCGTATACGGCCCGCAGCCAAGGAAGAGAATATTCGCGAACAGCGCGCGTAGTTGAAAGAGTTTGGCCATGCAGTCCATCCGATGCACCCTCCCGTCAAAGTCGTCGTTCTGTAGTGCAAACTGGAGAGCGCAGTCAGATGAGATGCCCTCAAAAAATCGATGGTCAGATCATCGTTAATTCCGAAAAGATTGATCTGACCATGCGGATGACCGCAACGAAAAAGCAGTTGTGCAGTTCCTACCGAAGCTTCAAGAACGGGTGACCCATGACATCTTCTTTGATGTCTCGAGCAAACGCATTCTCGTGTCGGCTCGAGTACAGGAACTCATGTCCCGTCAACGTCCCTGGGTAATACCAAGTCAGTAGCGCTTCCGGTTTGTCGTGAGGACGCTCTGCAAACTCGACTTCAGTGTGATCAGTCGACTGCAAGCGGTACTCGGGAACCGTAATAAGGGTGGCATCTATCTTCGACTGGTTGCTGTTAAAGATCTCAACGACATTGCGGGACTGAGCATCAGCGAGCTTGAACCAGTACGTTCCTGCAGGTAACACGCTGCCGGGAATTTCCACCGGCTGACTGAACGATAGTTTCGTCATCTGGTTCCACTCGTCAGCCCGCGCCATGGGCAAGAATGCCGCAAAAGCCAGAACCATCCCACAAACCCCACATAACACATTCCGAATCTTCATATTCACCCCCTAAAGGATCTTTCCCTATTTAGTAAGAACGACAATATTCCCATTTGAGTTGTCTGAGCCTGCAGTATGTCCTGAGACGATAAAGTTAGAGGGACGAGAAACACACTTCCACCCCCATAATGTCCTGTGGTGTGACAACGGAGTCTGCGTTCCGAAGAATGATTCCGTTATTCACCGAGTTTCCTACCTCGGCCGACCAGGACGCTGCCTTTCTCGCATCTGCTCCCCTTGCTGCATCTGTCTTCTCTGCAATTCCTCCGTTTGTTGCTGGTGGCGCGTCTCCATCTGCTGTCTGTCGGCCTGACTGGCGTTGCGGTGCTCCATTTCCTGATGTTGCCGCTCTTGCTCTCGCTCCAGATTCTCGCGCTCTCGCGTCTGCTTGTTGAAAAGATCCTCTTGCTGCTTGCGATATTCCTCATTTCGTTGCACATTTCCAGTATTTGACGGAGCAGGGCGTTCGAGAGGTGGAAGTTCGTTCGGGTGAACAGCCGACCGACCTTGGTTTTCGCTTGGAGGATGATAGGGCGCTCCAGCTTCTCTGGCCGCCATCACTTCGCGGCCAGAAAATTCTCCGGCGTGGCCGGTAGCAGCTATGGCTGGCCGACCGCGATTCACCGAGGCTCGCAACTCACGGTTCTGACGCGCTTGATCGATCTGTTCGATTTGTGCCTTCACTGGCCCGATATGCCGCTCGCGTGCTGCGCGTTCATCTTCCGGCCGAGGATTCGCGATGATTCCGCCAGGACCGCCGTTGTAACTAATTCGATTGACGGTGACACTGTTCACTGTTTCGTTGTAAACATTGTGAATGTTGACGATATTAATATTAGTGACCGCGCGGTTGTAGAAGAAATGGTCGTGGTCCCACCTGCCTCCGTCGAAACCAGAGCCGAAATAACCGAAGCCGTAGTCGATCCCACCGTAGAAGCCAACGAGCGGGCCCCAATATCCTGGGTAGAAGACGAACGCTCCGTCGTCCCACCCCCACCAGGGCGGAGTCCACAGGAAACCCGCTTCCGGAGGCAGAACCCAAGTGCCCGGAACCCAATAGTAATCGTACGCATCGAGGTCCCAAGCCCAATAGCCAGGTGTCCAAAGATACCCGTCACCTGGACAAAGGGGCTGTTCATAGATGGGCAGCGCCGGAGGCCCGAATGCGACCGTGATTCGGACTTCTGCCGACGAACGTCTGGGTGCGCCCAGCGCGACAACAGCGAGCAGGAACGTACAGAACAAAGCAGTGAGACGCATAGTGTCACTCCCTGCGCCGCCCACCAACTCACCGGGAGCCGTCTGCGAAGAGAACTCCCCAACGCCTGTGAGCCGCAATGACGGACAACTTTAATGCTAGGTTCAGAAAATAAGGAAGGCATAAGGAAGGACTAGAACTTCCGGTATTTCCTTTTCAAGCGGCACGGGGCAAACTCGGCGGCAGATTCAACTCCGCACGAGACCGAAGCACCTGTAGAAGATGAGCCCGACTCACGATCCCTTGTACTCGACCCTCAGACGTGACGGGCAGTTGGTTGACGTCCTCCCGTCCCATGATTTCCAGGGCCTCCAGAGCAGGCATGTCGCGCGACACCGAGTGTATGCTGCTGAGCGGACGCATCACCTCGCGCACGGTGGTGAAAGGCCAACGCTCGGCGGGAACAGTGCGAACTTCATTCGGAGTTATCAGACCGACCAGCCGATCATTTTCCAATACGAAAAAGCATCGCCGACCGGTTCGTAGAAGCTGTTCATGCACGAAGCCCCGCACCGACGTACTGCGATCGATGGTGGCACAGTCCGTAGACATTACATCCGCAACGCGCAAGCCACGGAGAAGCCTGCCCGCCTTGACCTGCAAGTAAGAAGCCCCAGCCGCTTGCAAGAGAAACCAGCCGATAAAAGCGATCCAGAGCCCTCCCAGACCGGCTCCTTGAAAGAATCGAATGATCCCGAAACCGATGAACAATACGGCGATCACCTGCCCGACGAATGCGGCAGCGCGAGTGGAGCGCTCCGCGTCCTCCATCGCCCACCAGAGGATGGCGTGCAGTACTCGCCCCCCATCAAGAGGGAATCCCGGAATCATGTTGAATGCTCCGAGAGCGAGGTTGATATAGCCGAGCCAAACAAGGAGCGCAGTGCCGGGAGTGGCGGGCGCGGTTCGCGGATCCCATCCCGCGACCCGGGCCAGCGCCAGCAGGATGAGGCCGAGTACGCCGCTTGTGAACGGCCCTACAATGGCCATCCAAAACTCCGTTTTGGGGTCCGAGGCTTCCTTCTCGATTTGCGCAACTCCCCCGAGGAGAAAAAGTGTAATTCTGTGAATAGGTAACCCGCGCGCTTTCGCAACCAGCGCGTGAGACAACTCATGGGCAAAGAGGCAAGCAAAGAACAGCACACCGGTTATGATCGCCGTAGCCCACACCAGCGCCGCGCTCCAGTTCCGGTTCGCAGAATGGAATTGAGCGACCAGCGAAAAGGTGATGAGCAGCGCTATCACGAGCCAGCTATAATGCAGCCCGAGTTCAACTCCGAAAATCGTGCCTAGCTTGATTTGCGACTTCATTCCTCCTCCTGCCCGCAGCCTCTTATGCCGGCAATTCTTGGCCCCCGCAACAGAGTGCTGCTGATGACGCTCCTGCCCTTACCAGAGAGTGTGTTTCCTTCCAAAGGTTACGAGCGTAGCACCGAGACGCTTCTGGAATGCGAGGATCGAAACCGATGTCCCGCACGATGGGAGTGATCGCCTCAAACTCCGCTAATTGTCGACGACTCACTTGTCTCCGCATCTGCTTCAACTCCGCCGCCAACGCAGTTGGATCGTCCGCGCGGAGACTTGAAAGCTTCCACCCATATTCGAGCGTAGTGGCAATACTCTCGAACAAATGCGTAAGCCGCTTTATCGAGCGGTTCTGCGAGGACGTATAGTCAATCTCGCTCCGGATGGGGCCCTCGGCGAAAGTAAGCGACTTCCACCCCATTCGCCCGTTCTCGTCGCTCGTTTTTAATTTTCCTTTGAAGAAATGCAACTTCTTCGTAAGTTGAAAAATCTTCTGCCGAGTCTGACCGGTGGCAGTGAAATCGCCAATCTCAGGCTCGCCCGTCCGCAAGTCTGAGTTGGGTTCTGCTCGATATGACGCACTACCTATAGAGCTGACGGTGATCGAATAGTAAGAAGGATTCGCGCCCCAAAGGCTCTTCGTAAATGTGACTGTCGGTATTGCCGGCCCGTGAAGAGGCGGCAAGTTCGGTACTTCCTGACTCCCTCCCTTTCTCGCCAAGATCATCAGAACAAGCGCAACTCGAATCGTCTTTACCACTGTACTCACGTCAAGCTACCTTACATTGGGGAAACCACCATAAACGTCGTATTCCCCCCTCGGTTGATTAGCAGCACAAGCGGTTCTTTTCCAGCCTGTCGAATGAGTCGCTGATAGTCAGCTACCGAATTGACTGACCCCCGGTTCAGCTGCTCAATCACGTCTCCACGCTGCAGGCCCGCCTCTGCGGCCGCTGAAGCATCCGGCACATCCGTTACGACGACGCCATTCACGTCTGATCCCAAGCCAAGCTGCTGCCGCGTGCTGGCCGTCAAATCGTCGACCTGAACACCTCGCATGGGTGAGTTCTCAGCTGCCTCCGCCGGAGAATTGCTGGCGCCTTTGCCCGCCGGGGCCTCTCCGAGCGTCAGGCTCATGTCCCGAGACTGCCCGTTGCGCAATACTTTGAGATGTACTGTCGTTCCCGGTGTCATGCTTCCCACTTTGAGGCGCAAATCGTTGGGCCCGCTGATGGCCTGCCCATCCAATTCGGTAATTACATCTCCTCGTTGCAGTCCCGCTTTCGCCCCGGGACTATTGTGCTCGACGTTGCCAACCAAGGCTCCCTTCTCGGTGGGCACATTGAAAGCCTTCGCAAGGTCAGGTGTGACTTCCTGAATCCCCACGCCGATGTAACCGCGCTCGACCTTTCCATGCTTCAGGATCTCGTCCATGACATGCTTAGCCATATTGATGGGAATTGCAAAGCCGATGCCCTGATTACCGCCTGAGCCTCCCGACAGAATTGCGGTGTTGATCCCGATCAGTTCCCCGCGAATATTCAGCAGTGCACCTCCGGAGTTGCCGGGATTGATGGCGGCGTCGGTTTGAATAAAATCCTCGTAGTCCTCGATATCAAGACTATTCCGTCCCGTCGCGCTGATGATGCCCATGGTGCCGGTCTCGCCCACTCCGAATGGATTCCCGATAGCGAACGCGTAATCGCCCACTTGCAGTTTGGAAGAATCCCCCAGCGTAATCGTGGGCAAGTCTGTGGCGGCAATCTTCACAACCGCGATGTCCGTCTTGGGGTCGGCGCCGATTACTTTCCCCGGAAACTGGCGCTTGTCCGCCAGCATGACCTTAATGTCCGTTGCTTTGTCGATAACGTGATTGTTGGTGAGGATGTAGCCGTCGGGGCTAATAATGACGCCCGATCCGAGTCCGCCCTCCCGCTGCTCTTGCGGACCTCTGGGCAGTTGTCCCCCGAAGAACTGCTGGAAGAAGGGATTGTTGAAGAATGGCATTTGCGGCACTTTCACGATGCGGGACGAAGCAATGCTGACTACCGCCGGAAGCGCGGGTTTAAAGACTGAGGCGAAACCAGACTCAGCGCTGGGGTCGACGCCTTTCGTCTGGGCGTGAGCAACGAATACGGGAACAATCTTCGAGCTATCCAACAATGGGTGGCCGGCAACGCCAAAAGCAAAGACTACGAGCAAGCCCTCTATCAGAATCGCGGCAGCCAGGGTCAGGGGCCCTGCGCACTGTCGAAACTTTGCTTTTACACTGATGACTTTCTCCTCGTCATCTCTGTCGCGCCTCAGTTGTCAATGCAGCACTCAACGATTGCCGGCAATCCGCAAGTTATTCGTTAGCAGTTCAACCGACGTCACGATATTCGCGTCTTCTGCGGCACGCACTCGGTCCTCTTGCGAATCGACGACACCTTCGAGCATGATGTTCTCGTCACTGACCACAATGTGAATCGGCAACTGGCCCGCGTCCACATATTCGGAAAAATAAGGGTCGTCATAGATAGCACGCGCGATTTGCATCCTTATGCCATCATCGTACGAAGACAGAGGCAAGACATTGATCTTGTTCTCGATGGCCGCCACACCCTTCACATGGGCGACGTTGTAATCGATTGCAACCTTCTTGTACGGCTGGGTCACTTCTCCCAGAATCACTAGCGTGTTTTCATGCGCCTCAAACTCCACATAGTCGTAAACCGTATAGGCGTAGCATCTGAGAAGTCTGCGGCGTGCCCGGGCGACAATCTGAATCGACGTAATTCCATTCGTTTCGATCAGGACATCGTTTACGGTGTCCAGCACATCTTCATCTTTCATCGCGGCATTCTGTGCATCTGTCTTCACGCCGATACTGTCCACCATTCCAGGCAGGGTTGCGACCCCATGTTCGACTCTTACCTGAACTTGGCCATGCTTGAAGATATTTCGAGTGACAAAGATGATCTGGATCTCTGCGGTGATCTGCGCGTCGGGAACTACATGATCCATTCCATGGGCCATCGTCATGCTCAACATCACGATCAGCATCGGGAGGCCGATTCTCACCGATAATTGGCAACGCAGGGTCCACCGACTTCTGGTGCTCGGATTTTCCATCCGCATCTAAAGACGATCCACACGCCAGACCTGAAGATCGCTTCCGACGCTCCCACGATGCATGAATCACTTCCATTACAACTTACCCGCGCGTGTACTGCGCGACTTCCCTGGCGAAGCTTATAGCATCCCTTGGGACTGTGACCTTGCCATCCAAGATCGACTGGCGATTTGTGTCGGAACCATACATCGATCGATCTCCGCTGTGATCGGCCTCGACTACAGCGCCGTCGAGGCTCACGCCCGCGAAAACGCCTTTGCTACGGGAATAGGTCAGAATCTCGGCGGTTAATTTGAGGTCTGTGCCCGCAGCGACGTGGCGCCCAACCTGGCCCGCGGCCACGGATGCATCAGCCCCTATCTTGAACCGATCAGAAAGCAGGCTTTTCATTCCATGGTCATTCATCACCAGCATGACAATGTCAGTGGAAGATGCGCCGATTTGGAATCCAAAACTGCCGCCCCCAACAGTCAGAAACAAGGGAGCGCTCCAGCCGTGCGCTGTCTTGCAGGTCACCAACCCCTTTCCATAGCGCCCGCCGAACACGAATGCGGCTTTCTTTTCTCCAGGAATAATCGCGATGCACTTCGCCGATTCCAGTAGTTCCTGGGGAATTGCCTTATCTGGTGTGCTCATGATCTCCTGCAAGACTTCGGCAGAATTGTGAATCCGTTGGATGTCCTCTTGACGATCGGAGTCCGCGAAAGCGGGTGTCAGAAGGAACACAGTGACAAAAACGACGATGAGAATGCGCCTAGTCGACATAAAATTGTGCCTCTTCACTCGTTCAACTTCATGCTAGGCAGGCAAAATAAGTAAGTCATAATGATGAATTGCAACTTATCTAGGAGTGTTCAATAGCCTGGGACAGGCGCGGCAGCCTGACTCCTGTCGAAGTAACTATGGCGATGAACTACAGATGCCGTGCCAACTTACGAACGGACTCTGTAACGACGCCGGCAACGAAAGGGGTAGGAGAAACTAACGTCGATATTGACCTCTCACTCCAAGGACATGGAAGCGGAACATGGCAACGTGCTGCGAGATCGCCAGACGCCTCAACCAGGGGACGTTGTTCAAGCCGTCCAGCACACTTTGGAGAATCTCGATCCGGTCGTCAGGCGTCTAGACTGACTGGTAGCTCGTGTGGAGTGCGGCCCGGGTCATCGCAGGTTTGATCAATGACCGAGCACGTTGCATCCACCCTCAACTCGAGTGCGCCGGAGTTCCAAGGCCTAATCGATAACAAATGTTGACGGAGTTGCCACGCGAAACACAAGAGCTCGTCTCAGCCGTGCGGCGCAATCCCAAGAAGTACCTGATCGTCCGTCTGAAGCCTGTTTAGAGCGACAAGCTGGGGGTGAAGGTGAATCGCTTGAAGACCCAAGTTCATCACAATGCACCTCCACCTCCGCGGTATCGACAAGCGTCGTCGGCGCAGCCTTAAGCGGCCCTGCTAGAGACCGGAATCTTCCGACTGGAATGCACTTTTGGGAGCTCCACTTCGAGAGTCCCATCCTTCAAAGTAGCTTTCACCTTGTTGGGATCGACCTCGTCCGAGAGACCAACCAAGCGGAAGACTTCGTCCGATTTCCGATCGCAATAGATAGTCTTTCGCTCTTGTTGGTCATGGACGTGCTCCCGCTTGCCAGTAATGATGAGCCGGTGAGGCTCCACGCGGACCTCGATGTCTTTCTCCTGAAAGCCCGGTAGGTCCGCCCGCACGATGAGCTCACCGTCAGCGTCGCTGATCTCTACCGGCATTGGGCCCAACAGTTCCGATTCCGCGTGGAACCAATCCTCCAGATCACGGCCATGCTGGCGCCCGCGGGCCTCGAACAGTTCGTACGCACGTCGATTCAGCGTGTCAAACAGATCGCCCACTCGCCGAATCAGTGAATCACCGTCAGGCATTCTTAAAATCGCAGGCAGTTTTGCGTTATGAGATTTGGTGGTGATGTCGGTAGTCATTTATTTACTCCTTCTGAGCCGAATGGATCGGCTCTTTTGCACCTCGCCGTTATCACGAACGATCAAGGTGACAGTTGACGCGAGTCCTAGTCCTTCTCAAAGTAATGGACGATTTTGTCGACAGTACTTCGTTGTGATTAAAGGTGGTCTAGCCTAGGGGCACGAGTTCAGCAGTCATATGCCACGCTCACAAGTCGGTTGAGCGACTTTCGGTAAGATGGTGGCCTGAATCCTTCGGTCGGTCGCGACAGACAGTTTTGACGAACACAACCTATGATCGAATTCACGTCGGCCATACAAAAGGGAGGAGCGATAAAGTCGAACACGCCCAATTCGATCGCCTCCAGGTAGTGGTCCAAGTCGCCTAAGAGCGAGGACAGAACCAAGGGCACGTCCCCGCCGATCGTCTTCGTCAACAGAAGAACGTAGTGGAAACCGCCTCCGGGTAGCACCTCGTCGCAGAAGATCAGGTCAATCGCCCGCTCGGCGAGAATGGTCTGAGCTTCATCCACGCTCTTCGCGATCAAAGGCCTCGCCCCACATTGAGCGAGGTTATCGACCAAGAGGGATCGGTTTTCGGCATCGGAACTCGCCACCAGGACTTCCACATCCATCTTTCCAACTGGGAACTCTGGCATCAAATTCAGGTTAGCCATGGGAAATAAGAAAGTCATAAGAATGGAGAGAGGTTGGCGCTTCTGGGTGGCGCCTCCTTCGAAGTATTCGGACGGCGGATGAACCTTTCGTTGGCGGTTGTGATGAGGACAGCACGATCATATCCATCGCGCAAGCAGAGCCATGACTCCAAACCCTACCGAGGCAAGCAGCCATTTCTGCCAGCGATCTCCAGGAAGCTCGGACTCGGTCCTGATAGCTACCTCTCCCTTTGATGAGCGGGGAGCACCACCTCCCGTCGAGAGGCTGGCTAGGTCGTGATTACCGATCCAACACTGTTTCGCAGTAACCGGAAGAACTCAGCAGGACCTGCGGTGGGCTGGGCAGAAGCAACCCCGGATGAGCAGCACCAGCGCGATGAGCGGACCTGATCGCATGATCCGCTGGCCATGAGCTTCACGCATCGCCGGTCCGGGTCAGTACGTGAATGCGGGATAGGATTGCTTCGAAACTAAATGGTTTCGTCACGTAGCCGTCGGCGCCTGCAGCGAGTGCCGCAGCCCGGTCCCTCTCGGAATCTCGAATGGACACAACGATGACTGGTACGCCTGAAGTAGAGCGAATGGCACGACAGGTGTCAATTCCGTCTATCCCGGGAAGATTCAGGTCGAGAAGTACCAAGTCACATCGTTCATCATTCAAAGTCTCGAGCGCTTCCTCGCCTGATGAGGCCTCGGCTACGTCATATCCGTGAACGATTAGGCTGGCTCGAAGCACACGCCGCATTTGGGCTTCGTCGTCAACCACCAATACCTTCTGAACCCGCATCATTCCCCTTAAAGAATACTCCGCAGAACTCGCACCGGGCTGCTGCCAACTTGCATCTGCGGTGTCAACGGCGCTCGCCGTCAGTTCGCAGCTCTTCGACATCTACTCCAGCCCGTTATTCTCGGAGAACAGTGTATTCGTGCTGTCTGCTAGCGAATTACAGTTCTGGCGGCCAGATCATTTATAACTCTACTGAAGTACTATAAGTAAGTCATAAAGGCAGCCGGACCACTTGCGGTGCCCAATGCGCCCGGACCAGATGGAATGAGCGCCGCGTGTTTCCGCCTTCTAGCGTCCTGCAGCTTCAAGATCCATCGTAGCGACGCGGGAAAGAACCGATAACGGACGGTCAACAGAATGACTGCACGACTGAACCAAAAACGAGAGGTTCCGGGCATCAAACTGGCACTGTGAACGCGTGTTCCGTGAATCACAACCCCTCTGGATGAGATCCTTAGCCAAATGCAAGATTCGATGTCCGGCCGGCTCCCGGTTTAGACGCTCCGGTGTGGACCCCAGTGCAAAGTTCTCACAGGCTAGCTGCAAGAAATAAGGATGTCATAAGTGATTGCTCCGAAACCCACCGAACCTGTCAGCTAGTTTGGGAGGAATGGCGACAAGAGAGCCGAGTCTGCATTGGGCAGCCAGTGTTTCGAATCGGGCCGAGACATGGCGTCCCTTATCGGTGATCTTAGTCGCGGAGAATAAGAAAGATATAGGGAAACTCTGATTAAACGTCGCAAAAGGAAAATGCAAGGTCCCTCGACTGCGCAGAGTTGCCGAAAAAACGGCAATTCTGCTTTGCTCGAGATGACAAAAATGACCTTAATCAGATTTTCCATCGAAGCAAGCACGGCGGCGTTTAGGAAGCAGGCGGAGGAGGCGCGAAGCGGTAGCCGACCCAAGGCTCGGTTAGCAAATACTTCGGCTGGTGGGGATCACGCTCGATCTTTTTGCGGAGCTGGTTGACGAGCACGCGCAGGTATTCAACCTCGCCTCCATAGTCTGCGCCCCACAGTGCTTGCAGCAAACGGCGATGCGGAATCACCTGACCTGCGTGCGACACCATAAAGTGGAGCAGCTCTATTTCCTTAGGAGTCAAGTGCTCCTCCCCCTCGGGAGTCGTGACCTGGTGGGTCTCAAAATCGATCCTCACGCCATCCAGTACGAGGACCTCTGGCGGCCGATTGGTTACCGGTTTCCTTCTCTTTACCGCTTCGACCCGAGCCAGCAGTTCCGGCACGCCGAACGGTTTCGTCACGTAATCGTCGGCACCCGCGTTGAGCACCGCGACTTTGTCTCTTTCTGAAGATCGGACAGACACGATGATGATAGGCACTTCGGACCCGGCCCTGATCGTGCGGCACGTGGCAAGACCATCCCGACCCGGCAGATTCATGTCCAGCAGAACAAAGTCGCAAACTTCCGCGTCCAGTTTCCGCACTGCCTCCTCACCCGACTGCGCCTCAACCACGTCATAACCATGGGCGTTAAGGCTGGTTCGCAACGCACGCCGCATCTGCGGCTCGTCGTCGACGACAAGAATCTTCACGGCGCTCATACGACTTCCTCATGAAACACTGGCAGCGAAAAGTAGAAGACGGATCCGCTGCCCGTTCCATTTCTGACTCCGATCTGGCCACCGTGGGCTTCAACGATGGTCTTGGCAAAAGCAAGTCCAAGGCCGGATCCTGGAATATTTACAGCTCCCCTGTAGTGTTTCTCGAAGATGCGGTCCCTCTCCTCCGGTCTGATGCCTGGTCCAGAGTCACCCACACTCGTAATGATCTCATCCCCAGCTTGTTGTACGGAAATCGTGAGTGGAGACTCTGAGGGAGAATACTTGACAGCGTTCCTCAACAATTCCTTAAGAACGCCCTTGATCATGCGAGTGTCGAAGTTCGCGGCGGGGAGAAAGTTTGGCACGTCGATCTTCACCGACCTGCCCTTGAGAAGACCAGCGAAGTCACTGATAACTTCCATGACCAATGGCTCCATTTCCTGAGAACTCTTGCCCTCTCGCAAGATTCCAGCCTCGACGCGCGCGGTCCAGAACGCGTGACTGATTGAGTCATCCAGGTGGTCTGTTTCCTCATTGATAATCGTCAGGAGTTCCTTGCGGATGCCGGCATCGGAATCACGCGACAGCAGCGAACTGGCCGCCGTCTTGATCACGCTGACAGGAGTCTTGATCTCATGGACCAAGGCATCGAGAACGGCCGCTTTCAGTGCTTCACTCTTCTTCTCCTCTTCAGCCAGCCGCTGTGCTTTAAAGGCTGAGATTTTCTCCAGTCCGACTTCGATACGCTCCGCAATCGCGCGTACCGTCGAAACTGAAAGGTTGCTACCACGAAGAGCCAGGCTACCGATCACTTGTCCGGCGGAGCGTATCCGTAGACAGTAGAATCCCCCGTTTCGCTCTACGATGAGTTCGGGGTTGCGCGCTGCTTCGACGAGCAGATCCTTTGTGAGCGCATCCGCCCTTTCTCCCGCATGGGCAACCTCACCCGTATTGCAGTCGTAATAGACCGCGGCATCGAACTCAAAGGCCCGCACCAAAGAGTCAAGAGATTGAGTCAGGACAGAGTCGGGCTTGCCTTCTATCGGAAAATCCTTGCCGAATGCAGAGAGCTGCTCGGCCTCGCGACGCCTTGAGACTGCCTCATCGCGCTGACGTTTCGCTCGAGCCGCCAAGTAGCTGGCCAGAAAGGCAACGGCCAGAAATGTGATCAGGACTACCCCGCGTTCCACAGCCACCACAGCCCAGCGGTGCGAAGGACGAGAGAAATACGCAATAAGAAGCGCACCAAGAAACGTCCCGAAGGCTGCCTCGGAAAACCCCCACAGCGTCGCAATGATAACGATAACAAGAAGCAGAAGGAGGACCAAACTCGCAAGATGAACGTGCGGCACGGAGACACACGCCGCTACCAATCCAGCGACGACCCCGCCAGAAACCGCAAAACGCAGTATCCGCTTTGGAATACTTACCCCATGGCCCCCTGTTTCTACAAACGACTGGAAGCCTAATGAGGAACCAAACTCGGAAATCTCCTCGCGTAATTGATCAAGGAAGTGCATCCATCCTGAGCCTATCCGTGGAATCTTCTAAACAAATGAACACCTTAGTTTAATACTAGCCACAACAGAGTGTTTTCGGTATCGCGCCAAGACGCGCCATCGTCGGCTTACAGAAATAAGGGCGGAATGGTGAAAAGAGAAGCCCAGAGTGAAATGGAGCACTCAGCAAAGATTTTAGAAAGGCAACATAAGGAAGTCATAAGTGCAACTCAGGAAAGTTGAGCCCCATTTCCCTATTGTTCAAGCAAGCTTTAAAACACTTCGCCGGTACGCGACGTCAATGTCCAGGATCGGCCTGCGCCGGCCAGGCTATGTGATAGCCATAATAGGTTTCGTCCTCCTCTGACTTTCGAGTAAACACAAACAAGATTTTGGCTTGTGACTTCATCGAAAAGTGGCTCGGAAGCCAGATGTTGGTCGGCCACCGGCATTTTCTCCAGCTCGAAGCGCGTGCCCGGCTCTACCCTGGCGAGAAATCCTTCAATCGAAACCGGCCGTATGACCCGGGCCTGCACTTTTACCCATTGAAACGTAGCTTCATCGATCCAGAGTTCGCCCTCCATTCCGCGGAGCACCTCAGCTTCCTGTTGGCGGCTGATAATCGGCACGCGGCCTGGCTTTTAGCACGTAGACTTGCCTGCCGCTCAACTCCTGCTCCCTGACTAAGACAAAGTTCATGGCTTTCGTCAGTTGATCCAGCAGCAAACGGTCGCTTTTTCGGCCGTTGGCATATTTTGCGATGCGTTCCGCCCGTTCAGAGACCGATTCGTTGCGCCGTTGCATCAACGTTGATTCCAGCCTTTGTTGCTCTCGTTCTTGTTGCCAGTGAGGCAAAGCCATGCCATTCACCGAAATTAGACGCTGGTATGGTGAACCCAAAATCATCATCTCAGCGTACGTCTTGGTTCCACCGCCTGGTTGTCGGTCGCGTTCAAAGTTGTCATAGCCCGGTTCGGCATTCCAGTCTTCAGTATTGGCCTGTACAGAACGCGCAATGATGGTGTGGGTATCGATCTGCGCAGAGGAAGTCAATGCGAGCAAAGCAATAAGGAGGAGTTGCTCATCGACTTCTCTCGTTCACCATCTCGCAAGGCGTTCCCAATAAGGAAAGGAAACGGTGCTTTGCGGCCATGTCACCGACGTGACCCGCCCCCGTTTTGGGTTAGACTGTGACGAACTCGTGACTTTCACGATCGAAGGTGCCACACCTTTGTGGGCCGAATTGCGATTGCCAAACCGGCACGGTTGGGTTGTAGGCGAGCGGGTGTCGATTTCTATTCTGCTCTCAGAGAGAAATCTAGCATAGAGATTATGTAATCGTCCGCCAGACATCGGCGGCACCGAGTCCCCCAGCTTAGCGATCTCTGCGCAAGTACCGCAAACCAATTTGTCTACCGGCAAGGAACCCTCATGCAAAAGGACTCTATACCGCGCTCGTCGTGTCACCCGCCAAGATTGAAGTTAACCGTAATCGTGGTCACCACCTCAACGGGTTGGCCGTTCAACAGATATGGCTTGTATCGCCATTGCTTCACCGCATTTATGGCGGCAGGGACCAGCATGGGGTGTCCACTCACGACCTGCAGCTTCTGGATTGTGCCACCTTTACCGATGATGGCGGTCAACACAACCCGACCTTGAATGCGGGCTTCCTTGGCCAGCGCTGGATAGGTTGGCTGTACCTGGCGAACGAGCAAGCCCCTGACAACACCCTGTGAAATACGTACCCGGGCGATAGACTTGTAGAGTTTTGGTATGGCGACGGGATGGGAGATCGAGCCAATGATTCCGCCAATCATGCCTCCCAATTGACCTCCAGGAACTCCACCTGGTACACCACCAACCACTCCGCCTGCGGAGGCAGGCGGCGGTATCGCAGGTTCCTTAATCATCAAAACCTTGTCTGGGATTCGGCTCGGAGTGCGAAGCTGGCCGTTCACAATGTCGCTGACCACTCTCGCCTCCTTCACAGGAGTCGGAGGTGCTGCAGGTGGCGGCGGAGGGGGTGGAGGCGGCGCCACCAGCATGGTTACTACCTGCTCTTTCGGCAGCACCTGCGTGTACAGCAACGGAACCAGGATCAGAATGCCGACCAACAGGCACTGCACAGTCAAAGAAAACAGTGTGGTCCACGCTCGTCCTCCACCGCGACCGCGGCTGGTTTCGAGCAGACTGTCTTCGAAAAGATCTTTGCGCCGGACCGTCGGGGTTCGCAGGCTTCTTGTTCTTACCGGCCGGACTTCCTTGACTGCCGTCTGACCTTTTCTTTCGTCTTCTGCGACCCCGTACGACATCACGCACCCTCCCATGTCACTTACTCAAAGGCCGATCTAATTCCTCCCTTCGAGATCTGAAATTTTCACCTCTCGGACAGAAGCGCTTGCCGCCGAGCGCCAATCGCGTGTGAGCCGAGAGTCTTCCATCCTGCTGGGTTTCATCCGTTGATCTCCAGAGTCTGTGCGAGATTTCCCTGGCCGGTCGGAAGGAAGCGAACGGTCGCCTGCTTGTGATCCTCGTTGCCTACCGATCAGCCTGATCATTCCTATTAAGGATAGATTCCGCGTTTGCTGCCTCTGTTGTATCGCGAGACATTGCGAGATCCGACTCGCTGCTCTTTCCCGGACGAGACTCAAGGCCGTCTTTATGACTTTCTTACTCCTGCTTATTACTCTGAGTTTGGGAAACGAACATCAGAAAGACTGTGCGAACCGCGGGCTGGTTTCAGGCGTGAATAACTGTGTAGGTGATTACCAATTCAAACTCCTTCGAACGTTAGAAAGAAAGGAGCGACTAATGCGCAAGACAATTCTCTGCATTGACGATACTCCGCAAATTCTTTTGCTATACAAATGCTTGTTCGAAGATCACGGATACAAGGTTGTTCTTGCATCGAATGGGCGGGACGGACTTGAGTTCATGAAGCGTCACCACGTGGACTGCGTCATTTTGGACTACCAGATGCCTGAAATGGATGGCTTAGCTGTGGTTCGAAACATGCGACAGCATGAAGCGCCTCCTCCCGTGATCATGGTTTCGGGATCGGATCTTCCTCGGGAACTGCGGCAACAAGTGGAAGCATTCATCGAAAAACCGATGCAGGCCGAGCGACTCCTGGAGTGCGTTGGCGAGGTCACGGAATGTGAAGAGAAAAGGCATCACGAGCGTTCACGTGAACAACTTGGAATGTGAGGAAAGTTCAAACCGCAGGTCGCGCGCGGGGAAGTCTTGGGCAGTTTGGCCGCCTTCCAGCAACGGGAGTAATGCTTCCAGGCAGGATCGTCAATTAGAAAAGGTTTCGATGAAGTGGCATGATTTGACCTCGATCATACACGGACGGCAAAAGCTGGGTGAGGCAAGACAACCGATGACGTGCTCTTCGCGAGCGCAGCAAAGTTGCTACAGCAGGGGCGCAAGCCAGTGGTCGTCGAACGGTTATCGGAATATGGGCATGAGGGTTATGCCATTGGCCTCTATCCTCTGGGAAGCTGCGTACTGCATGGGCTGGGTGTCTATGACGAATTCCTGGCGCGCGCGGTATCGAGTCTCGTCGGTATGAGATTACAGACCATAGAGGGGAGAGATTGCGAACCATGGACTTGTCCGAACTTACCAGTAACTCCGGACCCATGGTAATGCTGCCTCGCAGCGACCTGATCGAAGTTTTGCGGAAGGCATGTCGCGATCTGCCGATTCACATGGATACATCCGTCGTGGGAATCGACCAGGGCCATGAAGTTGTGCATGTCACCTTCAGCGATAAAACTGAGGATGACTTCGGCCTGCTCGTGGGGTGCGATGGCATTCACTCCCAGGTACGTGCCAGTCTCTTCGGTCAGCAGGAAGGTTTCGACACGGGCTGGACAGCCTGGACATGGTGGGGCCGGGGAGATCTGTTTCCGGCGGACACCGTACATGAGTACTGGGGAGACGGCTTTTTCTTTGGCGCTCATCCTGTTCGAGGACGCTGCATGTTTTGTGCTGTCCTGCCCAATAACCGAATCACCAACCTTCACGCGCCAGCAGAGCACGCCCGCTCCGTGATCGCCAGTGCTACCCGCGAGATTACAGCTAGGGATCAATCCATTCGCTTCGCCATCGACGATGCCGAACGCATATATGCCTGGCCCATGATCGACATTCGCGCACGGGAATGGTTCCGAGGTCGCGTCGCGCTTTGCGGGGACGCAGCAGCGGCATTTCTTCCCACTGCCGGGGTTGGAGCCTCCAATGCGCTGCGCGCCGCTGCCGCGTTAGGGGACGAACTCTCGCGGGCTGACGAGGCTTTGGTTCCCACGGCCCTGGATCTGTATGTCAAACGCTGCATGAAAATCGTGTGGGGCAACCAGGACGATTCACGCTTGGCGGCGCGCTATATGTTTGTTGAATCAAGACTGATGGGCTGGGGCAGAGACGAAATCGTCAAACACTATCCAGCACAAAGAATGTTGAGCCAGATTGCCGAAAGCATGCGCCAGCCATTCTGAGGACGTCTCCCGCGTTTCGTCAGAACACCTCATCTAACGTTTCATCCCCATCAATCGGAGCAGCACACGCATGAGCTTTGCAACCTTCCGATCTTAGAGTCGACAGCGGGGCTCCGCCTCTTTATCTTTCCTCACTCGATCAATTCTGTGTTGTTGCTTTCCTTTATGACTTTCTTACTTATGTGCGCCATCCTAATTACAGCCAGTGAGGTGATTCTTGAAAGTAAATACGAAGGCTCTGGCGTTGGCCTCTGCTGTTGTGTGGGGATTTGTGATGCTCGCCGTGGGCGTTACCAACTTGATTGTCGGAAACTACGGTCAACAGTTTCTCCAAGCCATGTCGTCGGTCTACCCCGGCTACCATGACACCCGCGGCATTGCCGAAGTCATCGTGGGAACTCTTTATGGACTCTGCGATGGTTTCATTGGCGGCGCCGTGATCGCTTGGCTGTATAACCATTTCGCCAAAGCGGCCATCCGCCATGAGCCACCGACTGGCGAGTTAAGGAGTGAAGGCATGTCAGCGAGTGTTAAACCGGCGCAGCAGACTCTGCGGAGTGCACCCTAATCGCACACCCAGAACGTCAGACGCGATCGAGGAAGCCATCCGTCGGCGCGCCTATCAGCTGTATGTGGAAGGCGGCCGCAGGGAGGAACACGCGAAAGAAGACTGGTTGCGGGCGGAAAGGGAGGTCCGTGGCGCAGCCCGAATAAGAGGAATCCGCGAGGACAGTCGCTGTTCCCGTAAGAGTGGATGAATCACGAGAAAGACGATCTCGCGGGTAGAGAGCTCTTGCATATGCAGGAAGATTGTCAGTCTCCTCGTGGGTCTTCTAATCGAGAGTAACGGCGAGTTTTCTGGATCGGGTCGAAAAGGACAAGGCCGTGAGGATAGTGAGGATAAAACGACTGGTTTTGATTGCAGTGCTTTGCTCTGCGGCCACCGCTCTCGGGCAGGACGGTACATCAGGCGCAGAACCAAACACCGTGTATGTCGGCGCAGATGGAAAGTTTGAAGCAAATCCCGACACGGCAGTCATGCAGTTCAACATCGCCGCGCAGGAAAGCACTGCCCGTGCCGCATACGACCACGCTTCTAAAGAGGCCGAGCAAGTACGCGAGATTCTGCGCACCAATGGTATTGATCCAAAAATTGCAGAAATCGGCTACTACTCCATTGCGCCGGTCGAGGAATACCACGAAGGCCATGCCAAACTGGTCGGCTATCAAGTCAATTCCAGTGTGACGCTGAAATTGAAGGACTTTTCGAAAGTCGCGCCGATCATACAGCAGCTTGCGGATGCCGACATTACCGCCAACAATTCGGTGAGCTATACGCTCGAGAACATTGAGGCTGCCAAGAGAAAAGCCGTCGAGGAAGCCTATCGGCGGGCGCGGGATTTGGCCGAAGCCTTGGCTGCCGCCAGCGGACGCACTTTGGGAGAGCTATCCTCGGCGACGATTGACGTCTCGGAAAATCCAAGGGTATTCCCCGTTCGATTTTCGATGGCAAGGATGGCCGCGCAGACGGGCCCGGCGCCCACCCAGGAATTTTCGCCTCAAACCGTTTTTGCAACCGCGCATGTGAACGCGACGTTTGCGTTGAAGTAGCCGTTGGTATGTCTTTATCTAGAGTCCAGCAGATCGAAGTACGAGAGAACGCAGATGGAAGCGCTTCGGCCCAAACACGAGTGCGGTGACGGAGAGCGGAAGGATTTCTACCTGATATCCGAGAGGACACGGCAAATGATTTCCAGATTCATTTTCGGCCTAGTAACAACTGTTCTGCTGTGTGCGGTGTGGGCAGTACCCCAGGAGACCCCACCGACGGGCGGAGTCCCCGTAAAGATGCTTGTTACCGCTGAAAGCCGCAATGACAAAGAGGTTGCAGCAGTACATCGCGACGACGTGATGGTCTATCAAGGACATGACCGGGACAAAGTTGCGGATTGGGTTCCGGCAAAAGGGGACCATTCCGGGCTCGAACTCTTTGTCCTCATCGACGACGAGTCCAACAGCAATCTCGGCTTGCAGCTGGACGACGTTCGGCACTTCATCCAATCACAGGCAGCGACCACCATGGTGGGTGTCGCATACATGGGGAATGGGACGGCGCAGATTCTGCAGAATCTGACCACGGATCACGCTTTGGCTGCCAAGGCTTTGCGCCTTCCGCTCGAGTTTGCCGACATCAACGGCAGCCCGTACTTTTCTCTCGGGGACCTGATCAGACGCTGGCCGGAGAGCTCTGCGCGTCGCGAAGTTCTCATGATCTCAAGCGGCATTGATTACTTCGGGGGAAGCGGCCCCGCCGACCCCTATGTTGATTCCCAGATTTACCTTTCCCGCGTGTGCGAGGAAGCGGGAGGTGAGTCGTACGGTGTTGGCTTTTTCGGACCGCCGGTCTCATTCCGCCCGTACTTGGACGGTCTCAGCCATCATCTCGATCATCAATACTGGCTCACCTTCTTGGCGGTGCCCGGGAAAAAATCCGGACTGCAGCCTGTGAGACTGACGACCGAGGTACCCAATCTGGAGCTGGTGGGCGCAGACAGTGTGTATGTTCCGGCTCAACCCTAGTGCTCGTTCTTGGGCGATGTTTGCCCTCACCGAAATCCTGGAGAAGCTGTTAGGAGTCATCTCGCACGCAGGCATGGCATTCTTGGAAGCGTTCCTGCGACCGTCGAGCCTAATGCGGTAGTGTCTTGGACACATTAAGACACTACCGCCTGATGCCACTCTTACCTTACTGTGATGGCATCACTCTCCTGGGTAAGGCCGGCTTTGCCAGACATCCCCATCCTGCCAGCAACATCTTCGGCAATACGAATGTGGTCCTGCAGCGTGGGGAGCGTTTGAGCAGCATAGTTCTTTGCTGCTTCATCCTGACAGTGTTCAATTTCTGATTCAAAAGCAGAAATCACCTGCTTGTGGCCGGCGAGTTCGTCACGCACATAGGTCTCAGTCAGCTTCGCACCTGAGAGTTTCTTGAGTTCATCTTCTTGAGTGCGATCCGCCGCACTTGGACTGGTTGGCAGAGTGATCCCAGCCATCTCTGCTACTGTGGCCAAGTTTTGGCTGGCCTGGGTGTGGTCGGTAACCATGCGTTTGGCAAAATCCCTTACGCCGGGATCCTTCGCTTTCTGCTCGATCATCTTCCCGGTTGCGATCTCTGCGAGATTGGCCTCGGCGGCACTGGTCATAAATGCGCGGTCTGCCGCACTGAAGCTATCCGCGGGCGACTTGTTGATTTGCCCTGATGTTGGCTTACCTGGCGAAGCGATAAGGTTACAGCCGAGCAACAATCCCGAACAGATAACGGCGATTCCTACTCCTGCTTTCATATCTTCCTCCTCAAAGGTCTACCGGTTTTCAACCTGGACAGAGCGAGCCCCGAGGAAAGCCACCATCAAAGCTCAGCTCGCCCCCGAAACCCACCCGTTTCCACGCTCTATTAGGCTAGCGACCCGACCTAAGAAAGTCATAAGGCATACCTTGAAGGTGCGGAGAAAACTTGCCGGGAGACTGCTCGACCCCGACTCTCCTCCTGTCAAGCATTCCTCCCACCACAGGAAAACTGCTTGCCTGACCTATCGGATGCTCCTTTATGACTTACTTATGCCCGATCGCTACCATCTGAATTTGGAGGATCTTGATTTCCAGGCGAGCCACCATCCGCGCATGTTCGGGCCGCGAGCGGAGTTTCAGGGTGGTGGCTTCCGACGAGCAGCAAGACGGCTCGTCAAAGACCATCAGGGCTAAGAGGGGCGGCAGAACGTGTCGAGCGACGCCGCACTACACGTTGGCCACGCTGTGTGGGCCCGGTGTCTCCAAGGACAGGATCGTCTGCCGAAAGGAGGAGGTTTCGGATGAGAATCACGCAGGTTTTTGCCTCGGCAAGCGATGAACGAATCATCAGCGAGCTTGAGATCTCGCCCGACCAGGCAATTTCAGTTCCGGTTGCAGGAGACCAAGTCCGCTGGGTAGTAAATGATAAGGTTTATACGGGGCGCGTAAAGTCAAGGCTCATCTCCTACAGTCCGCCGAACAATATTGGTCTCGACACCGCGAACGAAGTGAGCATGAGGGCGGTCCTCAGCGTGCAGTTGGATCACTAATCGGCTGAAGGTTTGGCCGTAAGCAGCATGCTGATGCGTTGTCTATATCGTGTAACGATACAACTAAAATCTGACTCCGACGAGTCTGTATTACTTGAGCGTCAGAAGATAAGGCGGTTGAGCCGGACTGACCCGCCTTACGGAGTTCTTAGGCGGCCTGCCTCCGTGCATGAGCGAGGACAGTGAATTCGTTATTTCGAAGGAGGATTCCAAATGATGTTCGTTAGGCGTCAAGCCCATTTCGCTTCTCTGATTTTCGTTTCATTCTTGCTGGCCGTGTTGCCGGTTTGCGCGCAGAGCAGTGCGGATACCGGCTACTTGAAGATTCACGTGAGCCCGAAGCAGGCGTACGTCTTCGTCGACGGGAAGGCCATCCGTGATGGCAGTCAGACGATCAAGCTTTCGGCTGGATCCCATGAAGTCAGCGTTCGCAATTACGGATACATCTCCATCACCCAGGTGGTGCGTATCGACCCACGGGATACGACTGAAGTCCCGGTAACCCTAAAGCGATCCGGCGCTGAGGTGTCCGGTCCGTTCGGATACATTGAGTTCAAAGGCCACCCGCGTGCCGCAGTGCTGCTCAACGGTACGACGCCCGACTACTTTGTGGGTCACGTCGATGAGTTCGACTGGAACTGGATCTGGCACCAACGTCTACTGGTGAAGCCGGGTACCTATCAGGTTATGGTGACGAGGAAAGGAGACACGATCTGGTCAGGACCAGTGCCGGTCAAGGCCGGGGAGCGAGTCATTGTTGACCTCAACAACAATGGAGCGATGAAGACCAAGAATTGGCCACAAGGGAACACCCTCGGGCCGCAGCCGCGATTTGAGGCTAGCATTGCCAGCGCAGAGGTGCCTATCGCCCCGGTGACCGCGCAACTCGCCGCTCAGTCCACTCAGCTGGGCTGTGGACAATCGGATCAATTGAAGTGGCGCTCAGCGGACGCGGTGGCCGTCTCGATTACGAACCTGGGAGAGGTTTCGGCCAGCGGTAGCAGACAAGTCTCCCCGACAAGACGGACCTCCTATGAATTGGTGGCGAAGGGTCCGGGCGGCGAAGCTACGCAAACAACTACCGTGAACGTCAACAACCAACCCACCGCCACGCTGACATTGACCCAACCGGAAGTGCGCTATCACAAGATCGGGGATAAGGTCGTGCAAGATGACTCGACGACCTTGAACTGGACTACCGTTGACGCCAATCACGTAACGATCACTTCGCTTGGCAGCGAAGGCATGAGCGGCAGCCATACAATTAACGCACAACCGAAGCAAACTACTACCGGCCCGGTGAACGAGATGGTGGACTACACGCTCTCGGCCTCCAACGCCTGCGGCGGTACCACCACAAAAACTGCGGCCCTGCATGTAGTCGGTTCGATCGATGCGGCGCCAGCGGTAACGCTCGCGAGCGTGTTCTACCCAACGAATTACCCAACCTCCAAGCATTCTAAGGTCGGCCTTATAGCTACCGAGAAGGACGCTCTGCAAAGTGCAGCGAATACCTTCAAGAACCACGAGGAGTACGACAACGACCATGCCAGTCTCATGGTTGTAGGACATGCCGACATTCGCGGTTCCAAGAAGTACAACTTGAAGCTCAGCGCGAGGAGAGCCGATCTCGTGAAGAGTTACCTAGTATCGCAAGGAATTTCTGCAGACAAGATCCAGACCAGCGCCGATGGAAATCTGCAGGAACTCAGCCAAAAAGAGGTTTCGAAACTACAGGCAGAGAATTCCCAAAAACCGGAGAAGTGGATGACGCGTCGCTCTCAGGCGACATGGTTGGCATACAACCGTCGCGTGGATATCATGCTTGAACCCACAGGGAAGCAATCCACAGAAGCGTACCCGAACGATGCTCCCAACGCGCGGGTGCTGTGGCAGCGGGCGGAACCGAGCTTGCGGAAGGTCGAATCTGCCACGAACAAGACCACCACGACTGCATCATTACAGGCAGCGCACTAGAGCACAGTGATGGTACCGCCGGCTGGGCCCATGCTCCAGATGACATGGGCCCAGCGGCGGACACAGGCAGGCAAATTTCTACTCGGGAGGACGGGATGCGGTACGCTCTGCTCACTTTTCTGTTCTTGGGTGCTGTCGTCAGTCTTGGTTTTGCCCAGTCTGATTTTGCTCAGACAACTGGGACCTCTGATAAGGGTGATCAGAACCTTCGTGATTGCGTGGACGGATTCGCCACCTGTAATCGATCCCTCCTGACAGAACCCCAGGCGCGCGAAATTGACGAACTGCACTACGACGCGAACCTCCGGGGATGTTTGACTGGTTACGATGAGTGCGATCAGGCGAGCCTCACCCAAACTGACGCAAAAGAAGTGTCCATTGTGGAACGCCGCCGTAATCTGCTAGCTTGCGAAGCCGAAACTGGCATTTGTGACAAATCCTTGTTGACTCCTGCAGAAACCGAAGAAGTTACCCGCATTGAAAAAGAACAGAATCAACTGAATTGCGAGACTGGCGCAGAAGCCTGCGATTATTCCTTACTTACTCCGATGGAGGCGGTGAGAGTTCAAACCCTCGAGCGAGAGCACAATCTTCTTGCCTGTCAAACAGCCGACCCGCAGTGCGACCAGTTGCTCTTAACACCCTCGGAGATAAAGGAAGTCACGGGCATTCAGTATCAGATGAATTTCCTCGCGTGCAGGACCGGCAATGGCTACTGTGACGGTTCCTTACTGACACCATCGGATGCACGACACGTCGCGGAGGCAAAACACCGGCGTGATGCATTGTCCTGCGAAGCGGAACACGGCATGTGTACTCCCTCGGTTGATGATGGTTTAGCCGTGCAGAAAGATGCCAAAGTCAATACGGCGGAGAGAACAGCCCACAGAACGCGGCGCACTTTGTATCAACCGTAATCACTCCCGCCCTTTACCCCTCAACCGGCACTGGGGTGTTGGAAATCTGTCCAACGCGTATGACTCTGTGCAATTGCAGCCAAACGTAACCGCTGAACGGCGTATTTTGGCGGTTTGAACAAGCAGTAATCGGAGTAAAATAGGCGTGTTTTATATACTGCTGTGGCCTTTTGGCGGATGGCTCTGTTCTTCATTCTTGCAAACAGTGGATTGGGAGTGGGGCCGCCGTGGGTGACTCAAGTTCCAAATTTAAAGTCTTCAAACGTTGGCAGCAGGTTTTCGAACCTGCACTGCTGACGGACACCAACCAGCAATTCATTCGATCCGTTCTGGCCGTCCTCGCAGCCATCGCTGCGCTCCTGCTACGTAAGGCTCTGGTTCCAGTTCTCGGAGAACGCAACCCCTATCACCTTGCCTGGTTAGCAGTCGTTTTCTCTGCTTGGTATTGTGGCTTTTGGCAGTCTATCGTCGCCCTAGTCATTGAGGCGTTGGGCGTGTGGTATTGGCTCACTCCGCCCTACCTCAGCTGGGCGATAGAGGATCGCCGTGACATTTATGGATTGCTCAGTTTCCTCCTGCTGGGCAGCTTCATCATCGGTTTGGGGGAGACATACCGCAGAACAGCAGCCCGAAAGGCTGCTGCTGAAGAACTCGCTAATCGCACTGCCGAGCTCGCTCGCGCCGAGGCAAGATTTCGGGAACTTTTAGAGTCAGCACCCGATGCGATGGTCGTTACCGACAAAGCTGGAAAAGTCATCTTTGCCAACTCACAAACGGAAAGGGCCTTTGGCTATGGTCGGAATGAGTTATTGGGCTGTGAAATTGAGATGCTGATGCCACTTCGGTTCCGCCATCATCATCTTCAGCATAGGAGCGAATTCGCTTCGGCGCCACGCTTTCGAAGCATGGGTGAAGGTCTGGACCTATATGGGTTGCATAAGGACGGTCGGGAGTTTCCAGTCGAAATCAGTATCAGTCCTCTTGAAACGGAGCAAGGTGTCGTGTTTACGAGCGCTGTGCGAGACGTCACGCAACGGAAGGCAGCGCAAGACGCAGCACGTCAACTCAGTGCCAGGTTGCTCCAGATGCAGGATGAAGAGCGCCGACGACTAGCCCGAGAACTGCACGACAGTGCGGGGCAGATGATTGCTGCTCTCATCATGAATAACGACCAGTTGAAATATGCGGACGGAACGGCGGACGGCGAACGAGTACGCCTGCTCGCGGACAGCGAGGCCCTTCTGCAAAATCTCAACAAAGAGCTGCGCACGATGTCGCATCTGTTGCATCCTCCCCTGTTGGACGAGGTGGGGCTGTCATCTGCCCTCCAGTGGTACGTGGATGGATTCGCAAAACGAAGCGGCATCGCAACCACGTTGGAGTTAGCAGCAGATTTCGGACGAGTGAGTCCTGACCTTGAGATTGCAACTTTCCGAGTAGTACAGGAATGCCTCACAAATGTGCATCGGCACTCTGGCAGCGCAAAAGCACTCGTCAGGTTGAAACGTTCTCAGGATGCGCTCCTGCTCGAAATCCAAGATGAGGGGAAGGGTGTAGCGCCAAAAAGAAGATCCCTTTTGTTCGGCTCGGGCCCAGTCGGAGTTGGTCTCAGAGGCATGCGTGAACGTGTCCTTCAACTGGGAGGGACACTCGAAATCGAGTCTGATGACCGCGGGACGACCATTCGAGCAATGTTCCCGATTGCGAAATCGGCCGTAGGTTCCGCTGAACAGGTTGTATGAGCCGTCCGCCGTCGTGGATCGCCGGTCCTAACCAAGCGGGATGGTTCAATCGCGAATTTCGACCTAAGGGTCATACACTACTGGGACAGCGGCCATCTCGTAGCGGGGCTATTGCACCAACAGCTTTTCACTGAGCCTCTGCTGCCGGAGCAACGGCACACTCTGGACTTTGGCTGCCCTCTACGGGAAGGAAGTACGTAGGAGTATATCGCCCACCTTCGCTAGTGGCGCTCTGGTGGATGCCGCGTCTGTCCTGCGGAACAAGCTTGCCGAGTTTCCGGGGGATACGGAAGACTGAAATGGACAATCCCAGTGACTCAAATGTGTGTTCAAGCAGAGACCTGTGCGGGCGAAGGACAGCGTGGCTCCTCTGGTATGTACCGATCATCCTTGTAATAGCAAGCTCAGGTTGGAATCGCGGAAGAATCTGGATATGGGTGCCAGCCTTTCTCGTAATGGGTGTTGGCTGCCTAACAAATGCAGCCCAGTGCGGGCGAACCCATTGCTTCGTTACCGGACCCCTCTTCATTCTCGCAGCCGTTTACGTCGCAATGCGGGATTTGGGATAGTGCCGCTGCATCCCGGACTGTTCCTCCTTGTCGTCTTCGGTGCCTGCTGTCGGAAATATTTGGTCGTCGATGGCGAGTACATCTGGAAGTACACCCACAACGGCTACGACTTCGGCGTGGTGGCCGCCTCACCGATCGCGTTCCCGATCGCATGGCACAACTCGAAAATTCCCGGATATACGCTGCGCGTGAGTGTTCCGAACTACCACGGATTTACCGCACTGGTGGTCATGTCCAGTGTTGCGGCGCGCTTTTTTCCACCGCAAGTCGGCGGAGTACCTTTTCTGCCTGCACCCGGTGTCTTCCGCATTGACCATGACGAGAAGTTCAACCAGACCACTCACTTTCAATATCAGCTCAACGATGACGAGGCACTTTCCAGAGGAATCTTGTCGAACAACGCGCGGTCAACATCGGTGTGAGCCGTTGGATCATTCTCCAGCAGATCGCCGGCTGCCTCAACCGTCACGCTCTCAGAGGATCCGGCAACCTTGAGGCTGATCTTGATGTCCAATGGCACTGCGGACTGGACTTCAACGTCTTGCGCGTGTGCGGCGAACCCTGCCCCCGTTACGCTTAAATGGTAGGGATTAAAGGGGACGTTTGGGAAGCTGAATTTCCCGGCAGTATCCGTGGTGGTTGATCGGTCAAAGTGGCTGACTGGGTTATGAAGTTCAACAGTCGCCTTCGCAACTACCGCGCCCGTAGGATCCAGGACGGTACCGCTAATCGAAGCAGAGTTGGACTGCGCGTAAGCAGAAACTCCAAGAGCTAGGCAGAAAACGACAGCAGAAGCCGCAAACGGCGACTTTTTGTAGAAAGCCAGCATGATTCCTCCAAAGGAATATGGTCTAAGAGATCAAAACACGGCCGGAGATGAGCCGGTCTATGTCCAACTAAAAAGCTGATCTTTAGACGCTAGGAGGCGGGCGGACACACAGAACAAGGATCGGCGGGCATTGCTTGGCTGAAACCGGGTCCCGCCGAAAAGTGGATACAGAAACAAAGATCACTTTCGGCAAATTGGTAGGGGCTTTGGGAGAAGCCGAATGGGCGGCGATACAGACGGTGCAGGTTGCCGAATCGGAAGCGTTCGAATGTTGATGCGCAGCGAATGCTATCGCCGACCAAAGAGTCAGCAATAAGCACAGACACGCTATCCGCTTCGATATCGAAGGCATGACGGCCACCCAAGGGAACTTCTTGAATCTATATCAGAACGCCAAACAAATGCAACGACGGAATACCTAGCGGGGTACGTATCAGGCACCCGTGGAAGGCCGCTGCTTCACAAGACAAGAAATGCTACCGCAACGCTTTCGTAATTTGTCTTTCGCCGAACCGGTACAGCTTGGTTATGTTTTGTCTTTCCTGACAGAAGCGGTGCTAGTGGTGGTGTGACGAGTTGAGACCCGTGTAAAGACCCACTACGATCACGGCTGTTGCCCACAGAACGATCAATAGCAGCCGGATGATCTCGACCTTAACGCTCGCTCTCGTTTTCCGATTTTGACTTGAATTCAAGATTGACATCACCAGGTCACTGCTTTCTGCCTACCATAGCAATGCCCGAATCCACGGAAGCTTGGATTTGTGTCGATGCCGCAGCGTTGGTTTTGGTGCTCGATGCACGTTCGTGACACTCCTTAGTACGGAACGCATTTCGACGGATCCACACCCGATTCCTAATAGCCTACGAGCAGAACGGGCTAATCCTGAATGCGTGGAATTCGCGCGGCAGAGTTAACATCTCGCCTGCATCCCGGCACCGGACAGCCCGCTCAAGTAGGCTTCGGTACTGGTCGAACCTAACGATATTCCCCAACCATTCGGTGCCCGATGAGCTTGTAATCACGACCACGTTCGGTACATCACACGGGCCAACACATCCGCTGATAGTTAGCTGGACTCGCTTCAACAGTCCCCGCTTCCGCCATTCGCTCTTCAGCCAATCGACCGGGACTTCGGGTAACCCTCGTTCCGTGCTTCCGCAACAGCAGCCTCGACAGATGGTGATCTGCCCAACGACCAGGCGCTTCGTTTTCAGTGGAAAATCTTGATGCCTCTTCACAAGTGCCTGATCCGTCCCCATTTTCTAGAGCCCACTTAATCCAACCAGCCATACAGGTCATCGATTTCAAACGGTCTCGGTGATCCGCGACACAAAGAGAGCACTACAGCGATCAAGGTTGCCAGGATCACGAAAGCGACTAGCAGTACCCAAACCCTCGCTTTTCCACTGCGGATCACATGAGCAAAGTGCATACCCAGCTCAAAAGTCGCTACGACTCCTCTGTCTCATTGCCCGGCTTCAGAACTCCGAGGCAATAATCTCGTGGAATTTAGGATGAATGCCAACTCTGAGGTCACGTGAATGAAGGCAGCAAGGAGCGGATTGAGAAAACCGAAAGCGGCCATTCCCACTCCCACGCTGTCCACTACCAGAGTGCCTACAAAGTTCTGCATGATGATCCCGCGGCAACGGCGAGCAACCCGCAGAGTTTCGACTAATTTCGAGAGATCGCTCCCGATCAAAATCACATCCGCGCTTTCCCGAGCAACATCAGTTCCCGATCCCATGGCGATGCCTACATTAGCCTCAACCAGGGCTGGAGCGTCGTTGATTCCGTCACCGACCATTGCGACATTGCGCCCTTTGGCACGCAACTCGGTCACCCACTTGGCTTTCTGATCCGGCAGCAGTCCTCCCACCGCTTCGTCCACTCCGAGATCGCGGCCTACCGATGACGTTGCTGATTGTGTGTCGCCGCTCAACAGAATAGTTTTCAAACCCATCTGCCTGATTGCCGCAACTGCATTCTTGGCTTCTGGCCTCAAAACATCCGCAACTCGGATGCTCCCAAGAACCTGCCCGGCACGAGCGACGTAGACCTCCGACGCACCATCCGCACCGTTACTATTTGTGGGCAAGCCCCTCGTCATGCCGTGTTCCACGAGTAGCGCTAGACTGCCCACAAGGATCTCATCGCCTTCATAACTAACTTTGACTCCTTTTCCGGGCGCGTAGGAGAATTCATCGGGCTCCACCAGTGGAATGGCGAGTTCCGTCGCGCGTGCCATAACTGCCCTGGCAAGAGGATGGTCGGATTTGCGCTCCGCGATACTGGCCGCTGCTATGATCTGCTGCTCCGCGAAGCCATTGGCTGAAACGACGTCCCGGATCTGCGGAGTACCGAAAGTTAACGTGCCCGTCTTGTCCAAAAGCACCGTGTCCACGGCAGCCAAAGATTCCAGGTAGAGGCCCCCTTTAATGACGGCCCCATGATGCGCCGCTCTGCCGATGGCTCCAAGGATTGCAAGAGGAGTTCCGGCCGCAATGCCACATGCTCCGGGCAACGATCACCACCGAAATGGTTGACCGGACATTGTGAGTAATGATGAATGTCAGAACTGCTGCCCCCAGTGCAAAATACACGAGGTAACCCGCCAAGCGATCAGCAGTCTTTTGAATGGTAGCTCGTGACTGCTCTGCGCGTTCGACGGCTTCAACGATTCTTCCGAAGGTCGTGTCACGCCCGAGCCTTTGGGCCCCGATCTCCAGAGCACCCGATTGATTGATGGTTCCGGCATAAACCAAATCTCCGGAAGCCTTCTCAACCGGCATGGCCTCGCCGGTGATTGCCGCTTGATCCACAAACGACCGGCCGCCAAGCACAATGCCATCCACCGGGATGCGTCCACCCGGTTTCACGACGACCGCGTCACCAACTTCAACGTCGTCGGAGGCTACTTCCACTACCTGATCGTTGCGGCGGACTGCGACGGTTCTGGGGAGAAAATCGAGAAGACTCTGGATCGCCCGCCGGCCTCTGCCAACTGTGAGACCCTCTAAGACCTCGGCGGCAAGGACAAAAGCAGTGATGACCAGAGCGGTGAAGAACTCTCCAATCGCCAAGGCCGAGAGAAGAGCAATGGTCATCGAGAGCTCCATCGTCATCTTTCGTTCAACGATGTTCTCGAATGCTTCTTTGAAAATGGGATATCCGCCGATCAGGGCAGCGGCGATCCCAATCAGACTGATGTGCGGAAATGGCTCCCAGAGCCGAAACCACACCGCGGCCGCAGCCAGGGCCACAAAAACAATGCGGACTAGCTCAGACCACTCCACCCGGTGCCCGTGTTGTTCGTGCTCGGCGCCAGCGTCAGGTTCCTTCTGTGCTGGGGAATTGGGTCTCTCTGCGAGCTGAGGAGTATTGGTGGGTGAATTTTCGATGAAGGGCGAAGAACTCATAGTGACATTCCTTCCTTGCTGCGAACGTGTCTATTTCAGGTAAGACTTGACCGTTTCAATCACTTCATCGCCAACTGAGCACAAACCCTGCCTCCGAAGCGCGACAGTGCACCGATTCACTTTGCGACCCGAGCGATGACCACCGGCAGGACGGTCAACGCTGCCGCAGTGGAAAACACCACACCACCTAACATGACAGTGCCGAATCGGGCTTGCGCTCCCAACTTGTCGAAATCAATGCCATAGGAAGGACGGCCCCGACTGCACACAACCCAACAAGGAAAATAAGTCGAAAGTTTTCTTGCGCTCCTCGATAGCGTGCGTTTCGAACGTTGCTGTACTGCCTGCGAGCTTCGGCGATCCCAGAAACAAGCATCCAAACTTGCACGATTGCCACAGCGGCAACACAGCAGAAACCTGCTGCCGCGCCTCGTCCTGCATTCAAACCGAACAAAAAGGGCGAGCGCTCCTCCACCAAGACCTAAGGGCACTACGGTCAAGGCGAAGGTCATGCGCTGCCACATGTTGAATTGAATCAGCGGAACGATTTAATAATACATACCCCCCTAGGTATATGCAATCCTTGGACGTGGTATGATTCGTTCGACGAATGAGTCATACGATCAAAAACAAGCAGAAGCTGATCCTGCGCAGCAAACGCATCCGGGGGCAGTTTGAGGCTCTTGAACGGGTTCTCGATGAGGGACGCGATTGCTCTGAAGTGTTGCAGATCATTAGCGCGGCAAGAGGGGCAGTCAACAGCCTGATGACTGAGCTTCTTGAAGGTCACATCCGGCACCATGTGCTTGACCCGAAACGAAAACCGAATTCGGAGCAGACGCTCGCCGCCGATGAGGTCATCGACATGGTGAAAACCTACCTCAGATAGCAGGGATCAGCCTTGTGCCAGGCTTCCTGTGGAACGCACGCTGAATGACCACACCGCTTCCAACGGCGCGTTGATAATGACCTCCTGCTTGGATCGGAACGGTGGCTGCAAATTCCTGCCTCCAAATGAATGGGTATTTTGAAGTCACGACCAATTCGCCCGCGATCTTCGGAACTGATGCCCTAGAATATCGACGGGAGGGCAGTCGGGTGCTGCACCTGCGTCCTGTTCGAATATTAATCGGACTGTGTGGCGTACTGGTAGTCACGTTCTTGGGCTACAAAGTCGTCCCCGTGAACGCCACCACAGTGGGCTTTGCCTACCTGCTCGTAATCCTCGTCCTAGCAACCACGTGGGGATTCCTTGAAGCTGCTCTTGCCTCGGTCCTGGCCACACTGGTCTTCAACTTTTTCTTTCTTCCTCCGGTTGGAACATTCACGATCGCCGATCCCCAAAATTGGGTGGCATTATCCAGCTTTCTGGCAACGTCCCTAATTGCGAGCCGACTATCTGCGAAGGCCAGGGCGAGAGCATCAGAGGCAGTCGAACGGCAGAGAGACTTGGAACGCCTCTACGCTTTCAGCCGGGGCATGCTCCAGATCGAAACAGGTGCACCGTTTGCTAAACAACTGCTCGAAAGGCTTGTTCAGGTTTTTGATCTTCAGGCAGCTGTGCTGTACGAACGTGATAGCGGTGACTTTTCTTGTGTCGGAACGGCGAACCCTGAGGGCATCGAGAACACTCTTCGGAGTGCAGCCGTTCCTGGGGGGACTTCTCCGCAGGATAAGCCCCCTTTCGTGATCGTCGCCGTCAGTCGCGGCTCGGAGCCGGTCGCAAGTATGGCGTTGCGCGGCGCCACCATGCCAGCGGGCGTCCTACAGGGCATCGCCAATCTAGTTGCAATTGGCCTGGAGCGGGCACGGGCGCAAGATCTCGCTCAGCAAATTGAGGCCGCGCGGCAAAGTGAGCAACTGAGAACAACTTTAATTGATGCAATGGCTCACGAATTCAAAACGCCACTCACTTTGATCAGAGCAGCGACCACATCATTGCTGGCAAAGCCAGAAATACCGAGCGCAAATAGGACGGAACAGCTTGCCATTGCTGACGAGGAAGCAAAACACTTGCAGGAACTCATTGATGACTCGATTGAAATGGCACGACTCGACACGGCACACATCGAGATTCATCCGGAGCTAGCCAGTCTGGAGCAAACGCTTCGGGAGGTGCTTGCCTCGATGCAAACCGAGATCGACGAACGTTCGGTCCAGGTCGCCCTTAATGGACCATTGCCCCCGATGCCCTTCGATAAACGTTTATTCAAGCTCGCGATCCGGCAATTACTCGACAACGCGCTGAAATACACTCCGGCAGATACTCCAGTTCAATTGCGTGCACACATAAAGGATGGTGTTCTGACCGTGGACGTAACAGATTACGGGAAGGGCATACCCGATGAGGAGCAACCGCGGATTTTTGAGAGGTTCTATCGGAGTCCCACGGTCAAGGGGCAGGTACCAGGCTCCGGTCTAGGTCTCAGCATCGCCGATGGCATTGTCCGAGCTCACAACGGCGAGCTGACGGTTTCGAGTCATCCGGGACGAACTACCTTCCGGATCACCTTGCCCGTTCTTCGTCAGGAGGTTGCTTGAGCGCGGGACGAGTTATCGTTATCGACGACCAGCCGAAGATTCGGCGGTTCATGCGAGCTACATTGGTAGCAGAAGGCTACGAGGTGGACGAAGCCAAGACCGGCGAAGAGGCCCTTGAAACCATAAGGGAGTCGCGCCCAGACCTGGCAGTGCTCGATATGAACATGCCCGGCATGGGCGGACTCGCGACATGCAGAGCTATCCGGAAGGACACCGACATCGCCATCATTATGCTCACCGTTCGCAATTCCGAAGAGGATAAAGTGGCTGCGCTCGATGCCGGAGCCGACGATTTTGTAACCAAGCCGTTCAGTACACCAGAACTCATGGCGAGGATACGCGCCGCACTCAGGAGAGTTCCCAGTGCGCAGTCATCTCCGAAGAAAGTTCGGGTTGGCGAGATATTGATCGACTTTGACGAGCGCACGGTGCTGCGTGAAAACGTGAGCATCCATCTGACGCCAAAGGAACTCGACCTCCTGCGCTATCTGGTTCAACATGCCAACCAAGCATTGTCGCACAAGGAACTACTGCAAGCAGTCTGGGGGCCCGATTATGGAGATCAAGTCGACTACCTGCGTGTCTTCGTGAAGAACTTACGAAAAAAGATGGAACGCAACCCCGAGCAGCCGCAGTACATTACTACCGAACCGTGGGTCGGATACCGCCTCAAAGGCAACGTCGAATCTTTATAGAATCTTCATGCCTTCTCCAGTACTTCTTCAGGCCCTTTGGCCCACCATAGATAGGGGACCAAGGGAGAAACTGGGCTATGACGGCATACTTGCTCGTCCTCATTTTGGCTGTGGGAATTCCGTTCCTTCTTTACTGCTTGTGGAATTTCGCGCGAGAGCTCAGACCCCACAGGTCCGCCGCCCTAGTGTCATCGCGTGTGACGAGTCCGAATACGATCTGGACCATCCCGGCGACCCACGTGAGAAATCGCCCCCGGATTGTTTCGTTGCGGGACGAAGGCCGCGCGGCGTCGTAATCAGATTCTGAAAGCAGCTCGAACCGGCGGGCGTAAGAGATAAAAGAGCAGGGCCCCAGCCGCTGCGACGCCAATCGCGCCTTCAATCACACGTCCAAGGTAAAGGTTGACGAAGTCGCTTGCGATCTGTGTGCCAATGATTGCAACCGCCAATGACCACGCCCAGTGACGCCGGTTGAACCATCCGACACCAGCGACGGCGAAAGCGCCCGCAACAACAAGCATTAGGATTCCGGCTTTGTATCCGAGCGGTCCGAGTTGGGTGTAAGCGCGAGGATTGAGGAACCAGATGCGACCAAGCATCGTTCCTCGCCATAAGAGGGTTACGCCCGCCAGAGTCGCCATCGCTGCACCCCAAAACAAGAAGGCGCCAAAAGCCGTGAGTCCGCGCGGACGCCTTGTACTCTGACCCTCGGGCTTCATACATTGACTATAGACTTGAAAAACTAACCTTTGCCTGAGAATCGATGAGAGACATAGCGACAAATTCGGCGGTCGAATTTCTGGTGGTATTGCTGATCGCAGCTTACGTCATTGCGATAGTGGCCAAGCGTTTCCGCTTTCCTTATACAGTGGCATTGGTCGTGGGCGGATTGATGCTGAGTTGGCTGCGATTGCCTCATCTCTCTCCCTTGGTGTCGGGCCAACGCCCGGACTGGTTGACTCCGGGTGTGATCCTGTTTCTCTTCCTTCCTGCCTTGGTGTTTGAGGGAAGCCTGAAGCTACAGTTGCGCGAGGAGGCCGCGGGTTCGAGTCCCGTCGCTCCCGCCATAGCTTAGGGGTCACACCAATTACACTATTCAGTCCGTAGATCGCAGCCCTGAGCGGGGGGTTCAAATCCCTCGACGGTTTTTGATGCGTTCATCGATTGCATCAACTTCGAGGTTTGGTTTTGGAGATCAGTCTCCACCTTGTAAACCGGTCCGTCTATATAAACGGGCTCGGATTCATTCCACTTCGTTCGGTCGGGATAGAGAGCGACCAAATCCCAGAGCGTGCCTGAGTGTCGGCAGCAGGTAGGCTGTTTAGTACGCAATTGGGTGTCCAGTTGTTTGGCGATCAGGTGGTCCTTGTCCCAGAACTGAATGACCCGGTGATCGGGAATACGAGCCATGACCAGACGAGTCGGCCTGCCCCAGTCAGAGGGCAAGATGGGTTCCCAGACGACCAGAACGGTCAAGTTATCAGATTTTACTTGCTTCAATACTTGCTCGGCTGCGGAGGCCCCCCGCAGACAACCCGGTCACGTAGGGGACAAAAGAAGCACCATTCGGGTGTTCGAGGCGGCAGCGTTGAATTGATTTACAAACGGGCTCCCGCCCGTTAAACGTGTGAGCGGCGGCTGCCCCTTCGGTGTAATAGCAGACCACAGAAAGTACCAGGCAAGTGTGAGTATGAAAGCCAGGCCGAGAATCCAGGTCAACCATTTGCTCTTAGCCATGTGGAATGCCCCGCCTAGCCAGCTATAACGCTGGCAAGGAGTTGCGGAAACAGGATCACCAGGATCACGACGACAACAGCAACCCAGAAAAGCGCCAGGCTGGCGGTGCTCCTCTTCGAGCAGGATTTCCTAAAGTAGAGCTGGACTGAACCAATGCACAGAAAGGCAATTGACGTGGCCAGCAGCCATGGTCTGTAATGTTGGGCCCAAACACTGATGCTCGCCAACCCAAGCGCTCCAAGGAATCCCAGGGGAACGCAACAGGCGAGGGTTGAAATTGCGGCCAGGATGGCTGCTGTTGGGGCGCTCTTTTCCGAGACATTCATAGATCCACCTACTGGGCAGGCCGGCTCGCGAACCGCCATTCAAGAATGAATGCGATCGCTGTTCCGATCGCCACAAACGGCCAAACGAAGCGTGGTTCGATGTGAATCAAGCCAACACTTCCTAGTAGAAACACAACGGCAGCGGCCAGAAATATCCAGGCGGTTATGCTGCAGTGAAAAGTACGATTCTTTATCCAATTGGCAAAACACCCAATCGCCGCGGCCAGCAGAATGGTCGCCGCCGATGTGCCGTGAAGTGGACGCCAGATGATGCCCAGAAGGCTTAGCAGTCCCCATGCGGCTAATGAAACCGCGCACCAATAGCAAATGGACGAAGGTGAGCTGCAGCAAGCTGGCGGTTTGCAGGTCGTTCCTGGCGGTTGGAGCGTGTTTCCGCTTGAGTTGCTTGAAACCATACTTAATTTTGTGCCCTTCGTGCTCCCGTTACTGCTCGTTGCAGAGCTTCGGGAGATGGAACTCCACTCCCATTCGAATAGAGTCGGCAAGCGACGCCGTAAGATTCCTCCGGAGTCGATTCAACGTCTCGCCCGTCGATTCGTACGGTTGGTGAGCCCGGAAATTTCAGCTGGCGCGCCATTGCCTCGTCTGTTATCGCGACCTCTCGGATCGGTGCGGTGATTGAGGCGGCGTCCAGTACGTTCTTGAGGGTATCAATAGTGGCCTGGTGATTAGGACAACCAGGGACGTAAAAAACTTCAATGACCATTTCTTGTTTCTTTCCGTTCGAATTCGGTCAGGATAGGACAGCGCTGCGGCGCGTGCCCCCGGTTGCTTTTCAGCTGTCGATTGCACTTTTGAAGATCGAGCACCAATTCACGTTCCAGCTTGTGTAGGTCTCGGATTTTTCTGCGAACCTCGGCTAGCTTCGAGCTCAGAAGATCTCTTACCTCTCGGCACGCATGTCCACCTCGATCCCGCAAGTCGAGGAGTTGCTTGATTTCTTGCAAGGACAACCCGAGCCCTTGCATTTGCTTAATAAAAACGAGTCGATTTACGTCATCAACCGTGAAGAGGCGGAATTGCCCACCGGTGCGAGGTGCTCTTGGCAGCAGAGCCCTGCGCTCGTAGAAGCGGATGGTGTCTATACTCAGTTTGGCTAACTGAGCCGCTTCGCCAATCTGGATCGTGGTCCGTTGATTTTCCAAAGCTTGCAACACAAGAAAATCATACAATCTGGACTATACTCCAGAGTCAAGCCAAGAATTGGATGCCTAATCCGCGGCTGAAGCCCGAGTTCGGGATAAAAGTCTCTCCTCTATTTCTCGGTCACAGCTTCATACACCACCATACGGGCCACGGGCTTTCCGTCCGCCTCCTGCTCTGGCGTATAGACGCGGTGCGATTCGGTGTCCACCGCGAGGCTGTGAACGGCGCGTTGCACCTTAAAGTCCCCAAGCTTTCGATAGTGCTGTGAGTCATCTTGGTGGAAGACGGAGATGGCTAACAAGCCGCGTAGATGCGACCCAGTCCCCGATCGAACTTGATGACATCCGGACCACCCGCCATGCCGAGATAGGCGATGGGTTCGTGCGTATCAAGATCGAACACCGTCATCAGATTGTTCTCCTCACATGACAGAAAGGCACGATGATGTTCCGGATCAAGTGTCGGACCGTGGTTGCCTTTACAGCGTCCTACCGGATATCGGCCAATCACCTCGTCTGTCGCGGGATCAATCACAGCAAAGATGTTTTCATCCTGCAAGTTCACATATACCTTCCGAGCCACCGGATCATATTGCGGCATGCCCGTCTCGCTGTCGAAGTGCAAGGTCTTCACAATCTCGTCCTTGGTCACGTCAACAATGGCCTCTGCTTTGCCCCTTTCGTCCGAGACGTACAGTTTGTGGAAGGGTGCTGCATATGCGCTGCCGTCAGGCTTCTTGTCGGTGGGCAACTTCTTGATTACCTTCATCTGCCGCATGTCTACAACACCAATCGTGTTGTCGCCCGCGTTCGAGGTATAGAACTTCTTCAACTCGGATACGTTTTCGACACCTTCTACGCCCGGAGTGTCTATAACTGTCGCGACAACTCTATTTGTGCGCAAATCGATCACGTACGTCTGCCCCGCAGCCAGGTGCGCTGAAATCAAATAGTGATCATCAGGATCAATCGTTAGGTAGTCGAACCGTTTGCCGGGCGGGCCAGGCAAATCGAATTCTGCGATTTTCTTGAGAGGGGGACTGCTCGTTTGAGATTGCGCCTTCGGATTCGTCAGGAATGTCAGGGCGAACATGAGGAACAGTAGCCAGGGTTTCACGATCCCTCCCTTCGGAGTGCCGCGCTTTCCGCGACCCGGAACAACATCCTAGCCGATGGACATGAACGTTGGCTAGTCACGGCTCGATATATCTGGCCGGAACTCCGCCTGCGGCCACGGGCCGAAGCGTTGCAGCCATTGCTCATCCTGCACAGCTTCCGCTTTATTGGGTTAGCGTTCCTGATTCCGGGAGTTGTGTCACCCGATCTGCCGGCTTCCTTCGCGCATGCTGCAGCCTATGGGGACGTCATTGCGGCGATACTTGCGTTGCTTTCGCTACTATTGCTGCCTAGCGCGGCTGGAATTGCCGCCGCATGGATCTTCAACATTTGGGGTGCAGCCGATATCCTCAACGCTTTTTACCAGGCCAATCACGCCGGTCTATTGGCGGGGCAGTTGGGAGCCGCATTCTTCCTTCCAACATTGATAGTGCCTCTGTTGATGATTACACACGGACTCAGTTTCCGAATTCTTCTGCAATATCAGCCTGAACGCGTCCAAGAAAGTCGGCCTCTACCCCATGGCCGATGAGAGGAAACAAATGTATAGACAACCCGGTGCCCGCATCGCTGTTCGCGGGCGCCGGTATCCCCATCGCCCCGGCATCCTCCGGAGTCGAAGAGGTCGACTCGAAGAAGACTCACTTTGGCAGCTGGCTTAGAACGAAATCGAGCGCAAGCTTTGTCCACGACTTGAGGTCGCGGTCCAAGCGATATCCAGCAGGGGCGACATAAACGAAGCCCTTCATGGGACGTCCGGTGAAGTCCATCGGACGCGTGTGAGGACGTTTCAGAGCATGATCGAAGCCGTCGGGTCCTGTACGAACAACGAGTTTCTTTGCAACGATTCCACAGCACATATGGCCGTTGACCATGAAGGCCAGTCCACCGAACATCTTCTTCTCCGTCACCTTGTAATTGCCTTGGAATAAAGGCCGGAGGCGCTCAGCAAGAGTCTCGTCGAAAGACATACTTCACCCTTCTCTTACGCAAGGGGGATATCGGTTGCAGCTTGTTCGGACGTTCAGCAGAACCAACCCCGGAGGATGATATCAGCCATTGAGGTGATCTCGGCTCATGACACCAACTTTCAGGTTATTTTCACCCTGCCAAGCAATAATGGCATCCAACGAAAAGTGCGACACTACCTCCTCCAACTCGGCATTGCTTTAGTTCTTGCCGTTTGCATCTGGGGCCATATTTCCGAACTCTTCGATCATTGGGACAACACCTTCAGGACTGGGAACGATGTGGAGTACAGCACAGTCATCGTGGCGCTGATCGTCGGTACTGTGATTTGTGTTGCCCAACTATCATTGATTGTTTTTCTGTCACAAACTGCAGTACCTTGCTTATCGCCACCACCTGCCATGTGGGAGGCCGTTGAACCGACGGAAGCGACATTCATCGGTCATTCACCACCGATAGCTCTCCGAATCTGATACCCAACCTCATTCAGGGATACATCAGCAGTTCATTCATCCTGCTTGAGTGGGGCATTCATGTTTTCATCTCGGAGAGGGCTCGGACTGAAATCGTGTCTCGCTAGTTTTGCCTTCCTTGCATTTGCGACTCTCGCGATGCCACAAGCTTCTCGAGTCGCCGGGGCGGTTCAGGGGACGGTGATTGATCAGACTGGCAGTGCGATAGCTGGTGCTCTAATAACGCTACGCAACCCAGCTACGAATCGGACGCGCAAAGCGTCAACCGATCTCGACGGGCTCTTCCGTATGGGTGAGCTTTCGGTTGGTCAGTATGAGCTTCATGTCGAGGCTCCGGGTTTCTCGCTCTATACCAATAACGGAATAGCAGTCACGATCGGACGAGTGGCTCAGCTTACAGTTCGGCTTGTGCCGGCTGTAGTACAAGAGCAGGTTACGGTTTCGGAGCAAGCGTCATCGATTGACGCGAGTCAAACTACCGAGGCCACAACCATCGATCCGGAGCGAATTGAGGAATCCCCGGTGGTCAGCCGTAATTCTCTCGACTTTGTCTTGTTGGCTCCTCAACTCACACGTTCAAATCAAGGATCTGCCGCCGGCAGGAGCGCTCTTGCCGACAGCGGATTCAGCTTCGCGGGACTACGCTCCCGAAGCAACAGCCTGTATATCGATGGCGTAGAGAACAACGACGAGTTCACGGGTTCGGCTCGAACCGAACTGTCGCCAGAGACCGTGCAGGAGTTTCAAGTTATTAATAACGGTTTATCGGCCGAGTCGGGCGGGGGAGCGAGCGGGCCGATCAACGTCATTACAAAGGGCGGCGTGAATACTCTTCACGGCGATGCCTTCGTGTTTGTCCAAAACGGGGCACTAAATGCGAGGGACCCACTGACCAACGAGACAGAACCTCCGTACTTGAACCGCTTTCGAGCAGGACTCTCGGCTGGGGGGCCGATCATCCGCGACCGAACGTTTTATTACGTGGCTGGGGAGCAGGAGGGTGCACATGGCGACGATAGCTCACTAATCTCTCCTTCAGTCACAACCGCAATCAATGGTCTGCTTGGCTCCGGTAGGTTTCCCGCAATCGCCACACGCACCATCAACCCTGATCTGTTTCGGACGGCTCGCGGCGAGACGGAGATTTCGGGAAGGCTGGATCATCACCTTAACAACAACGAGTCACTTCTCCTCAAGTATGCGATGACCAACAACCGGGAAGTTGGAGATGCCTTCAATACGGGCGGACTGGTCGACCCAACTGGCAGAGGAAGCAGCTTCATCGAAGATCAGGGAGTAACCGGCTCGCTCACGTCGATCCTCAGCAACAATGCACTGAACAGTATTCGTTTTCAGGTGAGTACCCGCAGAGCAGTACTCAAGACGGGCGACCAGGTCGGACCCGAGATTGCGGTGGCTGGTCTCGTCGACTTTGGTCGTCCTTACGACGGAAATGACCGAAGACGGGAGAACCACTACGAATTGAGCGACGTGGCATCAATTCAAAAAGGTGCGCAGTTGATCAGCTTCGGCGGAGACGTGGATTGGATTCACGAGGACATTTCTGCCTACGACGGGTTTGGAGCGACCTACATCTTTCCGACCCTAGATTCATTCCTGAACGGGCAGCCGGACCAATACCGGCAAGCGTTCGGTGATCCCAACACGAGTTTCTCAGCCCCTAGATACTCCGGATTCATTCAAGGCCACTGGACTCTGAAGAAGAATTTCACCATTGATGCAGGAATTCGTTACGATTTGGAACACTTACCCACACAATTCCGGGAGGACAGGAACGACCTCGCTCCACGAATTGGACTGGCCTACAGCCCGTCACCGAACTGGGCTTTCAGGACGGGGTTCGGAATCTTCTTTGACCGTTATTTGTTGGCAGCTGTGAACCGCGTTCTTGGGAAGGATGGTGTGCAAGGGTTCGAGCAAGTCGCGTATGGGGAGGTAGCGACTCAAATCTTTCAGTCCCAACTGGGCGGAGGCTCGTCGACTTCCGTCGCCTCGATTCATCCGTCAATTTTCACCCCCGATCCGAATCTGGCAACCTTCAGCAGCGAAATTGCCAGTGCGGGAGTGGAGCGCTTGCTCACGAAGAACCTCACTGCCAGCGCGACATTCTTATTTGCGCGTGGTTTGAGACTCTCGCGCACGCGCAATGTGAACCTCCCGCTTCCTGAAGTGCTCACTCCAACTAATGCTGCCAACCTCGGAATTCCTAATCCATTTCCTCAGCAGCTTGGAATGCTGGTATTCGCTCCGTCTCGACTCTCTCCGCAGTTCGCGGATATTTATCAATGGGAGAATCATGCCAGTTCGGTTTATAACGGGCTGTCTGTATCACTGGACCGCCGGCTGACGAACGAAATCGAGTTCTTTGGCAACTACACGCTCTCAAAGGCAACCGACGACGCTTCAGACTTCAACGAGCAGCCAAATAATCCCTACTTCCTTCAAGGGGAACAGGCGCTTTCCGGCAATGATCAACGGCACCGGTTTGTGTTCAGCGGAACATTCGACCTTCCATTCGGGGATGAGGATGAAGGTAAGAAACCTTCGGGCGTAGCGTCCAAGGTTTTCCGCAATATCGAAACTGCCCCGATCCTGACGATTGGAAGCGGGCGGCCAATTAATCCTCTGACTGGCTTCGACGCGAACCGTACCGGAGCGTTTCCTTTATCGTCACGTCCTCTAGGCTTTGCGCGAAACTCACTAAGAACCAGCACTCAAGCTCAACTAGATCTGCGGGTCCTGAAGTTCTTTAAAGTTGGTGAGCATGCAAAACTAGACGTCGTTGTAGAGTCGTTTAATCTTCTCAACCATACAAATGTCGTTGGTCTAAACCAATTCTACGGAGCATTGAGCTCACCACTGCTCTCGTTTGCTACTCCAAACAAAGCGGGTATCCCGAGGCAATTGCAGTTCTCCCTTGATTTCGAATTCTGAAAACCGAGTACTGTGCTGCATTGAAATCAGTTGCGTTCTTCGCCGGGAGTATCTTTGCAAAGTTGTTACGGGCGCGAATGTGCTACCGAACGCCACGTTCTAAACACGGGGACAAGGATCGCAACGAACGCCCCGTGACCGCTGCGGTGAGAGGGCACGGTCGGATTTCATGGTCCTGTTATGGTGCAATAATCGTTTCTCAGTGCTCTGAAACCGTCTTTTGGTGCCACCCGTGTCGCGTAGTTTCAGTTAGTTACGACCAAATGCTTGGCTGTCACGGCAGAAGCCGCGGGTTCGAGTCCCGTCGTCCCCTGCTTTAGAAAGAATGGCCGAGTGAATTGCTTTGCGGCGGCAAGAGCCGCCCCTGGGAGAGAGCAGGGGCCTTCCCGTGCAGAGGAACAAGACGTTGTAGCGTCCTTGCATTTCCGGTTCCTCTTATTGGCAGCAGGTCGGTCCGCAGCAGGACGCCTGCGGCTTTCTGGCGCGCACAAAGGCGCTCATGAACTTTCCGTCGATTTCGGATGCGATCTTGTCAACGTCGATGCCCTGGCCGGAAAGAAATTCCCGGGCGTCTTCAACGCGATAGACGCGCGTCGGCTCCATATCCACCTGCTCGAATCCCGCTGCTTCCAGCTTGCCGCGATAGTCGTCCTGCTCCAGCGCCCCGGCGACACAACCCACCCATGCGAGTACGCTCTTTCGAATCTCCGCTGGCAGGTCTCCTTTGGTGACGACATCGGAGACCGCGAAACGCCCACTGGGCTTGAGCACGCGGAAGGCTTCGGCAAATACGCGATCCTTGTCGGCTGAGAGATTAATGACGCAGTTGGAGATGATGACATCGACGGAATCGTCGGGCAGGGGGATGTGCTCGATTTCGCCTTTGAGGAATTCGACATTGGTGAGCCCGGACTTGCGCTTGTTCTCATTGGCGAGCGCCAGCATTTCATCGGTCATGTCGAGTCCGTAGGCTTTGCCCGTGGGCCCGACGCGCCGGGCAGAGAGCAGAACGTCGATACCGCCGCCGGAGCCCAGGTCGAGAACTGTTTCTCCGGGGTTGAGCTTCGCGAGCGCCGTTGGATTGCCGCAGCCGAGCGAAGCAAGCATCGCCTCCTCGGGAATCTGGCCCGCCTGCGCGGCGTCGTAGAGATTCGACGTGATGGGATCGCAGCATCCGCTTGCTGTCGAGGGAGCGCTACCGCAACATGCGCTTCCGCCTTTGCCTACGCGCAAGGCGGCCTCGCCATATTTATCTTTCACGACTTCCTTGATGTTCTCTGTGCTCACGATTCCTCCTATTTGCATACCTGCAAGATAGCGTCGGGCTTGAGCGCCTTGTTACGGGTGCAGCACTCGGCGTACAGAAACTGCAGAAGCTCCTGAAGCGCCTCCGTGTTCGCGGTGTAATGCAGGAAGGTGCTTTCCCGGCGCACACGCACGAGATCCTCCGCCTTGAGCTTGTCGAGGTGATGGGAGAGGGTGGAGTTCGGGATGTCGAGTTCCTGCTGGATTTCGCTTACGACAAGCCCTTCGGGATGCGCCGTAAGCAGGAGCTGCATGACGCGCAGCCGCGCCTCGGTTCCCATTGCCGAAAACATATCGGCGTATTTAAGGACCTGTTCGGTGGCTTTCTTAGATGGGGCAGAGCTCATATTTCCATAGTTGCAGAAATATAGAGCACTGTCAACCGGGGGCAGTTCTGAGAGGCCTGGTTGGTCTTTATGTTTCGGATGGTGTAAGCGCGGCCAGTATGCGGCAGTCCGCCACGCGGCCCTTGCCGGGACAGCCGTTCTTGATGCGGCGCAGTTCCGCAGCAAGGTGCCGAAGGTCGTTGATTTTGGTTTCGATGTCCTTCAAATGGCTTTCCGCGATTTGATCGATGCCCGAACATCTTCTGCGCGATTGCACCGAGAGACTCAGAAGGTCCCGCAGTTGGTCCAACGTGAACCCCAGGTCGCGGCAGCGCCGGACGAACTGCAGTCGATGCAGGTGTTCGCGCCTGTACATCCGGTAGTTTCCTACGGTGCGCGGCGGAACAGGCATGAGCTTGACGTGCTCGTAATAGCGTATCGTCACCACCTTGACTCCTGTCGCCTTCGACAGCTCCCCGATACTGAATCTCTCATTTGAATTCATGCGCTTGACCCTATAGGGACTATAGACCACATACTTGGATGGCGAGAGACTAAATGAGCGGCCGTCATCCAAAGAAAATCCATCCAATCTGCGTGCTGTTCGCGGCTCTACTGATGGCGAGCTGCAACGCCTTCGCGCAGTCGGTCGATAAGGAACCGAAGGAAATCGCGGTAGTTGAGCTTGGAGGGGCTGCCGAGCGGAGCATCACGGAGGGAAACTCGAGCTTCGGCCCGACGGTCGCGGTCGAGGTCACGCCGATTGAGAACTGGCTGGAAATTGAGGCGGGCGTTACGCCACTGTTCAGGCGTCACTCAACGGAATGGAGCACCGATCTTCTCTTCAAGAAACCTTGGACCTTCTCCCCGAAATTCGAGTTCATGCTTGGAGTTGGCCCTGAGTGGATTCACACAAGCGCCTACGGCAAGAAGACGAACGCGGTCGGCGTCGAAGTCGCCCCGGACTTCATGTTCTGGCCCTCCAAGAAGCACAGGTTCGGGTGGTATCTCGAACCGAGCTACGACTATAAATTCGGATCTGCGCATGAGCACTCGCTTGGCGTCAGCGGCGGCCTGCTGATCTCGATTCGCTGACGTTGTCGCACCGATGGTACCGTTTCAGGATTGCCGAACCTACGCCTATTGGCGGCCCTATTCCCGAGAGACCGGAATATAGAGGCAGGTGGAAACCGGGTGCCTCAATTAGAATCGGAGATCCTCGTCCTGCCATGGGTCCGGAACACACTAGGCACGGTCGTTTGTAAGGGCAGTTCCAACAAGATCCCAAAGGACTTGATCGAGGTTCTCGATGGGCATGAGAATCCTGGAATCAATCCCTACGTTGTACAAGAAGTGATTCCAGATACGGAACACGCGGCGGGTGACCCGCACGCGGGGAAGCAGGATCCCCTGTTCGTGTCGGCCGGGCCGTCTTTTCACGTATTTCATTGGCATGGGGACACCTTCGATTTGCCCGAAGGAGCGCCATTACTCGCTTCGAGCAGACAGTATCCACACAAGGCGTTTCGTTTTGGAAGGTGTGCCTATGGACTGCAGTTTCGACACTCATCTCGGCTGCACCGCACTACGGATTACGCTACGGTTGTGCTCCCGGTACCGGGAATTTCCAACGACTTAGAGGTCGTCCGCCTCTTGTAAGTCCTTTAAAGTCGTGTATGAGCCGTTCTTTCACGGTGATAGCACGGTTTTCCATTCCTTGGTACGTGAGCGGTTCCTCCGCTCGCAGGCTCATACTCCTCAAACGGAGCCGTAGCGAAAACAGTTTGCGGCTCATTCTGCGGCACAGCTTCCAAATCACAGTCTCCGTAAGTTCTTGACGAGCCCGCTCAAGTTGTCGGTAGTCGATTCCGCGGGTGGCTGACGCATTATGAAAAGCCGCCCCTCCTTGGGGTCCAGGAATCTCGCCATTCCTTCCTGCGGGTATTCTTGCAGATCGGTCCTCGCCGTCAAGGGTTCGCTTCGCCGCAAAGAACGCGCCCTTGACCGCTCCGGGCCGCTCTGCACATCTCTCCGCTAAGAAGGAATGGGGATCTTTGGATTGGCGTGACGAATGAGCCTTTGACCTTTGAGAGAAAATCTGCAGTGTGAGAACGACTTCCCTAACGAGCCAAAATCGATGAGTAGCGCGAAGTATATCGGCATGGACGTTCACAAAGAAACGATTTCCCTGGCTGTGATGAACAACGTGGGACAGCTGCTGATGGAATCCATCATCGAAACCAAGGCAAGCACCATCTTGCAGTTCCTTGCTGGCTTGCGAGGTGATCTGCGCGTCACGTTCGAAGAAGGGACTTGGGCAGCCTGGCTTTACGATCTGCTGCAAGCACACGTCACGGAAATCGTGGTCTGCAATCCGCGGAAGAATGCGTTGTTGAACGAGGGAATAAAAGCGACCGGATCGACGCTCGCAAGTTGGCCGATCTGCTGCGCGGAAACTATCTCAAGCCCGTCTATCACGGCGAACATGGCTTGCGCATGCTCAAAGAGTTGTCGCGCACCTATCTGACCGTCAGCAAAGACCTGGTGCGGGTGATGAACCGCCTCAAAGCACTTTATCGAAGTTGGGGAATCGCCTATTCCGGGAAGTCGGTGTACCTCCCCAGCCAACGCGAAGTTTGGTTGAACAAGATCAACGAAGCCGGCGTCCGCCGGCGGGCTGAGTATCTCTACCAGCAACTGGACACGCTACTGCCATTGCGTAAAGAAGTACGCCGGGAGTTGCTATCGGAGAGCCGAAAACATCGCGCGACGGAAATCCTGCGGGACATTCCGACCATTGGTTCGATTCGATCGGCTCACTTAGTGGCACTCATCCAGACACCACATCGCTTCCGCAGTAAGAGGCAACTGTGGGCCTATAGCGGCTTGGCACTGGAGACGCACGACAGTGCGCAATACCGTTACGTAGACGGACAACTGCTCCGCTGCCGGAAACCGCAGCAACTGCACGGGCTGAATCAAGACCACGATCATGATCTTAAGGGCATTTTCAAAGGTGCCGCGCATAAGGCGGTCAGTAGCCCTGGACCATTCCATGAGTTCTATGAGGGGCTGCTGGCCAAGGGAACCAAACCTTCTCTGGCACGGCTGACTCTGGCGCGCAAGATTGCCACCACTACTCTGACAGTTTGGAAGAAAGGAGTGCGGTTCGATCCGGAACAACTGAAATCACAAGCAGCTTAGCGTCTCAGAGTGTCGCTTACGCCGGAAGTTCAAACTGATCCGCTGGCGTACGTCTCTGCGACGATCGGGTTCGAGGGAGAGTAACCAATCGGCCGTTCGGCTGCGCTGAAAAGCGCGAAGTCTCAGGACTAACCCTTTGCCCCCTCGGATAACCCAAGAAAGCACTAGGCCACGAGCCTCCGATAGGACCATGGTTTCCATTTGAAACCCGGGCTGCTTGTTTATCGTTTCAGAAAAGCCGAGTTGATCACATGATAAATCCAGGCACACGACACAATACTGCCGCACTCAGCCGCGCGGCGAGACGGTTACAACCAACCGGGGAGAGATCGTCGGGACTGAATGCCGCGAACGGTTTCGGCCTCTCGCCGACGCCGGAGTATTTTCTATTGACATTCCTTTTAATAGGACAGCCGAACAGCCGTCCGGACTCTTAGACCCGCACAGGATCAATCCATTCGAAGCATGTAGTCTGCCGACTGTGTGCCATTTAATTGATGCGGGTGTGCCTTGGAGTGTGCCGTGTATCTTTGGTCTGCTTCGCGTCCAAGTGCGCTTTCTTGGTGTGACACGGTCCGTAGACGGAGTGCAACGGCATGAAGATCGTGCTGAGAACAGGTAAGGCCAGCTGATTCAGAGTCAGTTGCGGGGCTGGCCACCGCTTGACGATGCAGCGAGCCGGAACTGGACCGACGAGTTCAGAGTTGCAACGAGAATGTTGTAGAATTGCCTAGATGAATTTTCTGGACACAGGGCTTTTGACAGCGGTAGATCACGGAATTCTGCCGCCCGAAGTCCTGTCCCAGACAAGTGGAGCCCAGTCACCGCCTTGGATGGCTCACGGCAGACAACGTTGGGTAACGCGGCTGATGCACCGGGGCGGGCCCGTTCATATTCCGAGGACAATGACATCGGTGTTGGTAACACAGTTGACGATCCCACACTCATTGCTATCGTCGACAAATATCATAGCGCCGGTGAGCCGGACTTTCATGCCGGGCTTCAGGCTCTCCAGAAGGACCAAATTGTGCAAGGACCAGCGCAACAGGAGAGTGGTTTTGGGCGGAAAATGATTCGATATCAGGCACTCAGCTGACCAGGTCTTATCTCCCCTGCGCGCCTTCAGTTCCAATTGAATGTCGTCTGCTACCGCCGATGCATCACCTTTAGCTGGGGCTTTGCTACGGCGACTCAAACTCCAATAGTCTGAGCAGAGGTGACGGACATCACAATGGGGACAGTTGTCGTTGCTGACGTTAGCTCGCGAAGCCGGGCCATCGATTGAGGCACGCACCTGCGCTGCTCGGTTTAGCAAAGATTCAGAAAGCTCAGCCAATTCTTTCGGGGCAATCGAGACCTCTTGTTCACCACTGGCATAAGACACGGAAAGTTGCGAAGGGGGAAGCGCGGCTGGATTAAGCTCTCGATCATTCAACCACAGCAGCGCGTAAAGCTTTAGTTGGAGGACGTGATCGTCAGATGCTTCGCCGGTCTTGAAGTCTTTGATCGTGCACGACTGCTCTCCAACATCAAGGAAGTCAATGACGCCTCTCCATTTGAGTTTGGGATAGCGAACCTCAACTTCAAAATGCACACCCTTGCCCAATGCCGGGCGATTCGACGGATGGCGGCACACATCCTTGGGGGCCGCGCTCTGCTCGTTGTTCTGTGAAAGAACGGGCCACGAAATCTTGCCTAGCTGTAATTGCACATGTTCGCGTAGCAGGGGAATACGCTTCTGGAGCGCAACTAAGGACCAGTCACGCACGATTTCAAACCGGGGATTGCCTGCGAGGGCTTTGGCAAGGTCCGTGATTGTTTGCATCAGAATTCTGGTGTACCCGCCCAACTGTTTCAGTACGGCGCTACACCTTGGATCATCGATGCTTGTACAGCCATTCTCAGAGAACTGCTGCACAATCCGTGCTACTGTCGCGTGTACTACGGTTCCGGCCAATCCTGCAACACTTGGCTTGTCCGGGTATGTATTCCTGTCCCATAACTCCGCGTATCGAGCATGACGAAGCGCTGCTGAGCGCGGGCATCTCTCTGCCCGAAGCAGGTAGTGCAGGTTCATCCACTCTGGCGCAGGCAGCCATTCAGAGGGTGCGACGATTGTGAAAATTGGTGGAATCCCCAAACCTCTGCTCCTTCAGACAAGAGAATCGAGCAAGTCGCTCGTTGCTCGCGGAAGATTTCGCCTAATCACGAGTTCCTCGATGGGTTTAATCGGTAGCGGGGAATACTCAATGATGTCGCGCAATTTCGAATCCGCTGGCGTATTGGGGGTGAGAGGACCGCTGACATCGACGATTCTTCTGAATCCATCCTTTTGAATAAGGATGGGTGCCTGTACTGAGCCAAATCCAGGAACGTCTACCGAACTCGCCCTGGTAATTTGCAGAACGTCGGCGGCCTGGCGCTGGAGATCATTGAAGAGAAGATCACGAGACTTTTCGATCCGCGCCGTATCCCAAGCGGGCAGCACTCCTGTGAGGAGATATTTCAGCAGAACTGCGCCGACCTGTCTGTCCAAGAGGTCATGCTCAAACTTGTTCTTATAGCTGCGCAAACAGCGATAGCAGGACCGGTCGCAACCATCCGGGCAGGTTTCAAGGATCTCCAATGCCTTAAGGAATACGCCGAGTCCTAACTCCCCAATTCTCCTGGCAAATCCTGCTCCGCCGGGGAGGGTGTCATACATATAGATCTCAACCTGCCTGCCGAGTTTACCAAGCGGAGTCAGAGCGGGCCGATATTCCGCTTGCAACTCGGTTGGCTCCAACTCGAGAAGAATGCAGCCCGCCTTGGAAACGGCCTCGCTCACGGTGCGAAGCGCAATATCGGTGGCCAACAACGACGGTGCCAATAGGATTGGTTCGTCAACTGTCATCGAGACCAGGAGGACGTCGGTTATAAAATCTGTGCCGAGGACAATCCCACGAGCGGTAGCATTTCCATCGCAATTCGGTTCCTTTTCGTCCGGAAACGGCTTCTTGTGAGGGCCGGCGAGTTGCGATATCGGCGAAGCGGACGGTTCAATGAGACCGCATTTCGTGCAGTAGTCGTATCCCTCCTCCGAAGGACCGCGATTTGTGACGAGCAAATGGTCCTTGATGTGGTGAACACGCAGCCGATCATTTACATGGGCCCAGGCAGCATTGTCCGGTGGCGTGGGCGCGACTAGTTTTGCTCGGGTTGCGTAGCTCCGAACCGGAATGTCATCAGGTGAAGTTTCCTCGTCCTTAAAAACCGGGTGTGCAAAACCGGGCGGCCTCAGCCAGTAGCGAGCGGCACCAAAGGTGGCAACCTCACCACAGGCCGGGCAGTCCAGCCTTTCGCCTCGCTCACCGTCTTTTCTCTCCACGGATTTAGCGTATTTGCAGACCGAGCACTCGTAATACAAACGGCGGCTCTGCCACGCCTCATACCTGTCACTCTTTATGGGTGAATAAATCGCGCCAGATGTATATTTCTTTCCTCCAACCCAGACTTCTTTCCCGGGGGCGTATTGCGAGAGAGCAACAGAAAGACCCTGGGAGGGCGTAAAGACGAACTCCGGCCGAAAGCGAGTCGAGCGATCCCTATCAAAAACATAGAATGTCGCCACATCCGTGGGGAAGGCGTACCGTGGCAAGACGCCCTTATACAGGAGTCGATCCAGCAGGTTGGTTTGTAGCGTGTCAGGCGGTGGCGCTTCCTCGTCAGGTTCTGCCGGCGCCTCTGCCATCTCGTCGGTTTCCGATTTACTGTCCTTTTCCTGCAAACCCCAATCGATAGCCTTGTCGATTTGGCTTGTCGTTTCGGTCACGAGCTTCGTGAGAAGGCGCGACCGGTCTTCCTCGGAGATTTCCTCAGGAATCCAACTCGCTACTTCGTTTCTGAGGTCCGCTTCATTCTCTTGTAACCACCCGACAAGATCGTCGCGATGAAGTAATGACTCCTCGTTCTTGAATTCAGCGACGCTTCCAAGAACAGCAAACAAGTGGGGCTGGTCAGAAGGTGCAATGTCTGGAAGGCGTGCTTGATGATATCTCTGCAAGAGAAATGCCGTTACATGGCGTCGGGTGATCTCGTAATTGTCTAACGTCAGTCTCGGATCTTGCACGGGACCACGAATCATTTGATCGGGATCTGTAAAGTAGTGGTCGTCATGGCTGTCAGCACTTCCAAAAGCGGTCACTGTTGCAACTGCATTTCCGCGCCTGCCTGCACGACCAGCTCGCTGCTGGTAGTTCGCCCGCGCTGGAGGCATGTTTCTAAGCGACACTCCGGAGAGCGTACCGATATCGATTCCAACCTCCATCGTCGTCGTGCAGGACAACACGTCAATAGCCGGTCTCTCATGGTTTCGCTCGTCTGGCCCCAGATCTACATCCTGGAACAGCAACTCAAACTCTTCCGCCCTCGAAAAAACGTCCTTGGCTTGTGCGGTGTTTAACTGGGCAGTATGTTCCGCGGCGATTAGTGATAAGGGCGCCACCGATGGTGTGCCGAGCGCGGCTACTGTCGTGGCGCGGTAGTATCCTTTGCGGGCCGTGAACACGGGATCTGTGTTTGGATCAATTACGACAACAGTCTTCTGGCCGCAGTTAATACATGAATTGCGCCCGGGGAATGGGCGTTGCGCAGTCTGACAGGTTGAACAATAGGCCCACTCGCCTCCAATTGCGAGGCTTAGGTCGCCTCCATTCAGCCGATACTTTCCACCTGGGATAGGGCTCGAAAACCATTCGCGTAACTTCGGCAGCCACTGTTTTTCGAATTCACTCTTTGCGCCCTTGTTGTCCCAGAGATTGCGCATTCCCGTGAAGACGCCAGTATGTGACTTAACATTCACTTGCCACCAAGCCTGAGGCATGCGATCCAGCCAAAATCCGGTCCGTTGCCATTGACGTAACCAGGAACGCACTACTGCGATCTTCTGTTCGGGAGATTCGGCCACACCAGGCAGGTTTGGTAACGTGAGTATCTTTTCTGTATGTTTTTCACGTTCCACGATCGAAGCCAGGGCAAGGGCGTCCATCCCGTAGTAGCGGTCTAGCAGGGTGTCAATAATTCTCAGAAGGAGCGATTCTGGTGGTGTCGCCGAACGTACATCGGAAAAGAGTTCGAGCATCTTTTCAGGATCGCCCAATGCACCGTTCTTAAGCGCATTCTCAACAGCAATCTCCTCGCTGAAATTCTCTCCTGCCTTCAATTCCGGTCTAAGTCGCACACCCAACTGCTTCGAACTCAGCAAGACCGCCAAGTACAGGTCCTGCAGCGAGAGGAGCTTTCGAATAGTCGGTTGTTGTAAGAGGATTTGATAGCCGGCACAAATGAGAGGCCGGAGAGCATCCTGGGTTGAATATCGCTGGAGGTTGGGCGCGAGGCGAGCAGCGGTCTGTCGTGAATCAGAGAAAATCAACACCTTTCGGCCACGTAGTGGCGCAAGGCGAGTCGCCGGCTTTGGACTCGGAGGTTGAATTTGCAATTGCTCGGTGATCAGTGCCTGGAACGGTTGGTCACCCTTGGTCTGATGATCCTGAACGGAGCTTCTTCCAAAAGCGGCGGTCTGGCCACAAACCGCACACGGCTTGAATTCGCCTAGACTAGCTTGAGCACGGGCATCTGCTTCCGCGTCTTCCTGGAATGGCGTGGAACGATTCTTAGGCAGGAATACAGTCCGCGACCGTGGGGACGGCTTTAGTGGATTTAGGCGGCCTGTAGTCAGGTCGTACTCTGCAGGTTCCACCTCAGGAAGCACTGGACTTTCTAGCAACAAATCTAGAGTCTGAAGTTCATCCTTCTGCCCCGTTGCGGTGCGCAAAACGGCCCCACCTTCGGCCCAAAGATAAGTAGGCGCCTGGACATCGTCCGTATAAGAACGCGCATATGCCGTTCCGCAGCTTCGGCAAGTATAAAGCTCGAGGACGCGAGCGCCACATTCGCACACTTCTCGCGGTTGGGGATACATTTTTCCAACCGGACGGCCGACCGTCTTCTCTATGGCGGTGCACTCAGGATCCATGCACACCCAAAGCCCTGGGAGACCCCTATAAAAGGAATGAACACGGCATGGGAGTAATCCCGGTTCGTACTGCGATTTCCTTGCCGCACTGCCAAGCGCAACCAATGCGGTTAGGGCCTTCGAGCCCTGCGCTGGGTCAGCCGCTGGAAAGATCTCCTGCGCGAGATCAGGGAGAGAGAGGGCTTGCTGCATTGTCACATTGACGAGCCGGTTCAACGGAGCGAAGTCCTGAAATGCATTGAATAACGATAGCTGCCAGTCGCCCGAATCGAAGGGTTTTGCTATGGCTGCGCAAACGGCTTGCAATTCCTGATTTCGCTCATCCGAATTGTCGGAATAGAACCGCGCCAAATTGAACAAGCTGAGTTTGTCGGTCTCGCTCTTTGTTGCCGGGCGTTCGGGTGATCGGAGCGCGAGCTTACCTGTGACCGGGAGGAAATCCGACGGTTCCTTGCCTGTTAGCTGTGCTCCGAACTCTGGCGCATTTTGATGTTTAGAGAAGCTGGCAGTCGTGCAAATCACTTGCAGTCGATCTGCTGAGATCCCAAGCCGTTGTCGCAATCTTCTAATCAGGAGCGCAACTTCCGAGCCTTGCGCTCCTCTGTAGAGGTGGGCTTCATCGATAACCAGGAGGAACGTTTCCAGTGGATTCGACTCTAGCCACTCCCTTGTACGGTCGAATATGGGTCGCTCGAGAGGCCTCATAAGCATGTACTCAAGCATGGAGTAGTTCGTGACAAGGATGTCCGGCGGCGCAGCCTGGACCTCATGGCGGGTCAGGAGTTCTTGATCGTGTGGCAGCGTTACGCAGCGCTTAAACTCTCCGGTTTTTTGGTCTTGCCATCTGCTATTCGGTTTTCCGTACCAGGCGAGCAAATCAGGCTTCGCTGGCCACTTTCCTCTGCTTTTCAACTCTTGGACAAGCTTCTTCGCCGAATCATGATTCGGCGAAACTGGATCCAATGCATCTTGTAAATGCTTCACATAGTATTTCCCGATGGGAGCGAGCTTTTCAGAATCCTTCGACGGGTTGTTCTTGGGATTGCGCACACCCGGATACAATGTTCGGCTTGTGTACCTGGCAAAGCGAGCGGGGCGGCCTGCCCACGCTTCGAATTGTTTGCTCAACTTGTCGGAGCCGAATAAGAGTCTGAGGCGACCCAGTTGATCATTTACGAGCGCGTTCATTGGATACAGAATCATCGCTCTCACAGCATGGTGTTTCTCAAACGAAGATCGTTGATGTACGGCCTCGCGAGCTAGTTTCCCGAGTATTGGCAGGAGAAAGCTCTCGGTCTTACCTGATCCCGTCCCGGTCATGATCATAAGACTCTTGTTCTTGACCAGAACTCCTTCAAGCGCTTCTGCTTGATGCTGATAGGGCGGATTGAACAGGACTGGCTTCTCCTCATCCAACGTGGCGAGAGAGGTCAAAAGGGAGGACACCTTGACATCCAAGCCAGGAATCTCAGAATATTTCGGCCCTGCAACATAGCGCGGCGTACTCTCCAGGAACGGTCTCTGGTAAATCACTCCGCACTCGCGCAGAAGTTCAGCTCTCTGGCCAACCATGCGCGGATCTGAAATATGATATGCAGCCTCTATGTACTCCCGCAGGGAAGACTGGAGGTCAGCTATCGTTTGATCAATGGTGGTTATGGTTGAGTCGCTCATTCTTGCTTTAGCCACATCCTCTCTGCGGCAAACCTGCATTCGGCATCAATATCTGCATCCGAAAACACATAAGAGAACAAGGCGGCATTCGGAATTGCTTTGATACCGACTGAATCCCATTTACGCGAGGCCCACGTGGGAACAGGAGAAAAAACGTCCATACTAGCAGTACCCTTGCGCTTATCTCTGCGTATCCTGAAGATCTGCGGCTTGCCTGCAGCCGCGTCTAAGGCCTGTAGTAAATGCCGTGCTTCGTCGAATGCATTCCATTGTTTCTCGACGTGCGGCAAGTCCAATAAGTGGGTTACGTTGCCGTCAACGGCTTCTATATAGCACCACAATTGTGCCCCATACGCCTTCGACCGTCGTGCGATGAAACGGCCGGTTTGTCTTTTCAGCGGAGCCCATCGGCCTTTGTAAAACTTCACCGGCCGGCTTGGGTCGATGATCATTACATCTTCCGGAGTACCAGCTGGACCAGATTCGAGTAACGCTTGATCGTACTGTGATACTAAGGCAGAAGGGTCCTGAACCGTAGGGCACTTTAGCCATGCCTCCAGTTTCAGGCGAATATATCCAGCTTGAAGCAATGCGTCAGTTGCCTCTGTCGCATCACCCACTCGTAAGCGCCGCGCAGTCATGACTGGAGATATGCCACTCCTCAGTTCGGGCGGGACAGAGTCTTCGCCGTCGGGAACAATGCCGAATATCAGAAGCAATTGCTCCGAGATCTGTACAAAGCTCGGTGGCGCCAGGTAGATGAGTGGTCCTGCGTTCTGGGCATCTGTCCCATCGGCCTCCACAAGATCTCCATAGTCAAGGATGGAATCGATTGCGTCACTGACACTCGCATCCAGATCGTCTTTAGCTTGGATCGGTCGAAGAAGAGCGGTCACGGCCCTCTGAAGGGCTTGTGAACTGCATGGGCACATGAAAGCTGCGGTTTTCCTGATCAGAGCAGATAACGCTTCGGGCGTTGTGAGATCCGTGTATTCACCATCGAATCCCAGGCAGGAGACGGCTATCGCTTCGGCTTCGCCTGTAGAGATGATCTTCATACCCTGGCGGCCTCCAGGCTCTCTTGATTGCGGTCCTTTACGTCGGTCAGCAGCAGGCTAAATCGTATGATGCGGCAGAGAACGGAGTTTCTGAACAGATAGCCAATTGCTGGTACAAAGTCCTGCTGGGCCCAGTTCCGGACGGAATGAGGAGCGCTCAACATCCGGTATCCGAATTCAGTCACCCATTGTTGACGGCTAACACCGTGGTCTCGAGCTGTAGAGAACACTGGTAGGTCGAGGTAGTCGCGGCATACGCGACTGATCAGTTCCGCATTCTCAGGTATTGTTTGACTCCGTAATTGCCCACGCTTCAGGCGCAGTTCAGAGCCGATCCGTCCATAAATAACTCCACGCGAAATAAAGTTAGCGAGATCATCAACGGAAATTCGGTTGTTCGCATGCAGGCGTTCGTACTTTAGCCATTCATCGCCGCAGAGCAACCTGATGGTTTGCTCATTCAACGCCTGCACTACCGCAGTCTTGCGCCTCAGTGCGAAAAGATTACCGATTGCGCGTGCACCGTGCCATATTTCAAGCGCACGCACGAGCTGGCAGAGACCGCTCTCTGAGTGGCTAGGCGACGATACAACCACATCAGCAGCCAGCCACTTAAACGAGTGAATAACCGGTGGAACTACGACTGATGCTGTCTCATCCGCCGTGCTTGCCACAAACAGTCCACCCTCTTCAGAAACGCGAAAACCTGAAACCGCGTCTTCCGATAGGCTTCCGATCTCGAGAGGGTTCCTAAACTGATAACGTGAAAATACAACCGAGGCCCGGTCGTCAAGCTGCTTGAATCGCAAAAAATACCCGCTGTTCTCCTGTTTGACTATCCATCTGAGCGGCTTGGATTCTCTTGCGGCGCGCATGATATACCTGCCGAGCTCACAACGAATCGTGAGCTCACACTCAGCGCTTGCGTCGAAAGCGTTCTCACTATCTTTGTCGGACGTTATTTGCTGCCACACATCGGACCATTGAACTGCGGAGCAGGGCAAATTAACTGGACCAAATTTGCGTTCATGGATGACCGAGCCATCCGCTAGAAATCTTATCTCGCAATCTGCCTTTTGGTTTTGTGGGCCCTGTAGTTCTATAGCGACTTGCCCTTCCCACAGTTCGTCTAGTGTGGGAACTGCGGGAGATACGTGAACTGCGAAAGGTGTGGCCGCCGGGCGGTCGCCCTTCCATACTCTTGCTGGACGGATGGTGAACTGTAGGAAGGTAGGAATCAAAGGCTCGTTGCCGGGGCGCGAGAACACGACGTGCAACTCGTAGACACCGGGAGCCAATTTTCCTAAATCAATGAACAACGGCCATACGGGCTTGGTAAGCTCAAGCTTTGCCGGCGAGGGGCCAACCAGGTTCAAGAGAATTTCGTCGACAGCGAAATCCGCAGAGACTCTAACCAAAGGCTGGTCGGTCGAGAGCCACTCAGCAGCCCCAGCGTCGTCCCATTTGGCCGCGGGAATACTCAGCGGAGCCAGTTCTAGACCGCTGCTAAGATGCAAGTGGAGGCTATCAAGGTCCTCCGTGTAGATTCTCGAGACGACATCTGGAACGTTAAATTGAACCGCGCGAACTCCTGTGCAGTTAAGGGTAACGTTCGTGACATTGAGTGTCGCTGGGAAAGAATCGGACGTACGAGCAACTAATACATAGGACGCCCCTGGCCTGACGGCGCCTGTTTTGACATGGCGGGCAAGACCGTCTTGCGACACCTTGAAGAGCCATATCGGCCCTGGCCGGAGCAGACACTCCGCGGTCAGCAGATATTCCAAGTCGGGTTGGGCCTGCTCGAATTTTATGAGTAGCTCATCCGATGCTGGCCAACGCGCTAGTGTGACTTCCTGATCACCGAAAAGAAAATAACCTTTCAGAAATACTCTGGGCTCTGTGCCCGCAACGGTACATCGTTGATTCGCTACCGTTTCCCGGAGCGCTGGAAAACGTCGAATGAAGCGGGTAAGGTCAGCTTTGAGGCGAACGGACCACGTGTTCGGTGCCGTCTTCATGAGTGTCAAGTCTGGCTCAAGTCCCAGTTCGAGGACCTCGCGATCTCGCAGTGTGAGCGTTGATGACGAGCCTGACGAAATCTCGTCAGTTTCATATCTGGGAGTCTCTCGCAAGAGTCCGCGAATGTTTACTTGGTGCGCTCTCTGCCGCGCGTAGGTGAGCCACTCTCTGGACTTTCGATTCTGGTCCAGGTCTTTACTAATGCGGTCAAGCGTTGCTGTCAGAACCCGCGCATGCTTTTTCTCCTCATCGCTGAGCAAAAGTGCCGTGGCAATTTGTCCAACCAGGAGTTGGTCTTCCACAAACTTGCGAAATCGTGCGCCGGAGTTCCAAGCTGCATCCCTTATCTCTTTTCCAAAAGCTTCCGGATCACGCAAGAGATCGGTATCGAAAGAGCTCCGCAAGTCGTACAGAACTTGTGCGAGTTCCTTCTGTAGATCCCGAGGCAGAATGGCGTGCCCTATCGGCCAGCAGATGATTTTGAAATGCTCAGCCCAGCGTCCGCGTGGCCGAGTAGCCTTGAAAACATGATGGAACTCGCAGTAAGCGTCGCGGATGTAATTTCGGTAGGCATTGTCCCAATTGGGCGTGAGCTCTAAGAATGTGTCCCAGTATTCGTCGCCTGAATAGCGGTACCCAACTTCAGCTGCATAAACCGCCCACGCCAGATAATGACGCTCTGCCGGTCGTGAATTTTCCAGGAACAAATGAATTTGGCAACTCAGGTCATCCAACTGGCTCTTATCAAGTCCGTGCTCCAGCGCGTAGATCGTTCGATGTTGCCCCTTGTCGGCGCGCTCATCACGAAGATGTGCGAAGTGCGCCGAGAGCCGTTCTTGCCATTCATTCAGGTTCATGTGAGCGGAGGATATCCATGGGCCCAGTGCACAGCGCGCGGGAGGAAAAGGACTGCGGACTTGACCACCCCCGAGGCAGAATCGTGGCTACGCATGGAGTCCTAAATTCAAACTTGGCCAAGGGGAATGCACAATTGTGGCGGCAAACCCTTCTCCTGTCAATAGTTACGTCTAACATTCAGTGCTATTCGTAACATCCAATTGCATTCCATACAAAGCCGCTGGAGACCCAATGAAGCCTTTCCCCATAGTTGCCGTACGGTCGTTCATCGAAGCCACTAGAGACACCGGCTATAAAAGCACGGGTTCGGCGATAGCCGAACTCGTGGACAATGCTCTGGAGGCATCCGCGAAACACGTTAATGTCACCATCGAACATGCGAAGGAAGGCGCAACCAACACCTCGATTATCCGGGTTACTGACGATGGGGCCGGCATGACGCCAGCCGTGTTGCGGCTTGCGCTTCAGTTCGGCGGTACCACGCGATTCGGCTCACGAGTGGCAACGGGGCGCTATGGAATGGGGCTGCCCAACGGTGGGCTGAGTCAGGCGCGGCGATTGGAGGTCTTCACCTGGACCGATTCATCGCGAGTCTGGAGCAGTTACTTGGATGTGGATGAAATAGCGACGAATTCAATGCGCGCGGTGCCGAAGCCGCGGATCACGCAGATCTCGATTCGCCCGCGCACTCGAAGCGGTACCATCGTAGTCCTTAGCAAGTGCGATCGGCTTGATTGCGATGATACCCAGACTCTCGAACTTAAGTTCCTGGCGGAGTTCGGGCGCATCTTCCGCCAGGCCATCCACGACGGCCGGTTGATCAAGGTCAATGGAACTAAAGTCCGGCCGTTTGATCCGCTCTTCCTCGCACCAGCCGGTAGCCTTTCGGGCGCGAAGCTTTATGGACCCCCGCTCGAATACAAACTTCGGGTGCCAGCATTTGTTAAAGCGCGCGTATCGGTCTCGGTTGTTTCGGTCCGGTTCTCCGAACTACCTGTTCAAAAGTGGCACCATTTCTCGAATGAGAAGAAAAATGATCTCGGCATTGCGAAAAATGCGGGCGTGTCGATCGTCCGGGCTGGCAGAGAAATCGATTATGGCTGGTATTTCATGGGCACAAAGCGCAAAGAGAACTACGATGATTGGTGGCGATGCGAAGTGGCCTTTACTCCCGAACTGGATGAACTTTTTGGGGTGACGCACAGCAAGCAAAAGATCAACCCTACTCGGCTGGTTTCGTCGATTCTCACACCGGAAATTGAGCGGATTGCTCGTGAACTTAATAGTCGTGTCCGCAGTAAGTTCACGACCATTAAAGGAGAAGGAATGCGCAGTCACACGTTAAAACGTTTGCAGGCACGGGACCACTTGCTTGAACCCCCGCGGTCGCTGCGCGGGAGTTCAACCCTCAGCGACAAACAGCCGGGACTGAAGCTGTTGAGAAAGCGCAACGATGGAGTCCATGGGTTACGATTCGCCGTCACTCACAATCCCGAACAGCACAACCTGTTCTTTTCAGCCCAACTACGCGACGGGCTGCTATCACTGAATATCAACGAGTGTCATCCCTTCTATTCCAGCGCATACCGGCAATTGGCTTCCGAGGGCAATGCCGGAGGCCGACAGGATGGGCTTCAGTACGTGCTCCTGTTGCTGGTTTCCTGCGCAAGAGCGGAGTGCCTCGTAAATGGGCCAAGAGCCCGTGAGATAATGAGGCGGTTTCGCCAAATCTGGAGTGATGCGGTGGCAGCTTTCCTATCCTAGAGCCTCATGTTGAAATGTGTGAATCAAGCCATTCCGATTGCTCCTGATGTCGGCCGTCTTCAGGCCAAACTGATTCTTTTTTGCAGACGGCTTACACGTGCATTTCACTCTCCGGATAACCTTGCCGAAGAGGTTCGGAAGCTGCGGCTGGAAGCCTGCGGATACCTTGAGCGACCAACGAGCGACGAACTCAGGCTAATGCTGGTATGCAACCTGCTTCTTGATCTTGCGTTGCACGGCTGGTCCGTCGAGACACGGCACTCGCGAATCGTACTGCTTCCCCCCGACAAACATGATGAATCCCCGGTCCTTCAAAAGGACCGCATTCGCCAGAAACACCTGATCGAACGCGATGCACAACTCAGCGAGCCGTGCGTGCAGGAGTTCATTAAGCGGATGGAGCGAAGGCGGCTCACGTCCAAGGGCTGGCACTCTATCTATTCCGTGATTCGGGACGGTGAAGAACTGGCTCTCAGCCTCCGCCGAGCCGCAAGTTATCAAGATCCAAATGAGCGCTCACGTTGCTTGGCGGGAATCATCGATCCATATCTGCAGTTTGTGACTCCAGAAGAAGTTTGCTCCGAGACGGGACTGCGATTGAATGATATCTGGCGATACTTTCGCCACACATGGGTCAACGTCTATCGCAGTGTGCCAGGGCGTAACCTCATGATTCTGGTTCGTGACCGGGCGGTTCCCGATCATCCGGTAGTTGGAATCGCGGCCCTGGCAAGTTCGGTCATTCAACAGTCAATTCGGGACAAGTGGATTGGATGGGATTCCGATACCGCAGTCGCTGCATTGGCTACCAATCCCGACCGGAAAGCGATTCGTTGTTTACTTGAGCAACTGCGGAAGTTTCTAAAGGGAATATACACTGCCGATCTCATTAGGGACGGCCTGCTCACCGTCAAAGACCTCAAAGCGACGTCTCCGAAGGTGATCGCGAAGCTTCGAAGGGAGGCGGTGAGATCGATAAAGCTGCATCGCAAGAGTCCGGAAAGTGCCGCTCACAAGAGCGGCAAAGCACGTACGGGTAAGGATTGGACTGCTCTGGCTGAAACATACTTATATCGGAGCAAACGGTGCAATCGGCTGGCCGCCCTCCTCGATGTCCAGAGGGTTCTGGATAACGAAAATCTTGAGGCTCTCTCAAAGCAAGAATTACGCCGATTTGTTAAACAGCCAAATGTTCGGGATGCGTTGAAGCGGGTTGTGCGATTTGGCAAGGCAGAGCGTGTCGGCATTGGCATGATGGACATCATGGTCTGCGGTGCAGTTGCGCCATACAACGCGATTTTAGGAGGCAAACTGACCTGCCTGCTCATGGGCAGTCCCGAGGTGGTTCGAGCTTACGCTAAAAAGTATGCCGATCACGTGAGCATTATTGCTTCTGGCATGAAGGGGAAGAAAGTACAGAGAATCCCTCGACTCGTGCTACTTTGCACGACGAGTCTCTATGGAAATGGATCTAGCCAATATAATCGTGTGAAGCTCCCCGCGATTGCTGTTGATGGAAAGACCTCGTTGTGCCTGCGGTATGAAGAACTTGGAACAAGTCAGGGGTTTGGGTCCTTCCATTTCAGCAAGGAATCCGTCCGGTTAGGAGATGCGTTGTTGGGTCGCTCCAAACAAGGGAGAAAAGTTAACAGCATCTTTGGCGAAGGCGTAAATCCCTTGATGCGAAAAATGAGGGAAGCCTTGACACTCGTTGGTCTTCCCAGCGACATACTCTTAAAACATGGTAATCGACGCATTGTATACGGCATTCCCCTGGCCGAGAATTTTCGTCGATTGCTCATGGGGCTTGAAACAAGACCGCACTACATTGTTCCGCAGAGCGACCCGCGGAAGAAGACTGCGATGATAAGCGCCTACTGGATCAATCGCTGGTTGTCGAAGAGAATCGAGCAAGATTCAGTGATAATGCAAGTCGCGAGTCATAGCCTTGCATATCCTATTTGCCATGGTGCTCAAGTCAAAGCGATTGGAGTCGAAATTCCCGAGACTCTCAAAGCCATGACGACTATGTCATCGGCAGCGGCGGGCTGAGGATCACGTATGCCATTCCGAGTTTCTCACAGGCGCAAAAAATGAGATAACCCGAGTTTTGCGGACTAGGCTGTGGGGCGAATGATTAATCAGTGAGGAGGTAGATACTGACGTTCCAACAGCCGGACGCTCTCTCGTCCGCATATGACAGCCAATCGCTGGACTTGGCTGGACTGAACCCCTAGTTTGAGACAAGCGGAAATGGCACACTTTGCAGGGAAAGGAACTGCAAGTGGCGAGGAGACGAAAGGGACGGTATCCGAACGAGTTCCGTCGAATGGCGGTCGAGCGACTGAAGCGTTGCGAGAAC